>JBAWCO010000972.1:0-24978 GCA_049590315.1 Occallatibacter sp. | reverse complement strand
GATTCAAAGTGCTGCGCAGCCTGGAGAGCCGGCGTGACCACACACGCCGTGAGGAGCCGGAAGCCGGACTGCTGACTATCCAGCCGGAAGACGTGCTGCGGGCGGTGGATGAGCTGCTGGCCGAGGTGCGAGCGAAATGACCCCGGCAGATAGTTCTTCGGGGCCGGATTGGATTGAGCGCTGGCAGAAGGTGGCGCGGCGCATCCGCGTGCCTCTGGGTTTTCTGACGGCGGTGCTCTATCTTTTTGAACTGTGGCGTCGCGCGCCGATCCCAGTAGCGGTGGCGTGGAGCTTGACCCTTGTGATACCGGGACTTTGGCTGCGCGGCTATGCGGCGGGCTATGTGAAGAAGAATCGCGAATTGACCCAGACGGGACCGTATGCGCACACCCGCAATCCGCTTTACCTGGGCTCGATGCTGATTGCGGCGGGCTTTGCGGTCGCACTGCTCAGTTGGCCGGTTGCAGTGATGCTCGCGGCTGGCTTTGCTGCAATTTATATTCCGGTGATTGCTTCCGAGGAGCGATTTCTGCGGGCGACTTTCCCTGAATTTGACGAATATTGCCGGCGGGTGCCGCGGCTGATACCCAGGCTTACCGCCGGGGTCGATCCAAAGGGTCAAAGCACTTCCGGTGCCTTCTCGGTTTCGCTTTACCTTCGGCACCGCGAGTACAATGCAGCTATAGGGGCCGCTCTACTATACTTCAGCCTGCTCTTGCTGCGGCCTGCTGTCGCTGCGCTCGTCGATGGGGTGCGATGAGGGGCTGCGATAAGCGATTTTTCCGCTGCACAAGTCCAATTGTTAAGGAGTCATGCCCAACGGTGAAGACGCGCTTGCACGCAGCACTCATTCTTTGCGCTCTCGCCGTGGCCGCCGTGGGAACCGGCCAGACACGGGGCCAGGCACCCGGCCAGCAGGTTGCCCCGCTTTCGTCCCCTCGCCCCGGATTTACTTTCCCGCAAAAACAGACGCTGACCTACTCCGTGGACTGGCGAGTGTTTCCGGCGGGGACGGCGGTGCTGCACTTTGAGGCAACGGGCAACAGCGAACGCATTACTGCCAATGCAGACACTGTGGGCGCCATCAACTTGCTGTTCCACGTGGGCGATAAGTTCCAGTCGACCTTTGACCGCGAGAAGGGCTGCACGTACGAGTTCGACAAGCAGACGGTGGAGGGGCGGCGGCAGATCAACTCGACTCTGAAGCTGGATTACGCGCAGGCGAAGTCAATTCTAGACGAAAAGAACATGGTGACCGGGCAGACCAAGCATCTTGAGGTGCCGATTCCGGGGTGCCTTACCGACCTGCTGACCGGCGTGTTTTATGCCTCGTCGCAACCAATGGCGCTGGGGCAAAGCTTCGTGTTGCCGGTGGTGGACGCGATGCACACGGTTCCTGTGATCATGAAGGTGGAAGGCCGCGAAGAGATCAAGACCACGCTGGGTACGTTCAAGACGCTGCGCGTGCAGCCTACGGCAGACGCCGGTGTGGTGAAAAATCGCGGGAATATCTGGATCTGGTATACGGACGATGACCGGCACCTGCCGGTGCAGATGCGGGCGCGGTTGTTCTGGGGAACCATCACGTTTCGGCTCACGGGGAATGAGAATAAATAAATTAGATTTGGCCGTCTCGATTTGCCGCTAAGTGTTAGCCTGGTGTGCCTCTCCCAAAATCAATTTGAGCGTGATTTGTTTCCGTCCGCGATAGATGGTGACGCTGATGGTGTCGCCGGCCTGATGTTTTTCCATGATGGCGTTGATGTCCTGGGGATCGGTGACTTCCTGACCGTCAATGGCAACAATGAGGTCGCCACCGAGCATGACGAGCGTGTTGCCAACGTAAGCCTGCTCGCGGCCGCCATGGAGACCGGCGCGGTCGGCAGCGCCGCCTGGTACAACCTTCTGGATCAAAACACCCTGATCTGCCGCGAGTCCCATTTGGCCCGCCAGATCGGGACCAATTGCGTAGGAAACAATGCCCAGCGAGGGCCGCTTGACACGTCCGTAACGGGTGAGGTCGGCGAGTACGGCTTTCGCAGTGTTGATGGGAATGGCAAAGCCGATGCCGGAACTCTGGTCGGCGCCGTTGGAGGCGATCATGGTGTTAATGCCGATGACTTCGCCGCGCGAGTTAAGCAAAGGACCACCGGAATTGCCAGGGTTGATGGCTGCATCCGTTTGAATGGCGTCCTCAATGGGCGCGCCATCCGCGCTGCGAATGGGACGGATCGCACTGATGATGCCGCGGGTCATGGTACCGGCAAGGCCAAAGGGATTGCCGATGGCGTAAACCTTCTGGCCCACGTTCAGCTCGCTGGAGTCGGCTAGTATGACCGGCTCGAGATTCGGTGCTTCAATCTGTAGAAGAGCAAGATCGTGTTGGCGATCGGTGCCGACAACCTTGGCAGAGTAGCGACGCTTGTTGCTGAGAGTGACTTCAATGCCGCGATTGGCGCCTTCAACTACGTGGAAGTTGGTGAGCACGTGTCCGGACTTGTCGAGGACGAATCCCGAACCCTGCCCCTGCTGAGGAACCGTTCCATAAAAGAAGTTGAAGACCAAGGTGGTGGAGGTGATGTTTACCACTGAGGGAAGCACGCGTTTATAGACAGC
Organism: Occallatibacter sp.; assembly: GCA_049590315.1. GTDB lineage: Bacteria > Acidobacteriota > Terriglobia > Terriglobales > Acidobacteriaceae > Telmatobacter. Next base: position 22,362 of record JBAWCO010000972.1, on the reverse strand, counting down.
GATATTGTTCTGCTCTTCAGCGTCGTACGCGGGCGCGGCCTGAGCCTCGGTGAGCTCAAGCGGAGAACCTGCGCCATGCACATTCAAAAGCTTGATCTTGTTCAGGTGCGCAGGGAGATGCGTGGTGAGGTACCAAAACCCACCAACCAACAGGATGACCAGGAGTACAGGGCGAAGATGCTTCATAGCTCGTAAACTCGAACAACCTTCCTTACAACACAGATGAAAGCAATGAGTGGCCGGCTCTCAGAAAAACATCGCACTCGGCAGAAAGACGCTCACTGACCGCTGACATGAAGATACGGCTGGCGCACGGCCTGGTTCCATCGGGAGGGCGTGGCTGCCTGATCCTATTCTAAAGACAAGTTTTGCGGAGATTTGTTGCTCTCGGCCTTGAGGCGTTGCCACAGCGCTTCTACCTGCGTGCGAAGAGCGGCTTCATCTCCCGTGTTGTCAAGAACATAGTCGGCAAGCACAGCTTTTTCCGCGTCGGGAATCTGGTGGGAGAGGCGGAGCCGCGCGTCAGCTTCGGCGGCGGAGCGGGCTGTGGGCGATTGGCTGATCCGAGCGGCATAGCGGGCGATTTTGAGCTCGTCGGGCGCAGTGACGACCACGATACTGTCGATGCGACGACGCCAGTCAGCGAGTACACTCTCCTTCTCACCGCGGGCGCGGGCATCACGCTGTACCTCGAAGATCAGCGCGGACTCGACTACGGCTACAGCCGCGGGATCGCGCGCAAAAACGGCATCCATCCATTCGCGTTGGAGTGCGATGACTGCGGGATGAACGATGGCATTTAGTTCGTTGAGCCGTCCGCCCTGAAAAGCCAATTCGGCGAGACGGGTGCGGTTGAGATGGCCGTCGGGGGCGAGAACTTCAGGGCCGAATGCGTTGACGATCGCGGCATAAACTTGCTGGCCGGGTTCCATCAGCGTGCGGCCCAGTTGATCGGCCTCGATGATCTGTGCGCCCAATTCACGCAGATAGCCTGCAACGGTGCTCTTGCCGCTGCCGAGGCCGCCGGTGAGTCCGACACGAAGCATGGGTTACAGGCCTCTGCGCATTTTGGCGGCGCGCACCGTGTTGGCCATCAGCATGGCGATGGTGAGCGGACCGACCCCGCCGGGCACGGGAGTATAAGCACCGGAGAGCTCGAATGCTTTGGGATGCACATCGCCGACAACCGTTGAGCCACGTTTGGCGAAGGCTGCTTCACGCTTGGCGTTTCCGGCGAAGTAAAGGTCGAACTCCTGGCGTGTGGTGATGCGATTGATGCCGACGTCGATGATGGTTGCGCCCGGCTTGACCATGTCAGGTGTGACGAAACCAGGGCGTCCGATAGCGGCAACCAGAATGTCGGCTTCTCGAGTTACATCTCCGAGGTTGCGTGTTTTGGAATGGCAGATCGTTACCGTAGCATTTTGGTGGAGTAGGAGCATGGCTGCCGGCTTGCCTACGATGTCGCTGCGACCCACAATGACCGCGTGCTGGCCGGCGATGGGGAGGTTGCTACGTTTGAGAATCTCAATGACCCCCGCCGGGGTGCAAGGCGCCAGCGCAGGTCGACCGGCTAGCAAGCGGCCCGCATTGACAGGGTGAAAACCGTCAACATCCTTGGCCGGATCGACGGCATCGAGCAAGGCCTTTGCATCGACTTGCGGGGGAAGCGGTAATTGGATAAGGATGCCGTCGATGTCGTCTCGATCATTGAGGCTTTCGACCAGGTCGAGCATCTCTTCGGTGGTGACGGTATCTGGCGGAGTGAGGAGGTCACTGAAGATACCGAGTTCAGCACAGGTCTGTACTTTGCTGCGGACGTAGATTTCCGAAGCGGGCACGTGGCCCACCAACACAGCAGCCAGCCCAGGCCGAACGCCCTGGCGGGACAGCAGCGTTACTTCTTCGGCGACTTCCTGTTTGATGGCGGCGGCGATGGCCGCGCCGTCGAGAATCCTTGGCATCGTTCGCTCCAAAGATTCATGGTATCGCTTCGTCCCCATGGCGGCTTCCTTGTGGAAAGGAAACCGCCATGGAGGGGCATCGCAATTCAGCCTGAAATGAGGGTGCGCACCATTCAGCGATAAATTTGCGGCTTGACGTGACCATCTTCTGATCTGAGCTTGAGCTTGCTGATGTGAACATCGTAGCCAGTTCCAGGCAGTAGCGATTCCAGCACAAAAGTCTCGGTGCCGAGCGACTTGATTTCTCGATAGCGATACACTCCCACATCGCCTTCGCTGGTTTCGGCGCCCGTTGACGGGGCGTTGAGGAAGTGCTGGGCATCGGCAACTGTGGGCGCAGGGTGGGTCTCACCTGTGGTGAGGCTTTCGGCTGCGTAGGAACGGACGAGCTTGGTCCAATAGCGGGAGAGAAGCTCGGTGTCGGCAAAGATGTCTGCCCACACCAACTCTCCGCGGATGGCGACCACCACGCCGATGGCGTGTTCCTGGCGAAGCTGGGCGAGGACCTGGTCCCGCGACTTCATCACCGGTGCGGCGGCCTCATCTACTTTCTTGCTGACTTCGCTCTCTTGCATGACCTTGGCATAGCTGGTGGTCGCGGGGGCGCGGGATGTCGTTATTGGTCCATCGTAGACTCCAACTGGCCCAGATGAAGCGAGAGGTGCAGCGGCCATTATTCCGGCGATGGATCCATGCACGGAGTCCCAAACCTGCTGCTGATCTTTTGAAACCATTGCTTTCTCGCGTACTGTTGGCTGCACCATGAAGCTGTTGGTAGACGATTTTGCGGCGCCACCGAAGGTTGCGGAACTCTCAGTCCAACGGCCAGGTTCAATGCAGAAGACGGAGAGGTCGATGGGATCACCACCGGCCGGAACAATGCGGTCTTTGGCGATGACGCGGTCCTGCTTGCCACCGGTGACGATTTCTCCCGCCAACAGCAGGAGGGGCTGCCGTGAGTTGTTGACGAGGACGAGAGTATTCACCTGGTCTCCGCGATAGCGTTCGCTCTGAAAGGGAGGTGTGCCACCGCGAGGCCTGACCAGCCCATGTACTCGTCCCGCTTCAGTGACTTCAACTTCGCCATTCTTGATTCCCTCGTCGAGGGTGATGAACGGGCTATCTCCGGAAGACCTGGCGCCTGTGCGGACGACAGGGTAGAGCAGGAGATTGCCGCTTTCGATTGGCGCGAGCACCCGGTAGGAATCATTTGCCGGCTCAAGCGGCCCGCCAGCCGCGTGGACTGCGTATTGCCGCTCAGCAGCGGCCAGCGCAAACAGAAACGCTGCTGCCAGCGTGAATGTGCCCAGAATTCTCATGACTCTCCTTTGCCGGACTGAAAACCTACCGGCTTGTGATCCATGAACGGAGTCTGCTGAGCTTCTTGCACGATTTTTTGCAGGGGGTCTTTTGGCGTATCTTGAGGCGTGGGGATTACGCCATCCCAATCCGTGGAGAATTTGCTTGCGACAGGTGTCGCAACTGTGGCGGGCGCGGTTGATCCGACTTTGCTTGAGGAATTTTGGCGAGCGTGCGATGCAGCGGCATACGGGCTGGAGCGAGGGGAGTTTGCGGAGATTCTGCTGCGGGTGGGGACTTCCCGTAATTATGGGCTGGCGGCGGGAGCGGTTGCATCGCGGCAACAGCAGGCAGATTTCTTCAGCAATCTACGTCTCGCCGATTTGGTTCTTGCGCGCGCCTGCGCGAGGGGGCACGAGCGCGCATGGGAACATTTCGTGGCCTTGTATCACCATCCGCTGGAACGCGCAGCTATTGCAATCAGCGGTAGCGAAACACTTGGCCGTGAGCTGGCAGATTCTCTTTATGCGGAACTCTACGGCTTGAAGACGCGAGATGGGGAGAGACGCTGTCCGCTGGATTCCTATCAAGGAAGAGGCTCGCTGATCGGGTGGCTGAGGACGACTCTTGCGCAGCGCCATGTGGACCACTACCGACGCAGCCATCGAGAAGAACCGCTGGAAGAATTTGACACGCCGGCAACAGCACCCGAGTCCGTGAAAGCTTCGGGCGAACTGGCGCTGCTGGGAAAAGCTGTCGAAGGGGCGCTCGTGCAGCAAGCAGCGGAGGAGCGATTTCTGTTGGCTGCTTATTATCTCGACGGGCGAACTTTGCTGCAGATTGGAAAATTGCTCAGCGTGCATGAAGCGACCATCAGCCGCAAACTGCGAAGGGCGACGGGCGAACTGCGGAAGCAAGTTCTCAAGAATCTTGAGGGGATGGGACTGAGCAGGCGCGCGGCTGAAGAAGCGATGGGAGCCGATCCGCGCGACCTGGACCTGAATCTGAGGAAACTACTGCAAAGTTCTCAATCGGACGCGTTCCAAGAGAAGGCCGCATCATGAATTCAACTTCCCAACTCGATCTTCACCCAGACGCGGAGAGCTTAAACGCCTTTGTGGAGCAGGCTCTTCCGGAGCGGGAACGCGGACAGATTTTAGCCCATCTTGCAACATGCGGCCGTTGCCGGCAGGTAATTTATCTTGCGCAGGAGGCGGCTGGAGAGGTGGAAACAGCGGGCGCTTTTTCGAGTGAGCCGGCCGCTGTTCAAAAAGATGGGGGTCGAATCAGTTCGTGGTTTAAGGGCTGGCGGGTTGCGTGGGTCCCGGCAGCGGCGTTGGCGGCGGTTGTGGGGGTCGCGGTTGTGGTTCAGTTCAAACACGGTGAGCCCAATTCGCAATCAGGCCCGCGGCGTGAACAGGAAATGGCCAAGGTTGAGCCGCAGCCGAAGATTCAGGTGGACGCAGGAAAGGGCGCGGGAAGTTCGATTGGAACTCCGCCAGCCTCCACTGTCTCAGCCAGACAATTTGAAAAGAAGACGCTGTCTGCAAATGCGCTTGCCGAGTTGAGGGCCATTCCCCCACCGGCTCCGTCTGCGCCGGCGCCTCATGCAGAGGTTGGCGCGGCTGATGTTGCGAACGATAAGTTAGATGGGGCTGTTTCGCGTTCAGGAGCGGTATTCCATGGGTCGGCAATGCAGTCTCCGTCTGTCCACGGACCTGCGCCACAGATGCAGCAGACTTGGAGCGGCCAACAGCAAGCGGCCCCGAGCCCACAGGCGCCGAGCGCCGCTGCCGCGGGTTCGTTCATGTCTACGGATGCCAATTCCGTGGATGCCAAAAAAGCTAGCGCCGCAGAGGTTGTGCAGAGCACTCCTGCAGTGTCGATGACCGATCAAGAGACGGCGGAATTCGCCCCACGAGGAGTGTCGCGGGCGGGCTCTGTCGCGGCCAAAAGGCAATCGGCTGCGCCCGTGTTCGCGCTCAAAGTGACCCCATTGAAACTCCCCAGCGGGCTCACGGTGCTGTCCGTTGCAACGGGACAGCATCGGACGCTGGCAATTGACGCGGGTGGCGTGGTATTTCTGCGCAAAAATGCGGAGCCGAATTGGGAAGCTGTCAAGGCGACATGGACTGGTCGCGCCGTTCTGGTTCGTTTCCGGGACACTGCGTCGAAGGCGAGCGGTGTTCTACAAGCAGGACAGGCGGGAAAGAATGTCGACGGCCCGCTGAGTAAGGCAAATGAGGTGGATGAATATAGCGCGGGGGCGGTTTCCGGAACCAAGGCGCCGGCCGGAGTCTTTGAGATCGAGACGGATAGTGGCAAAGTGTGGGTGAGCGCAGATGGAAATGAGTGGAAGGCGAAGTGAGCCCGCTCATTTGCGTCGATGAAACCGCTCGACAATCTTTTCGGTAATGACGCGTTGCAGCACAGGCGATGAGAGGACTGTGGCTGTGGATGTGGTTCCATAGTGGCCGAGGTCGTCGAGAAATATCTCAAGATGTTCCACCGAGACCACACGAGCCTTCACGATGAAGGAGTCTGAGCCAGTGACACGATGGCACTCGAGTACCTCCTCCCAGTTTTTCGCCTGCTGCTGAAAGGCGCGCACCAGCGACTCCGGGCCGGACATGGAGAGGCGCACGAAGATCAGGATGGGCATGCCCAGGCGTTCCAGATTGATGTCGGCGTGAAAGCCGCGGATGACGCCGAGTTTTTCAAGCCGATGCACGCGCTCCGCTACCGCTGGTGTGGTCAGTCCTACGCGTCGGCCCAGCTCCGCCCAGGAGATTCGCGCATTCTGCTGAAGTTCCTCAACAATCTTCCATGCGATGCGATCGAGGTCGGCGGGTTCATACGGTTCGCTATAACGGCTGGTGGACATGATTCGATCCCTTCGATTGCAAAGACATTTGCATTCTTTTCTTAACAAGATAAACCCGAAGGCCTCAAGTGGCTATGGAATTGGATTGTCAGTGGCGGCAAGCGAGTGCGATACTTCCGGGCATCGACGCCAGAAGGCGCCGCGGAGCTTCCCCGATGCTTCAATATCAAAGTGGATTTGGCAACGAATTTGCCACTCAGGCGCATCCCGGCGCACTGCCGCAGGGCCAGAATGCCCCGCAACATGCGCCGCTCGGCCTGTACACAGAACAAATCAGTGGAACTGCATTCACCGCACCGCGCGCCGTCAACCGCCGGACCTGGAGCTACCGCATTCGGCCCTCGGTGATGCACGAACCGTTTCGCGAGTTTCCGCACGTCACGCAGATGCGCAGCGGACCATTTAACGAAGTGCCCACGCCGCCGAACCAGATGCGCTGGAATCCGCTCCCTATTCCAGAAGCCGACACGGACTTGGTGGAGGGCATGGTGACGCTGGGTGGAAATGGCGACCCTGCGATGCAGGATGGCGTGGGCATCCACCTCTATGTGGCGAACGCGTCGATGAACAAGCGCTTCTTTTACAATGCCGACGGCGAGATGCTGATTCTGCCGCAGCAGGGCCGCCTCTTGCTGCGCACTGAGCTTGGCATTCTGGAAGTGGAGCCCGGTGAGCTTGCGGTGATTCCGCGCGGCATCAAGTTCCGCGCGGCGCTCCCGGATGGCGAAGGGCGCGGCTATATTTGCGAGAACTATGGGCAGGCTTTTCGATTGCCTGAGTTGGGGCCGATCGGCGCCAATGGATTAGCCAATGCGCGCGATTTCCTGACGCCGGTGGCGGCTTATGAAGATCGTGAGGGCGCGTTCGAGGTGATCGCCAAATTTCTAGGCCGTCTGTGGCGCGCGGAGATCGATCACTCGCCTCTCGATGTAGTCGCGTGGCACGGTAACTACGCGCCCTACAAATACAACATGGCGCTCTTCAACTGCATTAACACGGTGAGCTTCGACCATCCTGATCCGTCGATCTTTACCGTCTTGACGGCGCCTTCGGGTTTGCCGGGCACGGCCAATGTGGACTTTGTGATATTTCCACCGCGTTGGATGGTCGCTCAGCACACCTTCCGTCCACCGTGGTTTCACCGCAACATGATGAACGAATTCATGGGACTGATTCTTGGCCAGTACGATGCGAAGGCGGAGGGATTTCTGCCGGGCGGTGCGAGCCTGCACAATTGCATGTCGGGCCACGGACCGGATGCGGAGACATTTGATCGGGCCAGCAATGCTGAATTGAAACCGCACTATATCGATGGCGCACTGGCGTTCATGTTCGAGACACGGCTGCCGGTGCGGACAACTCGATTTGCACTCGAAGAGAAAATCTTGCAGCACGAATACTACGAGTGCTGGCAGAGTCTGAAGAAGAACTTCACCGGCGCGGCATAATCGAAACGGGAGACCAATTTGCCCGGCCTGAGCAGGAATTGATGGATCGATTTTCGATTGCCGAATGGCACCGGAAGAGCTGGGTCGAATCGGCCAACGATGCGGAATGCGGGTTTCCGCTGCAGAGCCTTCCCTACTGCATCTTTGCCGGGGAGAACGGAAGAGTGCGGGCCGGCGTGGGCATCGGCGTCTTCATTCTCGACCTGCAACATTTGAGCCGCAGCGGAATTCTCGAAAGATTACCGACCGAGATTCAAGCGGCTTGCCAGGCTCCCATACTCAATTCGCTGATGGCCTGCGAAGCATCGGTGCACATGGCATTGCGCGGACGCCTAAAGAATTTGTTGGATGCTCACGCGGACAAAGCTACCCAGGATGCGGTCGGTGCTGCACTGACACCAGTGAAAGACGCAACACTGCGGAAGCCCGTGGAACCAGCCAACTTTACCGACTTCTATGCGTCGATACACCACGCCACAAACGTGGGCCGGTTATTCCGACCGGAGCAGCCCTTGCTGCCCAACTACAAATATGTACCCATCGGATACCACGGGCGCGCATCGTCGGTTGTTGTGAGCGGGACGCCCATTCAACGGCTATGCGGACAAACCAAGCCGGTCGCAGATGGGATTCCCGGCTTTGGTCCTACTCGGTTTCTGGACTATGAGGTTGAGATTGGCATGTACGTTGGCAACGGCAACCCGCTGGGCGAGCCGATTCCGATAAGTTCGGCCGGAGAACACATCTTCGGGCTCTCGCTGGTGAACGACTGGTCGGCGCGCGACATCCAATCGTGGGAGTACCAGCCGCTGGGGCCTTTCCTGGCGAAGAGCTTTGCCACCAGTGTTTCGCCGTGGGTGATTCCAATGGACGCTCTCATGCCTTTTCGAGTGCCGGCTGCGACGCGTCCGACTAGAGACCCCGGACCGCTTCCTTATCTCGATGACGCGGAGGACCAGGAGATTGGTGCAATCGACCTGACGTTGGAGGCGTTCCTATTGACCGCGAAAATGCGCGCCGAGGGCAATGCGCCTTATCGGCTGAGCCGGGCCAATATGCGCGATCTGTATTGGACTCCTGCGCAGATGATCGCCCACCACACCTGCAACGGTTGCAACTTATTGCCGGGCGACCTGATCGCGACCGGCACTGTATCCGGCGCGGAGAAGCACGCTGCGGGCTGTCTGCTGGAACTCACACGCGGTGGCGCGGAGGCCCTTCCGCTGCCCAACGGCGAATGCCGCGCTGCGCTTGAAGATGGCGATGAAGTGATTCTTCGCGGGTCGTGCCGGCGCGAGGGGTTTCCACTGATCTCGCTCGGAGAGTGCCGCGGGGTTGTATTGCCTGCAAAATGACTTAACTTTCGTTTGCTAGGCCGGATTGCATATTTACTGTAGAAAAGCTAAGTAGAACTGTCATCTTTTCTTTCAATCGGTATTCAAAGTTGTCTATTCAACGGCCTATGCTCTTGCTCAGATGTGACACGGATCACCCCTTCACGGATCCTGTCCTCTGTCAGAGCACTTTCGGAATTAATGTCGCTCTTTTGGCTGCATTGAAGGGTGGCTTTTCCCAAGGAAAAAGCCGCTTGACAGTGAGCTTTCGGTCTACAGCAATTCCGAAAATGCTATCGCCGGAGGTCTCCGATGGCAACAACAGCACCCAATGCCGCGATGGCCGGGCAGGATTTTCTGCCGCTTCGAGGCACAGATCACGTTGAGTTCTATGTAGGCAACGCGCGGCAGGCAGCCTACTACTATCGAACTGCGTTTGGCATGAGCCTGGTGGCGTACGCCGGTCCTGAGACTGGTCAGCGCGAACGCGCTTCGTACGTGGTGCAGCAGGGCAAGATCCGATTTGTGCTGACCACGCCGCTTCGTCCCGGCTCCCCGGTTGCGGACCACGTGGCGCGGCACGGCGACGGCGTGCGCGCAATAGCCTTGGAAGTTGACGATGCGCGGCAGGCATGGCTGGAGACAACGGCCCGGGGAGCGCGGTCAGTGGCTGCACCCGTGGAGACGGCTGATGAGTATGGCCGCGTCACAACTGCCTCGATTGCTGCCTACGGCGACACCATTCATACATTCGTAGATCGCGGCCACTACAACGGCGCCTTCATGCCCGGCTTCCGCGCCGTAACTGCGGACTCCGTGGCGCGGCCCACCGGGCTGAAGCACGTGGATCACATGGTAGGCAACGTGGGTTGGCACGCCATGGATGAGTGGGTAAGTTTTTATGCGCACGTGATGGGTTTTCAGCTCTACCAGCACTTCGACGACAAAGACATCTCAACTGAATACTCGGCACTGATGTCGAAGGTGATGGCCAACGGCAACGGATACGTGAAGTTTCCCATCAACGAGCCGGCTGAAGGGCGCAGGAAGTCGCAGATCGAGGAGTATCTGGAGTTCTATCAGGGTCCCGGCGTGCAACACATCGCGATGGCAACGGACGACATTCTCGGCACCGTTTCGCGCATGCAGGCGCAGGGAGTGGAATTCCTGACTGTTCCGCACACTTACTACACGGAACTGGCGGGACGGGTTGGGCGGATCGATGAACCGATTGAAGACTTGGAACGGTTAGGCATTCTTGTCGATCGCGACGACGAGGGCTACATGCTGCAAATCTTCACCAAGCCGGTGGAAGACCGGCCCACGCTTTTCTACGAGATCATTGAGCGCAAGGGAAGCCGGAGTTTTGGCAAAGGGAACTTCAAGGCGCTGTTTGAGGCCATTGAGCGAGAGCAGGCACTGAGAGGAAACCTTTGATGGGTACCACAGTCGCGCTACCCAAGGCCGCGCCATTTCTGATCGAGCAGGACTATGCGGCATACACTACCGAGCAGCATGGAGTGTGGGCCGAACTGGTGCGACGGCGCATGCCACAGATTGAGCAGCATGCCGCGCGCGAATATCTGGATGGATTCGAGTCCCTCTGCCTGCCATTTGATCGTTTGCCCAATCTGTCCGCTATCTCCGCAAAGCTGCAACGCCGTACTGGATGGAGCACAACGCCGGTAAGCGGATTTATGCCGGGCCCAGCCTTCTTTGAGATGCTGGCTGCGCGCTGCTTTCCTACAACCACCTGGCTGCGCAGCCGCGAGTCCCTTGAATACACTCCGGAGCCGGACATCTTTCACGATGTCTTCGGCCATGTGCCCATGCATGCGCATTCGGTGTTTGCGGATTTTCTGGCGCACTATGGGCAACTCTGCGCGCGGATCGAAGGCGAAGGAATTCTTGAGCGCATTGGCCGTGTCTTCTGGTACACGGTGGAGTTCGGTTTGATCCGGCAGGATGGAGAGGTGAAAATCTACGGCAGTGGGCTGATCAGCTCGAACGGCGAGTGTTCTAATGTGCTGGATCGCCGCTGCGCAGTGCATCCTTTCAATCTCGACGAAGTGTTGCGCACACCCGTCAAAGTCGACGAGATGCATCACTTGCTGTTTGCAATCGAGAGCTTCGATGAGATTTACGAGGCGATGCATACTCTGGAAACTCGCATCGATCGGGGATCGTGCCTGGAAGATTGAACTTCGGTGTTCGTCGAACCTCAAACCAACGTTTGCCCCGGTTACTGCTCTCTCTTCGATGCGCACTGTCGACAGGTCGATACTCGTTCCAGGGACGGAATCCTTGAGTTGCGGTCCGCACGCACTGTCAACGCGGGATCTTCCACTGCAACCGCGGCGCGTGACTTTACCTCTTCCGCGGCCCGCTGGACATTGACCTCATCGGCATGGAGACGCGCCAGCGGATACGTCCTTCCCGGCGCAATAGGATTAGTCATTCGATTGGGAGGCAGTTCAGGTAATTCTATTAGTTGCTCGATCTGAGCGTAGTCATCCTACAGTAAAGAACTCGTAGGGAAAAGATATAGAATGCAATCGTTCAAGTAAGGCGCCGGCTTACTGATCCCATCCTACGTTGGTGCAATATATCTTTGGATTGGAGCCTTATGAGTGTTTCCCCAAGAGGTCCTTCTCTCCAAGTCAGGCGATTGGACCTGATCCTGGCAATCGCGTGTACCTTCATCCCCGGATGCCACTGGCAGAAGCTTACATCGAAGCCGATCATTGAAATAACCCGCGTGCCTCCTGCTGCCGTAGGTGGGCCTGAACGAATGGACTCTATCGAAGGTCGAGCGAGCGGCGCGAAACCCGGCCAGCAAATTGTTCTTTACGCAAAGAACGGCATCTGGTGGGTACAGCCCTTCGGGGACCGGCCATTTACGGCTATCCAAAGTGATTCAACTTGGAAAACTACCACTCACTTTGGCACCGAATACGCTGCACTGCTTGTCGATTCCGGATATCAGCCGCCGTTGAAAATCACGCAGCTTCCTGTTGAAGGCAACGGCGTGGCGGCCGTTCTTACCGTGAAAGGCGCAGCAACGTCGTCCCCCGCCCTAAAAACAATTCACTTCAGCGGATACGACTGGATCGTTCGGTCAGCGCCGAGCCCGAAAGGTGGGGAGATGAACTATTACGATTCGGCAAATGCGTGGACGGATGCAAAGGGCTATTTGCATCTCCGTATGGGTGAACGTGATGGCCGCTGGTCTTGCGCGGAGGTCAGTCTCACTCGCAGTCTCGGGTATGGCACCTACAAATTTGTGGTGCAAGACAGCGCGCATCTGAGTGACTCCGCAGTGGTGGGGATCTTCACCTTGGATGAGGGAATCGGCGAAGTGAGCCGCCCAGAAATGGACATTGAATTAAGCCAGTGGGGAAAACCTGAAAGCAAGAATGCACAATATGTTATTCAGCCTTACTACATCCCGCAAAACATCGCGCGGTTTTCGGTGCCACCCGGTGAATCTTCGCACATGCTCCGGTGGGAACCAGGCGCGGCATCATTCAAAACGGTCCGTGGTTCGGGCGCGGCATCGGCATCCAAAGCCATAAGCGAGCATGTTTTTACTTCTGATATTCCATCTGCCGCCTCTGAGACCGTCCATATAGATCTGTTCGACTTCTATCATTCGAAGAGCACTTCACAGCGCCCAGCTGAGGTCGTCATTGAAAAGTTCGAGTATCTTCCATGACCGGATGATTCAGACACAACGGCTCCGTAGATGGCTTCTTGCGGGCATCACCAGCTTGTGTTTCGCCAATTCGGCTTGCGCTCTGGATCCAGCAAGGACCATGTCGCAATATGTGCATGATAAGTGGGAAAGCGATAAAGGATTCCCGGGAGGAGCGGTTTTCGCCATCTGCCAATCGCAGGATGGCTATCTCTGGATCGGAACAGAACGAGGCTTGGTCCGTTTCGACGGTTTCGACTTCACCCTGATTCGACGGCCAATTTCAGGCTTGCCGGCGATCGGCTCGGTGCGCGGTTTGCTGACCGATGTGGAAGGTAACATGTGGATTCGCCTCGACGGTCCACATCTGCTGCTCTACCGCAACGGAAAGTTCGACGATGCGATTGCCCGGTTTCATCCAGGTGAAGTCGCATTCACTGCCATGTCCCTCGACAACGAGGGCGAGTTGCTTCTGTGGGGACCGGTGAATCGGCTCTTGCGTTTCCGGAATGGAGAGTTCCGGAATTACGTTATCTCACCGGACATCCCCGGTATTGTCATCTCGATGACCGAGACGCGCGACCGAAAGATATGGATGGGGACGCGAGATATGGGGCTCTTTCAAATCGATAAGGGCCGCCAGACAAATGGATCAGACCGGCTGGCCGTAACAAGCATAAACACACTTCTTTCTGCCAGCGGCCAGGGATTATGGATTGGGACTGACTCAGGATTGGAGTTCCGGGACGGATCTGGGCCAGCCAACTCAGGGTCGTTTCCTTCAATCGGTCATCTCCAGATTCTGACTTCAACAAGAGACCAAAATGGAAACATATGGGTTGGTACCAGCCATGGTCTGGTGAGAATCACGTCCAATCGCACTGTCTCGACCGAACTGATCAACAACAACTCGGATGCCGGAGTCACTGCGGTTTACGAGGATCGGGATGGGGATATCTGGTTCGGAGGATCGCACGGGATTGAGAGGTTGCGGGACGGCATGTTTACCGGGTATTCGACGGAGCAGGGTCTTCCATCGCAGGACAGCGGTCCGATCTATGTCGATTCAGAAGGCCGAACATGGTTTGCGCCGCCCTCCGGCGGGCTTTACTGGCTGAAGGAAGGACGCGTGACCCGCGTGACAATCGCTGGATTGGACAAGGATGTGATCTATTCCATCAGTGGGGGCGGGGGCGAGATTTGGATCGGCCGGCAGCATGGTGGCCTGACTGTGCTGACGCGAGCTCCTGCTTCTTTTGTTGCGCGAACATACACTCAGTCAGACGGACTGGCGCTGAATAGCGTGTACTCAGTTCATCGGAATAGTGACGGAACGATCTGGGCCGGAACCGTGAATGCGGGCGTTAGTAGACTCAGCAACGGCATCTTTACGAACTACTCCAGGGAAAATGGGCTTGAATCGAATGCCGTCTTCTCGATCGTTGAAGGATACAACGGCACCATGTGGTTCGCCACGCCCAGCGGTTTGGAGTCTTTCGACGGCAGGCATTGGAACAACTATGCGGCTGCGAATGGACTACCGTCCTCGAATGTGCGGTCCATCTTTGAAGATTCGAAGCACGTACTCTGGATCGCAACTTCCGCGGGCCTTGCGTTCTTCGAATCGGGACGCATCCATGTGCCCGATCATCTGGGTGACTTGCTGCGTGAGGAAATACTCGGGGTTGCGGAAGACAAACAAGGTTCTTTGTGGATCACGACTTCAGACCATGTGCTGGAGGTGAGCCGCGATCGGCTGCTTGCCGAAACGCTGAGTGACTCGGACGTTCGAAGTTTTGGGGCCGAAGACGGTCTTCCTGGAGTTGAGGGAGTGAGACGCGATCGCTCGCTGGTAGCTGGTCCCGACGGCCGTATTTGGATTTCCCTCGCACACGGACTGGCAATGGCCGATCCAATGGCTACCGCCAAGTCTGCGGTTCCTGTAAGGGTTCGAATTGAGTCGATATCCGCCGGAGGAAGCCCGGTCAGTTTGACGGCGTCATCGAAGCTTCGGGCGGGCACACACAGCATCACTTTCAACTATGCGAATTCGAACCTGTCAGCGCCGCAAAAGATCAGGTTCCGCTATAGACTCGACGGCGCCGATCAGGGCTGGAGCAGCGATGTTCCGCTGCGGCAAGTTGTTTATACGAACCTTGCGCCGGGTTCCTACCAATTCCGTATTGTCGCGTCCAACGGTGCGGGAATTTGGAATGGACCAGAGACAACGGTTGAATTTATCGTCGAACCGGAGTTTTGGCAAACGTGGTGGTTTCGAGTCGCTTGCCTGGCAGCGCTCTGCATGATCGCTATGGGGATTTATCGCCTGCGCATGTCTCAGCTCACCAAGCGACTAAACCTTCGGTTTCAGGACCGGCTCGCCGAACGCACACGGATTGCGCAGGAACTGCACGACACGCTCTTGCAGGGTGTCCTGAGCGCAACCCTACAACTCGACGTGGTGGAAGATCAAACACCGGACGACTCTCCCACGAAGCCTCTGTTGCGGCGCATTCTTGAATTGATGGGACAGGTCACCGAAGAAGGAAGGAACGCCCTTCGCGGTCTGCGTACACAAGAAAGCAAGAGTCTCAGCCTTGAGACTTCTCTTTCGCGGGTCCGCCAGGAATTCGCAAGCGATGAGAAGGCGAGCTATCGAATCATATCGCAGGTTACATCTCGGCCCTTGCGCCCGATGATCCGTGACGAAGTGTACCGGATTGGCCGCGAAGCGGTGATCAATGCGTTTCTGCACGCCCAGGCAAACAATATCGAGGTGCAAGTAGAATATGCGAACAGATTCCTGCGCATCCTGGTGCGCGATGATGGTTGTGGGATAGACCCACGGGTTCTCGATGGAGGCCGCGAAGGACACTGGGGGCTCACTGGCATGCGCGAGCGTTCCGAGAACATAGGTGCGAGCCTTAAGCTTCGAAGCCGGGTCGGCGCAGGCACCGAGGTCGAACTCACCGTACCAGGCCCGGTTGCTTACGAAAGCCAATCTCGAGGTTCAGTACTTCAATGGCTTGCCGGGTTCAAACCGAAACGGCCGGCATCGAAGCCGGAGAGGAGAAAGGGCGAGGAAACCAATGAGCACTCTTCCCCAGATTCGCATTCTTAGCGTCGACGATCATCCATTGATGCGGGAAGGAATTGCGGCCGTCATACGAAATGAACCCGACATGCTGCTGATTGCGGAGGGATCCAGTGGCCGCGACGCGGTCCAGAGTTTCCGAGAGCATCGGCCCGATGTCACGCTGATGGATCTCAGATTGCCAGATATCAGCGGCATCGATGCGATGATTGCCATCCGCACTGAGTTTCCCGATGCGCGCGTCATTATGCTCACAACTTTTGAAGGCGACGCTGAAATCCAGCGAGCGTTGGAGGCAGGAGCACAGGGTTACCTGCTTAAGAGCATGCCGCGAAAACAGCTTGTAGAGATGATTCGAAGAGTACACGCGGGCAGGAAGCACATTCCCCCTGAGGTTGTGGCTCATCTTGTCGAGCATCTTGGTGAAGAAGCATTGAGCAAACGCGAGATCGAGGTCCTTCAGAAGATCGCAGGAGGAAATCGAAACAGTGACATTGCAGAACTGCTCTTTATCTCAGAGGAAACTGTAAAGGGCCATATCAAACACATCATGGAGAAGCTCGGGGCCAGCGATCGGACCGAGGCTGTGGCTATCGGAGTTCGACGGGGAATCATACAACTGTAGGTACTTTCGATAGACTTTCAGCCTGGTAATCGATCGATTTTTAGAGTAAAAGTACTCGATCTAGGGGTTCAATTCGGTTCTGAATCGGCTAGCCTCGTTCGTGGTGCGCGCTGCGTGCACAAGGAGGCAGGGGCTGCAAAAATTCTTTTCTGCTTTTCCGAATGGGTGGCCAGGCATTGGCCTTGTTATCCTTCGGATCACAGTAGCGGTGAATGCAATAGCTCGGGGGCTTTGCGCTCTTACTGGATCGGATGGGGCGACGCCGGCTGTCTGGGCTCTCGGGCTATTCGCAATCGTTTCGGGTCTTGTACTGATGGTTGGGCTCCTGACGCCCATCGCCGGCGGTGTCTTGACGGTCGGCTACGCCATCAATGGCGTTACGCTGTTCCTCTCCACCGAGGCGAGTAAACACGCCAATGTGCCCACCTCTATTTATCTCGCCGCGATGTCCCTGGCGCTTGCCATGCTTGGCCCAGGCGCATATTCGGCGGACGCGCGCCTGTTCGGCCGCATCGAAATCATCATTCCGGAGGGCAGGCGGCCGCCTCGGTGACAATGCGCATTTAAGACTTCACGGATCTAATCGTCGTGCATGGATTGCTCCCGACGAATCTCCAGCTTAAATAAGAATCTTAGGCTCGTATGAGTCCTCAGTTCCTCGATCTCTATCATTCTCAGCCCCACAATCAGGAAGGGCGCAGAAAAACAGCTTGTTCTCATAGCCTCGCTCTCGTTGTCAGCCTGTTTAAACCGAATTCGACAAAACACTGGCTAATTCTCTACAACCCTTTTGCTGATTTCGGCAGCTTTCCAGGCGCCAATTCTTGAAATGCGGCAGACCCACAAGGTTAAGCCCTCAAAGTTCTCCAACCGTCCACACCAACATTTGCGCTAAAAACGCAACCCGAAGACGACCGTTTACCGTTCACGCGCCACCCCTCCCCGATAGCTTTCTTTATACGAATCGAGCATTGAGAGTCTAGTCACTTATGATACCGAGGGTACAACGCACATCACGAATACACCGCCTTCGATTCCGCCGCAGCGTCTTCTAAAAGACCATCGATTTTGGGAATGACAAAAGGTATGACTGCGCCTTGATTTTCGTTGACACAGCGGGTGAAACACGTTCGTGATAGACTGCTGCCAAATCTCAAAGCAACGAGAGAACGTCTGGATGCTTTTCGGGGCTGATGAAG
The DNA here is from genome assembly GCA_049590315.1 of Occallatibacter sp. GTDB lineage: Bacteria > Acidobacteriota > Terriglobia > Terriglobales > Acidobacteriaceae > Telmatobacter. The sequence goes on along the minus strand of JBAWCO010000972.1, from coordinate 4,821 downwards.
CGCCGGAGATGCGCTATAAATTGCAATTTTTCTGAATAGCACACAGCCAGGTGGTCGAGCTCATCGTTCCTGGAGTAAGCACTCATGATTTCCTTGCCTGGGTTTATCTCTTCTTCATTTTTTAACGTCGAATCAACTCTCATTCCCAACCATCTGCGCAAGCGTAAAGCGTTCTCGGCGGGTTACGCTCTTCTGACCGTCTTGATATTGATGGTTTTGAATATCGGACAAGCGCAGCAATCGGTTCAAGTACTGCACAAACACGTGCGCTCCGCAGTCTCGGACGGTCAAGCGGCCGTGGTGGGTTTGTTGCCACCGGAGAAGCAGCTGAATCTCTCCATCGTGCTGCCGCTGCGGAACCAAGCCGAATTGACCAGCTTGTTGGGCCGCCTCTATGACCCATCCAGCCCAGATTACCGGCACTTCCTCAGTGTCGATCAGTTCACTGAGCAGTTCGGCCCGACTGTCGAAGATTACGAAGCTGTCGTTTCTTTCGCCGAGGCCAACGGCTTTGTTGTGACTGACAGGCCCGCGAATCGTCTGGTCGTGCCCATCAGTGGCTCGGTAGCGGAAATCAATAACGCCTTTAACTTGAGGATGAGCGTCTATCAGCATCCGACCGAGGATCGCACATTCTTTTCGCCCGATCGTGAGCCATCACTCAATCTGAACGTGCCGGTGGCGCATATCGTCGGCTTGAACAACTTCTCGCTCCCGCAATCCATGTTGAGGGTATTGCAAGGGGGAGCGGCCCCGGCGGACATCACGGGATCGGGTCCAGGCGGATCTTATCTCGGCAGTGACATGCGCGCAGCATACTACGGCGGAACCACCCTTACAGGCAACGGACAAGCAGTAGGTCTTCTGGAGTTTGGCGGCTATAACCTCAGCGATGTGACTGCGACGTTCACCAATGCAAACCAGTCTTACAGCGTTCCCGTGAACAACGTGCTGCTGGACGGCGCTACCGGTGGTCCGTTCGGGGACGATGCCGAGCAGGTGTTGGACATCGTGCAGGCGATCGGCATGGCGCCAGGCTTGAGCCAGGTGCGCGTGTACATCGGGCAGGGCTTGGACGATGCAAACATCTTCAACAAAATGGCCGCGGAGAATATCTGCAAACAACTGAGCGTCTCGTGGGGTTGGTATCCGGATGATCCTTCGACGGACGATATCTTCTTTCAGGAGTTCGCTGCGCAAGGTCAGAGTGTTTTGATTGCCTCAGGAGATGAGGGAGCGTTCGATGTGGCGGTCAGTCCATATCTGTATCCGTCGGAAGACGCCTACGTGACGTCAGTTGGCGGCACGCACTTGACCACGAACGGAGCGGGTGGCGATTGGGTCGCCGAGACGGTGTGGAATTCCGAAGCGCACGGTAGCGGCGGCGGCATCAGTCTGGATGGCATTCCGATCGCGAGTTGGCAGGCCGGGGTGGCGACTACCGCTAACGGCGGTTCCACAACCCTGCGCAATCAGCCGGACGTTGCCATGGAAGGTGACTACGACAACTACTATTGCCGTCTAGGTTCGTGTGCCCCAGGCGCCGCAGGTACCAGTTTTGCCGCGCCGCGGTGGGCCGCCTTCATTGCCTTGGTCAATCAGCAGGCGGTCGAAGCCGGCAATGCGCCTTCAGGCGGTATCGGCTTTATCAACCCCGCCATTTATACCATCGGCGCGGGCTCCAGCTACGACAGCGACTTCCACGACATCACCAGCGGGAACAACCTCACCGCCAATCAACCGGTATGGTTCAGTGCCACTCCTGGATACGATCTGACCACTGGATGGGGAAGTGCAAACGGGCAGAACCTGATTGATGCTTTGGCTGGACCGCAGGTACCGGGTTTCTGGATTGCGTCCTCGTCAGGCACATTGAAGGTCACCCAAGGTGCATCTGGCACGTCCACCATTTCAGTAACCGATGCTGGAGGATTCACTGGGAGCGTCACTCTGGCGGTGACCAGTGCGCTTCCCAGCGGTGTGACGGCGTCGTGGGGTACGAATCCCACCACCGGCACCAGCGTGCTGACGGTGACGGCTACCAGTTCCGCAACTCCTGGAACAACGCAGGTGACCATCACCGGTACTTCAGGTTCCTTGACTGAAACTACGAGCTTCACGTTGGAGGTTCATGGACCGAGCTTTTCGCTCTCTGCTGCGCCAGCCGGTCTATCCATCGGTCTGGGCGCGTCCGGAACAAGCACGATCACGGTGAATTCTCTTTATGGATTTACCGGCAACGTGAGTCTTGCAGTCACCTCCGGCCTGCCCAGCGGTGTGACCGCATCGTGGGGTACCAACCCTACCAGTGGGACCAGCGTGCTGACGTTGACTGCGAGCAGCACCGCCGCTGGTGGAACGGCGAACCTGACCATTACCGGAACCTCCGGAGCTCTGACGGCAACCACCAATCTTGCTGTCACCATCACGGCTCCGAGCTTCACACTCTTTGCATCGCCGTCGAGTTTAGGCATAGGCTTGGGCAGTTCTAGTACCTCATATATTTATGTAAATTCCCTGAATGGATTCACCGGCAGCGTAAACCTTGCAGTGACCTCGGCTTTACCCAGCGGAGTGACGGCAACGTGGGGCACGAACCCTACCTCGGGAACCAGCTTGCTGACACTGACAGCGAGCAGTTCCGCAACCATCGGCCAGTACTCCCTGACCATCACTGGCACATCCGGCAATCTGACCGCGACCACTAACCTTTCTGTGGGGGTCTTTGCGCCCACCTTCACGCTCTCAGCGTCTAGTCTGAACATTGGCCAAGGCAGTTCCGGCCCATCTTATGTTTACCTGAATCCCCTATATGGGTTCACCGGCAGCGTCGGTCTTTCTGTGTCGGGCCTGCCTACCGGAGTGACTGCATCCTTTGCTCCGAATCCAACCACTGGAAGCAGCACACTCACGCTCACGGCAAGCAGTTCCGCCACCACCGGACAGCGCACGGTGACGGTCACCGGCACTTCGGGCAGCCTCACCGTAACCACCACCTTTACTCTCGGAGTCTACGCCCCGAGCTTCACGATTTCGGCGTACAGCGTCAGTATTGGTCAAGGCAATACCAGCACATCATACGTCTACGTGAATCCTCAATATGGGTTTGTCGGCAGTGCCAGTCTTTCTGTGACGGGCCTGCCCACCGGTGTGACCGCGTCCTTTGCTCCGAACCCCACCACCGGAAGCAGCACACTTACGCTCACGGCAAGCAGTTCCGCAACCGTCGGACAATCCACTGTGACTGTTACCGGCACGTCCGGCAGTCTGACCGCAACCACTACGTTTTCACTGGGGGTGTATGCTCCTACCTTCACGCTTTCGGCGCCGAGCCTGAGTGTTGGTCAGGGCACCTCCAGCACATCCAATGTCTACGTGTCCCCCCAATATGGATTCGCCGGTAGTGTCAGTCTTTCTGTGTCGGGCTTGCCCACTGGTGTGACTGCATCCTTTACTCCGAACCCCACAACCGGCACCAGCACTCTGACGCTGACAGCGAGCAGTTCTGCCACCATCGGACAGTCCACGCTGACTCTCACAGGCACATCCGGCAGCCTGACCAAGTCCACGACTGTCTCTCTTGGAGTGTACGCACCTACGTTCACGCTCTCGGCGGGCAGCGTGAATTTGGGCCAAGGCAGTTCCGCTTCTTCCTATATCTTCGTATATCCGCAATATGGATTCACAGGGAGTGTCAGTTTGGCAGTGACCTCGGGCCTGCCGAGTGGCGTGACCGCGTCATTCACTCCAAACCCGGCCACTGGAAACAGCATGCTGACGTTGACGGCGACCAGTTCCGCAGTCGTCGGGCAGTACTCCTTGATCGTCACGGGCACATCCGGCAATCAAACAGCGACCACTACCCTTCCTCTGGGGATCTACGCACCTGGCTTCACACTGGGCGCATCCGGCGTAAGCATTGGCCAAGGCACTTCCGGTACCTCTTACGTCTATGTGTACCCGCAATACGGATTCACCGGTAACGTCAATCTTTCTGTGTCGGGTTTGCCGAGCGGGGTGACCGCATCCTTTGCACCGAACCCCACCAACTGGAGCAGCACGCTGACATTTACCGCGAGCAGTTCCGTCCCTGTCGGACAGTACACCGTGACCGTCACCGGTACATCCGGCAGCCTGACGGCGACTACGACCGTGGCACTCGGAATTTATGTGCCCACCTTCACCGTCGGAGCGCCCAACCTGAACGTTGGTCAAGGCAGTTCCGCCACTTCCTACGTTTACGTGTCCCCCCAATATGGATTTAGCGGCAACGTCAATCTTGCTATATCAGGATTACCCGCCGGAGTGACCGCATCCTTCGCTCCGAATCCCACCACCGGGACCAGCACGATGACTTTGACGGCGAGCAGTTCTGCTGCCGTGGGACAGTACAATGTGACGGTCACCGGCACATCGGGCAGCGTGACGGCGACCGCCCCAGTCACGCTTGTAGTCTCCGCGCCCGGCTTCACGCTCTCAGCCTACGGGCTGAATATTGGACAAGGCAGTTCCGGCACAACCTACGTCTCCGTGTATCCACAATATGGATTCGCAGGCAGCGTCACTCTTGCTGCATCCGGCCTGCCGAGCGGTGTGACAGCGTCCTTCACACCCAACCCCGCAACCGGGACCAGTACATTGACCTTGACAGCGACCAGTTCTGCCGCCGTCGGACAGTACAACGTGACGGTCACCGGCACATCCGGCAGCCTGAAAGCAACCGCCACCTTTGTCCTGGGAGTCTCTGCGCCCAGTTTCACCCTCTCAGCCAATGGGGTCGACGTTGGCCAAGGCACTTCCAGCACATCTTACGTTTACATG
>JBAWCO010000971.1:0-6898 GCA_049590315.1 Occallatibacter sp. | reverse complement strand
TGTCTACCGTGCGCGGCAAATCCAGACCCGTGCGCGTCGCCCAATCCCGGGCCGCCTTCAAGTCCTCAATCAAACGTTCGACGTAGCGCGCGTGATCGCTGGCCGGATACACCCCCGAAGCAAAATTGCAATAGGTGCACTTCGACCGGCAGAACGGAATCGAGATATAGAGGCCGAGCGCGTTGTCTTTATCGACAGGCATTGAAATCATTCTTTCACGCGGCGAGCTGTTTCTCACATCACGGCTGTCGGCCTCTCGTTCATGCAATCATGGAGTCAAGGAGACACCGGTTTGAAAGCCTGGCCAGTTTTGGGCGTCAGCTTGATGCAATCCATTCTGCTTCTTGCTCATTGGTTCATTTTTCATACATTGATCGTCTTCTGTGGCAACGCAAGCGCGTTCGTTAGCCTCCCACTGCGGATAGCTCTTTTCCTGCTCACCTTCAGCTTCGTTCTCGCAGCCTTGCTCAGTTTTCGCTTCTCCGGTTTTCTCGTCGCTCTTCTTTACAAGATTGCCGCCGTCTGGCTTGGGTTTCTCAATTACTTCTTCCTCGCCGCATGTCTCTGCTGGCTTCTGGATTTCGGGTTCCGGCTTTCCGCTTTGCCAGCGCGACGGCCGATGATGGCCGGCATTCTATTTGCACTCGCTGTTCTGACCGGCATCTACGGCCTCATCAACGCCCTTCTAATTCGCATCCACCGCGTGCCCATTCGCCTGCCCAACCTGCCCGCTTCCTGGCGCGGCCGCAGCGCGCTCCTCATCAGCGATCTGCACCTGGGACACATCAATGGACTCCACTTCAGCCGCCGCATCGTCAGCCTCGCTACCCGGATTCAACCCGACATCATTTTCATCCCCGGCGACTTCTTCGACGGCGCCAGGGTCGATCCCACCAGGCTAGCTGCTCCGTTCAGCGCGCTTTCCCCACCCCTCGGCATGTACTTCGTCACCGGCAACCATGACGAATACGGCGACCTCCCGCACTACCTGGAAGCCCTGACGTCCGCCGGCATTCACATACTGAACAATGAAAGAGTGATCGTCGATGGTCTACCCATCCTCGGAGTCCCTTATCACGAATCCACGCACATACTTCACATGCGCGCAACGCTGGACAGCCTGCGCCCCGACGCCGGTCAGCCGTGCATACTGCTCAGTCACGTCCCCAATCGGCTGCCCATCGCCGAGCAGGCCGGTATCACTCTTCAGCTTTCGGGCCATACTCATGGCGGCCAGGTGTTCCCCTTCACCTGGCTCACGCGCCGTGCCTTCGGCAAGTTCACACATGGCTTGCATTCGTTCGGTGCACTGCAGGTATACACCTCCTACGGCGTCGGAACATGGGGGCCTCCCATGCGCGTCGGTACCTGCTCTGAAGTCGTCGTGCTTCAGTTCGAGTAACGCAATTTGAATATCGAAGGACGTCGTCATTCGCCGGCTATCATTGCTCAGAAGGAATGAACCCGCGATGCGCGCGAGTTCTGTTATCTTCAACTGACGCCCTAACTTTAGACCGTCTCCCCTGAGTCGCGCGGCCCCCTTGCTGCCTGTACCCGGCGGTCAGATAGGATGGTTTCTCGCAGAGGAGGTATATATGAAGCTGCTGACCAAATTCAACCTGGTGCTCATCCTGGTTTTCGGAGTGGGCATGCTGCTCATTTCGCATTACGCCTACGTTTTTTTGATGAAGAACGCGCAGCAGCAGGTGCTGCAGCAAGCTGAACTCATGGCTGCCAGCGCCAGTGCCACCAAGGACTACACCGTCAATCAGGTCAGCCCCATCCTCGAGAAGACGCCGCTGCACACAAGCGACTTTCTACCCCAGACAATTCCGTTCTCTGCAGTCAACGTCACTTTCAAGAACCTCCGCTCCTCCTATCCCGACTATGTCCTGCGGGAAGCCGCACTGAATCCGAGCAACCTGGACGACCGCGCCACGGAATGGGAGGTCGACCTGATCAACTATTTCCGCGACCATCCCAGTGAGACTCAGCACGTGGGCGAACGCACTACTCCCACTGGTCAGATGCTTTATATCGCGGCTCCGGTGATTGCCGCGCAAGGCTGTCTACAATGCCACAGTGACCCCTCTATCGCACCCAAAGCCATGATCCGGCATTACGGCTCCGAACATGGCTTTGGCTGGAAGCCGAACGAAATTGTCGGAGCGCAGATTGTCTCGGTACCCATGTCGGTTCCCATTGCATTGGCGAACAAGGGCTTCCACGATCTGCTCATTGGACTGGCCGCAGTCTTTCTGCTCACCATTGTCCTGATCGATCTTGCGATGTACCTGATCGTGATTCGTCCGTTGCGCAGGGTCTCCGCAAATGCTGACGTCATCAGCAAGGGTGAGATCGATCTGCCGCCTCTTGCGATCAAAGGCAAAGACGAAATCGCGGAGGTTACGGCGTCGTTCAATCGAATGCACACCAGCCTCATCAAGGCATTCGAGATGCTCAATGGCTAGGTCGTATGCGGGCTACTGTCTCTTCGATTTCAGGAACGCCGCCCGGTCGGTGTCGGAGCTGATCTGCTTGGCCGCCTCGCGATAGATGGTGTCCAGGTCTTCGGTTTGGGCGGCCAGCTTTTTCACCACGAACTTTGCCACCGGGCCAATGTAGACGGCGAGCTTCCGGCTCACTTCCTCAAGGGGCATGCTCTGAAAACCGCTCCCGGAAGAAGGCTTCTGCTGAACCGATCCGGAGGGATGAAGCGACCCCGATGAGCTTCGCGGGGCGGGCGCCGCCGGCTTTGGCAGCGGCCGGGTAAATGCCTCGTCCTGCTCCCTGACAGTGGGGGCATTCTGCAGTGCGTGAAGAAAATCCCCCGCTGTCGAAAAACGCCTGTCGGGCTCTTTCTCCAGCGACCGCATCACCGCATTTGAAATAGCGATCGGGACCTGCGGCGCCGCAATGTTTGGAGGTGTCGGGACCTGGTTCAAGTGGCCCATCATAATCTCGTAATTATTGGTTCCGACGATTGGCAACGAGCCTGTGAGCAGCTCATACAATGTGACACCAACCGAATAAATGTCGGAACGCGCCGTCGCCTTGCCGCCGCTCACCTGCTCCGGAGACATGTAGTTCAGCGACCCGAGGAGATACCCGGTCTGTGTCAATTCGCTGGCCTGAGATGTTACCGCGATGCCGAAATCCAGCAATTTGACCACGCCGTCTCTGGTGATCATGATGTTCGATGGCTTGATGTCCCGATGCACCACGCCCAACCCATGCGCGTAAATGAGCGCCTGGAGTATTTGGCCGGTGTAGTCCAGCACCTGGGGGAGCGTGATTGCAGTTTTTGCGCGGCGATCGCGCAAAGTCTCCCCGCGGATCAGCTCCATCACCATGGCCAGTTTGTCTTCATGGTAAAAAGCGGTGTGCAACGCGGCGATATTGACATGGCTCAGCGCAGCCAGCGTCTGCACTTCGCGGCGAAATCGCTCCACCATCTCCGGCGTGCCCGACTGGTCCGGTGAAAGGATCTTCATGGCTTCGCGCCGTTGCGAAATCAGGTGCTGCACTTCGTACACAACACCAAGGCCACCGGCGCCGAGCTTTGCCACAATCTCGTAGTCGCCTATGCGCTGTCCAGCTTCAAATGCCATGTGGGATGGAGTAACCTTCCGCTCTTCCTTTTTCATCGAGTACACCTGATTGCGGGCGCAACGTCAAGCTTTGTCGCGATGCTGCAAGACCCCGCCGGCGAACGTCGGTCGCACCCCAAAGCCGGCCTGGGAGCCGGTGCTGATCACCCGCAAGACAGACATGCCCGGTTTGTTGATAGGATTATCCCGCTTGAGAAAAACGGTTTATCAAGGGAGTCCAATGAAACGTTTACAACTTCGCGGCGGTTTTCGATTTTTCGCGCTCGCGTTCTTGCTTCTTTCCGCATTGTCTATCGGTTGCTTTTCCCAGCGCCGTCAACAGCCACCGAAGCCCACCGGGCCTTGGATGAACACGGCTCTATCGGCCGACGAACGCGCCGACCTGGTCCTCAAAGAGATGACCCTCGAAGAGAAGGTCGCGTTGCTGCATGGCGTCGGCATGCCAACCGACGATCCCGTCACTCCTGAAAACGCTGCGTCGAATCGCGGCGTGGGCTATGCAGTAGGCGTTCCGCGCCTCGGCATTCCGGGTATCGATATGAGCGACGCAGCCTACGGTGTGCGCTCCAGCGGCGCCAACGGGCGCTATTCCACGGCCTTGCCGGCCAACGTGGCGGCAGCGGCAAGCTGGGATCCAGACGCGGCCTATGAATACGGAAAGCTCATTGGAAGCGAACTCCGCGCACAGGGCTTCAACATGTCTCTGGGCGGCGGTGTCGACATTACCCGCGAACCCCGCAATGGCCGAACATTCGAGTATTTGGGCGAAGACCCCATCCTCGGCGGTACCCTCGTCGCCCGGCTTATTGAAGGCACCCAGTCGCAGCATGTCATCGGCGATATCAAGCATTACGCGTTCAACGATCAAGAGAGCGGACGCAACTCCGTCAACATCACCATCGGCAAACGCGCAGCGCGCGAATCCGACATGCTGGCATTTGAAATCGGAGTCGCCCAGGGCCATCCCGCCGCGGTGATGTGCTCTTACAACCGCGTCAACGGCGACTTCGCGTGCGAGAACAAATACCTCCTGACCGATGTCCTCAAGAAGGACTGGCATTTCCCCGGCTTCGTTCTCTCTGACTGGGGCGGAACGCACAGCACTGAGAAAGCCTCGGCGGCTGGGCTCGATAACGAGGAGCCTGGACGGTTCTTTTACGACGAGCGGTATAAGGCAGCGGTGGATGCGGGGACCATTCCGATCGCCGAACTTGACGAGCATGTGCACCGCATCTTGCGCGCCATGTTTGCCGTCGGCGTCGTCGATTATCCCCGCCAGCGCGGTGTTATTGATCCCTTCATCGGACTCGATGTCGCGCGCAAGATAGAAGAAGGCGGAATCGTCTTGCTCAAAAACGAGCACGCTACTCTCCCGCTTGTACCGGCCAGAATTCGCACTATCGCGGTTATCGGCGCGCATTCCGATGTGGGCATGATCTCCGGCGGCGGTTCGGCGCAGGTGGATCCGCCGGGAGGCAATGCCATCTCCCCGCCGGGCCAAGGCGCAACACACTGGCAGGAGGAAATCTGGTTCCCCACTTCACCCCTCAAGGCGATTCAGGCCCGCGCTCCCAAGGCGACCGTCAAATACGATTCCGGTGCTGATCCGGCTACGGCTGCGGCTGCGGCCAAAGGCGCCGATGTGGCCATTGTCTTCGCCTACCAGTGGGAGAGCGAAGGCATGGACCTGCCCAGCCTCTCGCTAGCACACAACCAGGACGATCTGATCGCCGCAGTGGCTGCTGCCAATCCTCATACCATCGTGGTGCTTGAGTCCGGCAGCCCCGTCACCATGCCCTGGGTCAACGCACCGGCAGCAATTCTTGAAGCCTGGTACGCTGGTTCAGACGGGGCAAACGCGCTCGGCAACATTCTCTTCGGTTCGGTAAATCCCAGCGGCAAACTTCCCAACACCTTCCCAAAATCCGAAGCTGATCTGCCGCATCCCACAGTGACGCAGCCGCCACCAGAGTCGCAACATTTCTCTGGGCCGACTTCGCCTGAGCAATGGGCGAAAGGCTTACCGCCTTTCCAGGTTGTCTACGATGAGGGCGTCAAAGTTGGCTACAAGTGGTACGACGCGGAGAAAAAGCCTGTCCTGTTTCCCTTTGGCTACGGCCTCTCCTACACCACCTTTCGCTACGCGGGTCTATCTGTCACTCCGGACGAGAAAGTAAAGGTCACCTTCACGCTGACGAACTCCGGAACACGCGACGGCGCGGAAATCGCCGAGGTCTACGCTGCGCTTCCTGCGAGCGCCCAAGAGCCGCCCAAGCGCCTGATTGGCTGGAGTAAGGTGAATCTCAAAGCCGGAGAAAACAAGAAGGTCGAAGTAGAAGTCGATCCGAAATATCTGTCGATCTTTGACGAATCCAAGGATGCCTGGAAACTGGTTCCCGGCGATTACACGATCCTGGTTGGCGGCTCGTCTGACAAGCTGCCGCTGAAAGCTACCGTCAGCCTTAAGTAGTATTCAATTTGTTTTTGGAGATTGCCCGTCTGGGCATGGTTCGAATGTATGCGAATGCATTCGAACTATTCCGGGGCGGGTTTTCTTATGGCTTCTTTGTGTCCCCGCCAATTTGAATAACCACGTACTTCGCGGGAACGTCACCCACATTCTTGAGTGCGTGCGTTGTGCCAAGCGCGACGTAGATGATCCCACCTGGACCCACACGTTCTGCCTTGCCGTCATGTTGAAACTCCAGCGTCCCCTGTTGCACCACAATCAATTCCGAATGCTGAATGGCATGTAACGGATTCGGCGCCGTGCCCAATGGCTGCATCGTCTCGTGCGCCCCCACAACCTCACCCGTGGCAAGTGTTCCACTGAACACAATTCGCCCCTCAGATCCATTTGGAGAAGTCTTAACGGGCATCTGTTCATAGGCGAAGACGCGGGAACTTGCCAATTGATTGGCGCCGCTGGTTTGCGCCGGGGCCGTTCCGCATTGCAGCGCAAGCAGAGCCGCGCATAGGATCACAATCTTCATCCCGGTCTCCTTTTCCCAAAAATAAAGGCGGGAGGTGCCTCGCACTTGCGGACCAGGGATGGAAACACCCCTCGTCCCTCTTTCCTTCACTCCCTTAGTGCCCGCAAGCTTCTGCTTACTATTACCCCCTTCTGGCGCACACTGGTTCATAGAACAAAGTGCGGAAAAGGGACGAAATCGATAGGCAAAAATCAAATACCCCACCCCTTCCCCCTCAAAAACACCTTCCGGAAGGGGGGATGAGTCAAGTAAGTGATGATCAATCAATGATTTGCAAATACGACCCATGTACTC
>JBAWCO010000970.1:0-2415 GCA_049590315.1 Occallatibacter sp. | reverse complement strand
AATTCAAGCGGCAGTACCTGCGTGAAGTGCTAGTGGCGCACCGGGGGAACCAGTGTAAGGCGGCAGAAGAGTTGGGGATCCATCGCAACACGCTGAGCCGCGCCATGGCAGAGCTGGGACTGGAGCTGGCCGAAGTTCGCGCCGGGCTCAAGCGTCCACCCCGCAGCGAACGTCCTGTATATAGCGCGGTACGCCAGAACCTCCGCCAAGGCTGACTGTTTTTCTGAGGACATGCTGACAACTCAATCAACAAACGAAGCGCGTGTCGCCATCGAGCCGGGTTTCGCCTGGGACGCCCAAGATGCGTATCTCTTCGACATCGATGGAACCCTTCTGCGCAGTCGCGACCGCGTCCATTTTGACTCGTTTGCTTCCAGCGTTCATCGGGTCACCGGTTTTGAAATTACGTTGGCAGGCATCCTGCTCCACGGCAGTACCGATACAGCAATCCTCCATGAAGCCTGGCGTCAGGCGGGAATCCCTGCTGCAGTACTCGAGGAGCGCATGGAAGCCATCCTTGAAGCCATGCGCAACACCGTAGCCGAGCGCCGCCATGAACTGGACTTAATCCGCATGCCCGGCGTCGAGCAGACTCTCGACTACCTGGCTCGACGAGGAGCCCTGCTCGGCGTGGCCACCGGCAACCTGGAGATGATCGGCTGGATCAAGGTGGAGCAAGTGGGCTTGCGCCAATGGTTCCGCTTCGGTGGTTTCAGCGACCACTTTCCCGTCCGTTCCGAACTCATCGGTCAAGCGGCTGCCAAGGCGCGAGAAATGGCAGGCCGTGGAGCCAGCATCTGCGTAGTCGGCGACACTCCTCGCGACATCGAAGCTGCACGCGCCAACTTCCTCTCCGTCATCGCCGTTGCCACCGGCAAGTACACCTTCGACGAATTGCTCAAGTATCAGCCGGAGGTCTGCGCTTCGTCTCTGGCCGACCTTCTCGCGATGACACGGACAGCACAGTGAAGTCCGCCCGATCCCAATCGATCGAGATGAAGTGCCAACTGTCGCATCGGACGATATGCATCTGGACAGCGGGACTTCTGTTGGCTCTCTTTTCGCGCGCCGCACAACCGCAAGGCGCACCGCCGTCCACACCGGCCCAGTCCTCTCCTGCGCAAGCGGCACCATCCAGCCAGTCCGCCACGCCGGAAAGCGATACAAAAGATTCCAGTCAAACCACCGCCGGCAGTCGCAGGCACGCCATCAAGCTCTATCTGCAGGCAAGCAAGCTCTTCGAGAAGCAAGAGTTTGAAGAGGCGATGCGGAACTATCGCCACGCGGCTACCCTCGACCCCTCCAATGCAAACTACATGCTTGCCGCAGAGCTGGCTCGTAGTCACGCTGTTACGGCGCTGATCCAGGCAGCCGCCAAAGATCGCATGCTGCACGATGAGCCTGCTGAGCGTGCTGCACTTGCACATGCTCTCGAGCTCGATCCCAAAAACATCCAGGTCACGGAGCACCTCCGCGAACTCGCCGACGATGCGATCCGCGGCCAATCGACTTCCCGCTACGAACAAACGGGAGATGCAATTGGCGGCCCCATTGAGCTCGCGCCCACTCCCGGTGTCCATAGCTTTCACCTCCGCACCGACGCACGCCAGACAATTCAGCAGGTCTTCCGAGCCTATGGACTTGATGCCACCCTTGATGAAAGCATGCGCGCATCGGCGATGCGCCTGGACTTGGAGGATGCCAACTTCGACGAGGCCAGTCGAATGGTGGGTCTGTTGAGTACATCCTTCTACATTCCTCTGGATGCGCATCGTGCACTCGTAGCTCGCGACACTCCGGAGAACCGTCGCCGGTTCATGCGCCAGGAGCTCGAGACTGTCTATCTGCCTGGGCTATCCGCCACCGACCTGACCGATGTCGGCAACGTAGCGAAGAATGTTTTTGAATTGACGGGAAATCAGGCCGTGGTGGAACCATCCGCGGGAACCATCACTCTCCGAGCTCCTGAACAGACACTCAACTCATTCAACGCCACCGTTCGCGATCTCCTTGCCGGTCGTAACCAGGTGATGCTTGATGTGCGCTTGATTCAGCTTGCCCACACCAGCGCGCGCAATACCGAGACCAAGTTCCCCCAGAACGCGACAGCCTTCAATGTCTACGCCGAGGAGCAGTCCATCCTCAACGCTAACCAGAGCCTGGTGCAGCAAATCATCTCCTCCGGCCTGGCTGCCCGCGGCGATACGCTAGCGATTCTCGGCATCCTTCTTGCCTCTGGACAAGTGTCCAGTTCCCTGTTCTCCAATGGAATCGCGCTGTTTGGCGGAGGCCTTACGCTTTCGGGGTTTTCACCCGGCCCCATCACCGAGAATCTGACTCTCAACTCCTCTGAATCCCGGGAATTGGAACAGATACAGTTGCGCCTCGGCGACGGCGAGCCGGGCACGGTACGCT
>JBAWCO010000969.1:0-1729 GCA_049590315.1 Occallatibacter sp. | reverse complement strand
ACTCCACGTCGCGCCCTACGTACCCCACCTCGGTAAACTTCGAGGCTTCCACTTTCAGAAACGGCGACCCGGTCAGCTTCGCCAGCCGCCGCGCAATCTCTGTCTTGCCCACACCCGTTGGCCCAATCATGATGATGTTTTTGGGCATGATGTCGTCGGCCATGTCGGGTGGCAGCTTCTGCCGTCTCTGACGATTGCGCAGCGCAATTGCCACGGCGCGCTTGGCAGCCCTCTGCCCTACGACATGCTTGTCGAGCTCGGCGACAATCTCGCGCGGCGTCAGCTCGTCCAGCGCGAGTTCCTGTTCTTCAGCGGATGCGGGTAGATAAATGGCCATGCTTTGCGTCTGATGCTCCAGCTTCTTTTCCGATCTTGCTATTGTTCACTGGTTCACTTCTTCACTACTTCTCTGCCTTACCCGTCACTTCAATTCCTCAATCGTGATGCGGTCATTGGTATAGATGCAGATCTCGCCGGCAATCTTCATTGCCTTCTCGGCAATCTCGCGCGCGCTCAAATCGGTGTTCTCAATCAGCGCTCTCGCCGCGGCCGTTGCATAACTCCCGCCTGACCCAATCGCCGCCAACGGCTCATCTGGATCGATCACATCGCCCGATCCTGAAATCAGAAATGTCTGTCCCTTGTCGGCCACCAGCAGCAGCGCTTCCAGATTGCGCAGCATCTTGTCTGTGCGCCAATCCTTGGCCAGCTCCACGGCCGCACGATTCAGGTTCCCTGCATACTGCTCCAGCTTCGTTTCGAACCGGGCAAACAAGCTGAACGCATCCGCCGTCGATCCCGCAAACCCGGCAAGAATCTTCTCCTGGTAGAGCCGGCGAATCTTCTTCGCAGAATGCTTCAGCACATGATCGCCCAGCGTCACCTGCCCATCGGCGGCCATCACCACCTCGCCGTTGCGCCGCACACAGATTACGGTCGTCGATCTAATCCGCCTACGCGTCTGGTCGCCCTGTGCCGGCGCTGAACTTGCCCCTGGAATCAAGCCAAACCCTCCAAAAAACGCGCCTCTCGCAGGTCCAAACGCCCGCAAGATGCAGTCACGAGTATATCGCAGCAGCAAACCCCGCCGCCGTCTCATCCGCCGACCATCCCGCAGTCCACCTGCGGTATCCTTGTATATGGGGACACCCGACTCACTGCCAAGTGTCCAGCCCGGAGTCCTCCTGCCCATGACCTTTCTCGCCGCGCATGCATGGGAAATTGCCGCCGGGTTGGCTCTCATCCTAGCCGCGGGCTCGCTCGCCCTTTGGTGGTTCGTCTTCCGTAAGCGCCCCACGCCGGACGAACTTGAGCGCACACGGCGCCTGTTTCTCGCCCAGTCCGGCCGCCTTGTCGACGGCATGTTGCTCGACATCCGCGAGATCGAGACACCTGCCAAACGCGCGTCCAAATCAAATCCCAAACCCGAACCGCACACCCTCACCCTGCTCGTGTACAGCTACCACATTGGCGGCGTCGACTACGAGTGTGCCCAGGACATTACCACCCTGCGCGGCATCATCGACATCGCCCAGATTCGCGCCGGCTTTCCGTGTTCCGCGCGCTACCAGCCCGGCAACCCGCAGAACAGCATCGTCGTCGCCGAAGAGTGGTCCGGCCTGCGCATGGGCCTTCCCCGTCAGCATGTCTACGACGACCCCGACCCCATCGACATCAGCCACCTTAGGCCGGGGAGGGGATAAGCACCTGCGGTGCGGCAGACGCTCGC
>JBAWCO010000968.1:0-23446 GCA_049590315.1 Occallatibacter sp. | reverse complement strand
GATTCAATGTCTGCGCTTCCTCCGCTGAAACTCCAATCGAGAACCTATTCATGTTCTTCACAACGCGAAAACCATATTGGCGCTCCCACGTGAACCCCACGTTATACTGCGCGTCGATCGTGAGTGGGATGGCTTCCTTCATATTCATTAAGCCAGACTTGTATTCGGTGGCCAACGACCACATCTGGCCGCCGGTAAAGATCCAATTGCTTTTCAGCTCAGCCTGCGCCCATGCCTGGCGTTGGCGGAAGGTATAACTGTTGCTCTGGTTGTCATTGGATGTTGTGCCCGCCGACAAAAAATCACCTTCATAGTAGCCGCGCAAAGTGCTGCTCGACAGCCTGCCCTCCGCAAGCAGCGACGCGCGTGACTGGCGTCCGCTGGCGTTGAACTCCGATAGCTCGCCGACTGTCACGCCTGAGAACGGAATCGCGGAGAACTGGGTATTTATATCGCCACCAATGCCGCGTTGGCGGTCCACTGTTTCGGCAGCGAGAAAGCCGCCTGGCTTCAGTGTGATGCCCATGAATGGTATGGCCTTCGGCGTTTCAAGCCGTATCTGATCGCTCTGAATCGTGTCTACCAACGAAGCAGACTGGTCCTTGAGATCGGCAACAGCGCTCTGCAGAGTGGCGACTGCTTCGTTGTGCTGAGCAATAGCCGCATTCGCGCTCTCCCGTTGCTGCTTCTCTTCCTGAGCCGAGTGCTCCAGTGCCGCCTGCGCCTCTGCGGCCTTCTTTTCCGTTTCCTGCAATTGCGCGTCTCGGCGCTGGGCCTCAGCTTTCATGTCGGCCATCTCTTTTTCCAGCCGATCGTATTTATCGCTCAATTGCTCCAGATCGAGTTCGAGCTGTTGCTGAGTCTTGTGCTTTGTCTTAGCTGCCGCAGAAGTCGATTGTTGGGCGCCGCTCTGCCTTGAGACGGCCACAACATTGACTGCGAGGAAAAGAACCACCAATGCGACCCTTCGGATCATTCAGCTTTCTCCTTGGTCTTGGTCTCTATTGCATTTCGAGCCAAGTCACTTCAACTCAAACTGGAAGCAGCTTACGGCCTGCTACCGAGCTTGTTTTTCTGCGCCCCCACAGACATAGGCGTCACAACTGGTTTTGCCGCCCCAATGAACTCCGTGACAGTAGTCGGGTTGTTGCCGCTAAGGACCCACACATTGCCGGAAGCATCCACGGCAACTCCCGATAGATTGCTACCCGACATGCTTGAGGCCACAAATCCCTGAGCTGCGCCATTCCCATTCAGGAGTGAACCCGACGGAGAAAATTCCGTCAGCGCCAACGGGAGAATGGTCGAGCCCCCAAAGGGCTGGACAATCGCCCACATGTCCCCCGCGCCATCGATCGCAATGGGCGGGTAAAGGGGGTTCGCGTCACCTTCAAAGACGGATATGGGGACATTCGTTATGTCGATCGTTTGCCCTGTTCCGCCAAAATTTGCAGTTGAGGCCCCGGCAGCCAACTCGTATACCTGGGCACCACCATTTAAGGTCGGCAAGTTATATGGAATGAATATGTCTCCGGCGTGATCGATAGCCATCGAAGTGCCGAAATTAGATGAGTTCAAAACGTACGAAGGAGGGTTGTCTGGCAAACCGGTATCCGAATCGACACTGTCGCCCTGATCGAGGTCGAGCAGTGCGCCGCTAGCGCTATTCAGTTCCAACGCGGCATAGTAGCCCTGGTCCAGGAGCCATATGTTGTTCGAACCATCCACCGCGATACCCCCGTTGGGGTTGTTGATCGGTGTGCTCGCGCTGCCAACGAAACCAACTCCGGAAGGAGACAGCGGCGTTCCGGTGGCAACCGGGACCTGGTTGACCGACCCGCCGTTATATCCGGCGTATTCGGACACATCGCCGGGAGAGCCTGAATCCGCTACCCAGACATTTCCATTACCATCGATGGCCATTCCCACGCCTGTGTTGGCCGGGTTGCTACCTCCGCTGAATGCACTGCTGGGGCTGAGAGGCACGCCGTTATAGGCCAACTCGCTCACCGTGCTGCTTCCGTTCGTGCCGGTTCCGTTAAGGACCCATGCATCGCCGAAGGGGTCAATGGCAATGCTCTTAGGAGAAGTCAGCCCCCCTCCCTTAAATCCCCCACCCGTAGCCTTCGTTGTGCCGGTGGAATATGGAGACAGAGCCGCTCCGGTGTTGGACAACTCTGTCACGCTGGAGATGTTCTTGTTGGAAATCCAGAGGTTCCCGGCCGCATCAATTGCGAGAGAGGAAGAAAGTGGACGAGCCAGGCTCTTGCCCTCCAATCCGCCTCCGGTGTAGCTGATCGCGACGCTCCAGTCGTAAGGAGCACCGGTCAGAATCGGGGTGAATGGCAGATTGAGGGACGGATTGGCCACGAGGTTATAGAGATTAGTTCCGCTGGGGTTGGGAATGAGTGCCCCCCAGATGCTGCTCGGTACCTGCGCCACCTCAATGAGGGCTTGCAGAATGCTAGTTGGCGCGTTGGCGGCAGTTGGTTGCGCTCCGTTAGGAGGGTTCACATTGGCTGCTTCGAAAAATGCGTCGCATGCGCTTCCATCGCCCGGCGCCCCTCCCGCGCTGGCCGCACAAGTATTGATGACGTCAGCAAGGGTGTTGATTTCTGCCTGCGGAGCCGTTCCAGTGCCTGCGGGTGTGGTGAGAAGTGACACCCCCGTCGTGATGTCCACCAGGTTGTTCACTGTGGCAAACGCGTTGGCAAGACCGTTGTTGTTGTTGGCGGCATTTGAAGCGTTCGGGCCGTTGTTGTAGTTGGTGCTGCTGGAACCGATATGCGCGTAGTCGCTCCCAATAAACGGCGTTAGAGCAAAAACTGAAGCAACAGTAGTCACTTCGTTCACGATGAGCGGGACCGTGCCATTGAGATTGCTGCAAGGACCAATCGCCGAAATCAATCCAAGTTGAGGATTCGCTGCCGCCTGGGGACCGCCGGGTTGACCACCCAGCGCCACGAGATAAACCAGGGTATTGAGGCTGGGGCAGGTAAATCCCGCCGGAATCGAGAAACTGCCGTCGTTGGCGGTGGTCACGCTGCTACCGCCGTTCGAAATGACCAGTGGTGTTGCAGCCGACCCGTAGCCCGTATTCCCGGCGGAAAACAACTGTACCTTTGCTCCGGAAACCGGAAGGCTCCCTACCTGCACTTTGCCGCTCAGCGCGGGACCGGTGAGGTTGTTCGTGATGTTGACGACCTGACTTCCACTGGCTGTTGGAGTGCCTGTAGACGTCGCCGTGAGCGTAACCGTTCCGCCCGTAGGAATTTGAGTGGGAGGCTCATAGGCGACGGCCTGCCCGTTTGCTGCGTGTACTTTTAGCCCGTAGCTCCAGAATGCGGCCGGAACATCCTGCGTTTGTTTAACCGTTGCAGCGACCATTTCAGGCGTCTCCAGGAATTGCCCGCACGCAGCCGCGGAAGCATCGGTGCAGGAAACTGTCCAGTCCACACCCTGATTGGTTGCGTCGTTAATGGCGCTCGCGACCAAAGAGATGAGCGTCGGCGACGATGCACTCGGATTCCCGACCGGAAGAGTACTGGGCGCGAACGGAACAAACTGCACAAAGCTCACGGGAGTGACAGGAACCTGAACCGACGTTGACTGGATCGGTGGAATAGTCTCAGAAGCAGTCGACGTCGCAGTGATCGTCAACATCGGATTCTTAGAACCCCAATGAATGTTTGTCTGAAGGGTGTACGTGATGTTCGTACCGCTAGCGCTATGTCCGCCGGAGCCGAAGGTGCCACAGCTCGCCCCGATGGTCAAGCCTGGGCAGCCGGTCGCCGCCCAGTCCACTCCACCCGGAGCAATCTCGTTATTCACGATGGCGCTGAAGGTCGCGGGCACTCCCGCTGTAACTGGTTGCGTCGTCGGCGTTACGGATATCGGCGGATAGACCGTCAACGTGGACGAAGCGGATGCAGTGGGGTCCGCGATCGATGTCGCCGTCATGACAACCGGCATTGAGGTGACACCCGAGGAAATGGCCGTAGGCGTGTAGGGTGCGGTATAGGTTGCTGAGTTACTCGTGATAGACGAAGGAGACGTGGAGCTAGTAAGAAACGGGCATGCCGGACTGCATTGCCAGGTCACGCCCTCGTCGAGGTAATCGTAGGTAACGGTGGCCGCGAGTGTCGTTGTCCCGTTCACTTGAACCGCACTTGGTGAGACGGCCAGGCTCACGCTTACTGGAGGCGGTGGCGCGATTAAGAAATTGATGGTTGCGCTTTTGGTGGGATCTGCCGCTGACGCGACCGTCTCCGAAATCTGAAATGTCGTGGTCCCGGCTGGAAGCGATGCAGGCGCGTTGTATGTGGCCGTACAGATGTTCGTAGGTGCGCTTGCAGTTCCACCTGCCGAGCAGGAGCCCGGCGTAACTGCGCCGCAATCAACTGCCGCGCAGGATGGCCGAGACCAATTTGCGCTGTCGCTCGCGACATCCCATGAGAACGTTGCCGTCAGGCTTGCGGGGATCACCATCTGCACGGGATTCGGCGTCACCGTAACACCCACCGAAATCGGCGTGGTCTGAATGGTCGAGCTAACTGAAGCGCTGGAACTGTATATCGAGGTTGCAGTCACCGTGACCGCTTGCCCGGCAGGAATCGCTGACGGCGCGGTGTAGACGGTTACACCTTGAACTCCGCCGCTTGCTGTCGTTGTTGGCTTAAACGAGCCGCAGGGACTGCTGCCACAAGTTGCGCTCCACGTCACTCCGGCGAAAGTGGGGTCGTTGGTAACGGTCGCCGCTATCTTTGCCGTCCCACCGCCCGCTATGGCGGACGGGGGCAGAAACCCCTGCGTGAATTGAATGGTCGCCGGTTGCGCCAGAATCGTGAGCGTGACACTCGCAGACTGTGATGGGTTGCCGGTCACGGTCGCGGTCAGCGTCACAGTATTCCCTACCGGTACATACTGTGGGGCCAGATAAACCATGGCGATGTTACTGCCCACATGTACCGGAGTCAACGAACCGCAAACATCCGTAGTGTATCCAACCACTGCGCTGCCGCCACAAAGCAGATTCCAATCAACGCCGAGACCTGCAGCGTTTCCTATAACCGACACAGTGACATCGACAGAATTATTCACGATGACCGAATTAGCCTGGCCAGAACCCCCGGTCGGATTGGTCACCGAAATTGAGCCCAACGCTGACTTAGTTCCAGAACACCCGGTTTGCGTGAGAACAATGAGATGAAGGACAAGAAAGGCGAGAATAACTCTAAATCTTCCGGCGACCGTGTTAGTTCTGCGGCTAAGAGACCAGCTACGATCTGCGGAACGGGAGAGAACTTCCATGCACGCTCCGATCCGGCTTGGGGATTCAAACGAGCGGACGTCCAGGTGTCCTGTAAGTCGTTTCAACTCTCTACTCGTCGTTTTCATTGTCTTGTCGGGTTCTCACAGAGGCGGTTCGTATTTTCAAAATCGCTGGCTAGAATCCCGTGCGCTGCACGTTATCCGAAGGACGTTTCGTTGATTTCGAGGGCACTGCAAGCGCCCCTTGAGAGGCTGCGGTGATGGTCAGGGTAACGCTCGAAGTCACCGATGGAAGGGTCGTGGCGTGTGCGGTGATGGTGACCGTATTGCCCTTCGGGATAGCCGAAGGCGCCGTATATTCCGTAATGATTCCCGTCGAGGGATAAGTGGGAACGGGACCGGAGGCCGTTTGTGCAGGAGTAAACACTCCGCATGCGGTGGTAATCGTCCCGGTACTTATTCCTCCGCCTGCAGGAAGCGAACCACAGTCAACAGTCCAGCTGACCCCGAGAAAGTTGTTATCGTTGGTAACGGTCGCGACTAAGTACACGACTCCATTGATGCCGAGCGAAGTAACTCCCGGAACCGGGGCACCAGCCGCAGTGACGAATTGGATGGGACCTACATCCGGCTTTTCAGTATTGGCACAACCAGCGAGCAGCGCGAGGAGCACCGCGGACCCTATCTGGACGTAGATCTGCCACGATGCAGGTTTTGACTGTCTTGCATTGCACGGCCCAGTTTTCAATGAAGCTCCTCTTGCAGTGATATGCCGAAGCCCGTCTTACTGGATCATTGGTTCCGTCGTCACTGTAAGCTGATAAGGGATTAAGTGAACAAGAATTGAGAATGCGAGTTATCTAGAAACGTACGCCGTCCGGCCCGGCCGGTCAACTGGCAGGGCCTGACGGTGATCGATATCTTAAAGCCCAGTTAAAGTATCATTAACAGGGAGTTACTTGCGGCCGCCGAAACGGCTCCGCAGATGGTTAATTCCTACTGCGGCCATTCCTACCAGAGCCAGGATCGCAGTTGGGTTTTCCGGCGAGTCGACGCAACCGCCGTCCTGCGCATGTAAGCGCACAGTCGTTGCCAGCACGAGCAACGCCACGGGAAGGATGTATCCAAGTTTCTTCACGGTGGTTCTCCTTATAGAACGATGGCTTGAAGCCATGTGTCGATGTTACAGTTACTCTTCGCCGCCGGCGAGTTTCGAATAAGTCGAAAGTCTCGCCCGCGTCATAAATCCTGTAGGACGGCCAGGCTGCTGAGTTACTCCTCCGCAGCCTGGCTGTTCCAGCTTAGGGCTTCACTCCATAGGTAGCGTTCAACGCGCTGAACGATTGTACAGGCTGTGTTGGGGCCGCGAGTCCAACAAACTCTGTGATATTCGCGGCATTGACGCCGTTGCCCAGGTATTGCGAACCGTACGGTCCCGATTTGTTAAGGGCGTTGAAATTGGTCGATTGCAGCAGCCACCCATTTCCCGACTGATCG
Source organism: Occallatibacter sp. (assembly GCA_049590315.1). Lineage (GTDB taxonomy): Bacteria > Acidobacteriota > Terriglobia > Terriglobales > Acidobacteriaceae > Telmatobacter. The sequence continues at coordinate 16,678 of JBAWCO010000968.1, read as the reverse complement.
ATCGAAAACCCCTGGGGGGCATCGATCGCCATGAGTTCCGAGCCGCCCGTGTAGCCGGTGTTCTGGAGCGATACCTGGGTATTGTTGGTCAGGTACTCCGTAATATTCGCAGGAACATTCACCCCCGTGCTGCCAGCGTTGTCGAACCAGAAGCGGTTGTTGCCATCCGCCCAGATTTCAACTTCTGCGAACTCTGTCGACGGCAGGAAGGAATTTGCAGGGTTGAAGGGAGGGATGGCCTGTTCCGTCTGAATGTCTTCCACGGAGGGCTGAGGAACCCACCACACCAGGCCACTGCCACCGAGACTGACGTTGCCGCCACCGATGCCAAAGGCGGCCCAGGTGCCGGCGGTTCCGCCAAAAGCGCTCGGGTAAGGAACATTCAGAGTGCCGGTCTGGGTGACGTAGTCGCCGTTGTTCTGGTCGGTGAACCACATATTGCCCGACTCATCCGGCTGCAGGAAGAAGCCTGGAATACTGAGGCCGCCTATGACAGGGAAGCCGGTACGGACCGTGGCCAAGGGATTGGAGATAGAAGTGACGAAGGCGGGGCCTGTGCCGGAAATCCACACGTTATTGCTGGCGTCCGCCGCCGCGGCGCGAGCGCCGGCGGTTGGACAAACCGTCGTGAAAGGAGACCCTGCGAATTCAACGCCAGCCGGGCTGAGCGCGTGAACACAACTCGTAGTGTCGGGAACCCACACATTGCCCTGCTGGTCGGTATCGATATGGCCGCTTATGGTTCCCAGCGTCCCAGATAGCGGAAATCCACCTACTGCGATCGTGCTGGTACCGCTGACCTGCGTTGTGGGTGAAAGCGGAGCGCCCAGGTTGCTCAATTCAGTGATGGTCTTGTGTGTCTGGTTCTGAACCCAGATGTTACCGCTTTTGTCAATCGTGATCTGCGTCGCTCCCGAAAGATTGCCGCTACTGCCGGTTTTATTCCCACCCATACCGCCGCCGACGAAATTGATTGTCATGGTCAAGTCGCTGGGCGGCGCTGAGGCGGAAAGTGAAGGTTGAAAGGGAGCCGAGGGATTCTGCAAAGCAAGGAGGTTCCCAACGTTGCTGATCGTGATTCCGCCGTTTGCCGGAAGCCCTGGGTTGTGCGCGATGTAGAGGATCGCATCGGCAGTATTGCCGGCCACTGGACCCTGCACGCCGTTTGTGCCCACCGCCGTGGAATTCGAGCCGCCAGTATAGGAGAACAGGTTAGTGCATGCTGGATCGGCAGCGCCTGCCGCGGCATTCACACATGGCGCCAACACATCCGCCAGTGCATAGATCGTGTCGATTGGAACAATGGCAGAGAAAACGTCGGCATTCGAGTTTGCCGGCGGAGTAACGTAGGCAGGGGGCTTCGTGTTTGCCAAACCGGTGCCGAGGTTCACCAGGTTCGTCACCGTGGCAAATGCATTGGTCAAACCCAGGCCGTTCGTGGGGCTTGTGCCCACGTGCAGGTAGTCGCTGGAGAAGCCGGAGAGCGCATACTCCGTCGCTACCGTTGTGACTTCGTCAATGTCGAAGGAGTGGGTGAACTGGTTGCCGCACGGGCCTCCCACAGAAGTCATCACCAACGCCGTGTTGCTGGCTTGCGCGGTGCCAACCGGCTCGCCGCCAACAGCGGTCAGGTAGATCTCATCGTTCGCATCGACGCAGGCCGTGGGACTCGCGATTGACCAGTTGCCGCTGCTATCGGTTGTAGCGGTGCCCAGTACAGGAAGCCCAGCGTTGGGAAGAGCTGCCGCGTAGCCGCCGGCATGTGCTGCCGTGGCTCCGATTTCATAAAGAGTTATGGCTGAACCCATAATTGGGGCCTGGCCGCCATGCACGGTGCCGCGCATGGCGGCAACCTCTGCAGGTCCTGCCGAACCTTGCCCAAGGTTAAGAGCTGAGCCGCACCCAGACAGGAGCAGCACACTTGAAGAGGCCAGCAGCATTGCCGGAAGAAGAACGTGGCGCTGGGCACCCCTCACAATTGTTGGAACGTGGGAAGATCTGGTTTCACTCACGGTTTAGCTCCTTGCTTCAGTCACGGCAAACCTGCACGGACCGTCTATGTCTTGTTGAGTTGATACAAACTTGAAAATGGGCGGTCACGAGTTGAAAGAACCTGCTTCCGGCGCCGCGCGATACTTTGCCTCTTTCAGACCTGATGAGGAAGCAAAACTTGCAACACACATCCACGGCATTTGCTGCTGGTGAACCGGACTCCATCAATCTCGGGATAACGATCGAGTGGACTACCGAAAGAATTCCTTCGTGAATACTAAGCTGAGGCGCGAACCAGCGTTCATGAAAAAGAGATCAATTCTGATTCATCCACCAGGCATGTAAGGGTCCATCTCGAATTCACTGTTCTGTATTGCAAGTGTCCTACAATCTCCACGTTGCGCTACACAAATGTCTGACAGACTCACCAGGAAAAAGGCGGGGACGCAGTAGTTTCAACCATCGCTCGATTGTCATATAATTTTTGCGTTAATTCCGGTGAATTCCGCTAAAAATTCAAACTCCCAACCCTTCACGAGAAGTATAAGGGATGGCTGAGGCCGTTGCGCCGTCCGGCGCAAAACTCACCTCACGCATTGAACCAGTCGCCTTGAACCCTTCGCGGTGATTCCCTCAGCAGTCCGTGAGAACCGCAAAATCTAACGATCACACGACAAGGAGCATCTGAATGAAAACGAATCGCCTCTTTATGATCGCTGCCGCTGCGGTTCTGGCATTTGCCGCAGCAAGCGCCAACGTACACGCCCAGACGGTCGGGCTCGGCATTGCCGGCTCGTCAGCTCAATTCCAGGAAGCGGGTCAGGCCGCCGCTGGACAGTTGGGATGTCTCTTGGTCACCTCCAGCAAGAACTTCACCCTCAACGATGTCCGCGGAAGCGGCTCGACGGGCGTAAGCGTCGCTGACTCGGCAGCCGGTTGGGTTGCCTGGGTGCCCGCAGTCGCCGGCAACTGCGCCGGGACCAATGCCGCCAACGGTTCGGTCTACTACTACATCAACACTGACTCTGTCGTCGGCAACCGCTGCTTCTTCGGCTCGCCTTCGTGCAGCGTCGCATTCAGCGGAACCGTCACCACCACTTGCTTCCCGGGCGTCACCTGCGCCACCAGCCTTCCAGCGGGAGTGCAGTCCGCCATTACCAGCTCACGGGTCAATGTGGCTGCAACCGACATCCGGCCCGAGGATGGAGAATTTGCCATGACTCGCGCCCTGACCCCCTGCAACCTGACCCTTGGCACCGGCTCGCAGTATCTCGGCCTGGGCCAGCAGACCGCTAATCCCAACCAAGGCAATCCCATTTTGCAGGCCGGCAACACGGGAACCTGGACCATCGGCGGTTACAACCTGAACACTCAGCTCAGCGCCTCTTCGTTCAACGTTGCGGCCTTTAATCTCCAGGGCAACGACCCCGCTTCCGGCGCCGCGATCGCGAACGGCACCGGCAACAACTGGTCGGTTATCTCAGTGGGCGCAGCGCCTGAGCTGGTAATCGTCAATCCGACCGACACCAACGGCCTCGGTAGTCTCTCAGTTACCAACGTCGACCGCTCTACGCTCGCCGGCTTTCTTGACGGAACGTTTGGCGCTGTTCAGGATCTTGTCCCACAACTTTTCTCCTCCACGGGTGAAGTACCCGTCAACGTAGTCATTCGCGAGCCCCTCTCCGGAACCTACAATACGATGGAATACGCCATTCCCAACAACATCGCGAATCAGACTTCACAGGACATTGGCGAAGCGGCGCTCTTCGCCAACAACAACGGCCTGGCCTTCCCGGCCTACTATTGCACCGGGGCCACGGTTGGCGGCGGAAAGACCTGGGCATCGCAGACGGCTCCCAACAATCCATTGCAGGAAACTAACAGCCATGCCAGCGTAACCAGCACGCGCAGCCGCGTACTGGGCACCGGGAACGTGGTCAAGGTCGTCGAGCACGCAACAGACTCACTCGGCTACGCTTTCTGGAGCCAGGCTAACTTCAGCAGCGCAACTCCCGGCAACGCCAAATACATCACTGTAGACGGCGTCGATCCGATCCAGGAAGTCTGGTCGGACGGCGAAGTTCCCACCAGCGGCAACAACCTGCTCAGCAACGTTTCCTTCTCGCACGTGAAGGATGGAAGCTACCCGATCTGGTCTATTCTTCGCCTGGTGGCGTCCGCCGTTGCCACCTCTTGCGATAGCGCGACCGGTGTTCATACCGTTTCTTGCGCCAGCCTGGCAACGACGCTGGCTAACAACGAACAGAAATTCGTTACCCCCGACTTCCCTGACTTCGTTCTCAAGGATCAGCTTTCCGTCGTGCGGTCGCACTTTACGCCGCCTGGAGTGGTCTACCCCGGCAACGGCGGTAGCCCCTCCAACGGTGACGCCGGGAGCCCTGAAGCTGGTGGCGACGTGGGCGGCATGGTCTACTCGCAGCAGGCGGACAACGACTACTCCGCGGACAACAGCACCACCACCGGTCAGACCGGGAAACGCCAATAACTCAACCCTCAATCTGATTTAGAAACATTCGGGCAGGCAGGCCAAACCAGGCCAGCCTGCCTGCGGTGTTTTTGAGCGGCGCCGTTTCTTTCGCGCTTTTTCTCTGTCCTTTAAAGAGGCTCAACTACAAACGTATGTGAAGTTAATTGCCTTTCTATATCTCCACTGAGGTTATTCATGCTTCGCAACTTGGTCTCCCTTGTGATTTTTGCCTGCCTGAGCACGGGTCTCGGCTTGGCGCAGTCAGTGCCCCCCTCCGTTCCAAAGGATTCGGTCGAGCAGAAAAACCCGTCTTCACCTCGGCCACCGATTGCTGGAAAAGAGAACTGGGCGCAATTGCCGGTCGACAGAAAAGCCTTGCCGCTTTACCTTGCCGGCGTTTCCTTGGGCAAAACGGAAACTCCGGACTTCACTCGCGAACTGATTCGTTTGCAGTGGCGGGCCAGCGACCCCGTCGACATCTGGGTGGTCATGCCGCACGGAGTGACGAAGCCGCGCGTAGCGCTCTATCTATATAGCTATCCCTCGGATATCGATCGCTTCAGGGACAATGCGTGGTGCCAGGCGGCCACACAGCACGGATTGGCGGCTGTGGGATTCATCTCCGCGCTCACGGGCGAGCGCTTCCGTCTCCGTCCAATGCGGGATTGGTTCGTTCCCGAACTACAAGAAAGCATGGGATCGACTGTGCACGATGTTCAATTGATCATCGATTACCTTCAAAAGCGCGGAGATCTAAGTGTCGACAAGGTTGGCATGTTCGGTCAGGGCTCCGGGGGCTCCATCGCAATCCTTGCCGCCGCTGCAGATCCGCGCATTACGGCCGTAGACCTTCTCAACCCTTGGGGCGACTGGCCCGATTGGCTCAAGGGTTCCCCTCTGCTTGAAGACTCCGAGCGCTCAAAATACCTGACCGCTGACTTTCTGCAAAAAGCAGCCGCTGTCGAACCCATTTCATTCTTGCCTCAATTGAAAGATCGAGCGATTCGCATACAGCAGATTCTGGATTATCCCAATAATCCTCCAGCCGCAAGAGACAAGATTGCAGAGACGGTTCCCGCCATTGAATTGGTGCAGTTTAAAGATCGGCCAGCACATGCTGAATCATGGAAGACGGCCGGAATGTCCGGCTGGCTTGCGCAGCAGCTCCAATCGAAATCCGAAAAGCAGACGGAGAGCGCCGGAAAATAGCCCCGTTGCGCCTTGCTAAAGATTGATCTCCGACACACAGGCAGAGCGTTCGGTACAGAGACGCTCAGTAAATCGTTCGTCATGAATCTTTTCATCGGGTTGTCATGCTCGCTTCACAGGAGTCTCCTTATACTCCAATTCAATCCGGGTAGACATGAGCTTGCGACAGGGTTGTGAATAACAGCAACTCTTCTGGCTCGCAATTGCTTATCTAAATGAAGCTCGACTAACCGAGGTCAAAGCGGCTGCATGATGTGTTCCAAGTCAGTGTTGGATTGATTCACTCCTGCTGACGATCCGCAACCTAATATCTGCTCGATGCTGCGTTACCAGGAATCGTCAAGAGGCACATTCACGGGAGTCCGGCACAATGAGAAGCGTTGTTGACAGAACTCGAGTTGCGGTACCCACGATTGGGTCTTTGCTTCTTTCATTCATTTTGATTGCCGGCTGCGGCGGTAGTGGTAGTAGATCGATCGATCAGGGATCGATTCCTACGCCGCCCTCCGCCACCATTACAGGCAGAATGCTAGGCGGACAGTTTCCTGTAACGGGCGCGACGATGCAACTCTACGCTTCGGGCTCCACTGGATATGCTGCTGCAGCGCAGCCATTATTCTCACCGGGCGCCATCACAACAGACGGCAATGGTATTTTTTCATTCACGACATCGGACTATACATGCCCGTCTCCCACCGCTGAGACATATATAGTCGCAACCGGTGGGAATCCTGGGCTTGGAGCCGACAATCCTTACATCGCGCTGATGACGGCTCTCGGGCCATGTGGTCAGGTTGGTTCTCTCTCGTTTGTATCTGTGAATGAGGTGACGACCGTCGCATCGGTGTGGGCGCTTGCACCTTTTCTAGGGCCAGGTGCGCAAGTTGGCACAAGTTCTACAAATGCACAGGGATTGGCGAACGCATTCCTGAACGTAAATAACCTTGTCGATATCACAAAGGGAACTTCGCCAGGGGCTTCAGTCCCCACAGGAGCTGTACTGCCAACTAAGAAGATTTATACCTTAGCGAATCTTCTGGCATCCTGCATAAATTCCACGGGCTCCACTGCATGCGATGCACTGTTTAACACTGCAAAGCCGCCGTCGGGATCGGCTCCTACAGATACGATAGGCGCTGCTTTGGACATTGCTCAGAACCCCTCCAATAATGTCACCGCCCTTTTTGCCCTGCCAACGCCGCAGTCACCGTTCCAGCCAGGTTTGAGCGCTGCCCCCAATGACTGGACGATTGCCGTCACATTTAGCGGTGGTGGACTCGACCTCCCTGCTTCAATCGCCATCGACGCTCTTGGAAACGTGTGGGCCGCGAATTTCTGCGGTTCAAATATCGCTTGCAGTTCAGTAACCGAACTTTCCAGCACAGGTCAGCCGATGTCCTCATCCAACGGCTTCGCCGATGATGCGCTTTGGGAGAGTTACGGTCTGGCAATTGATATTCACGGCAGCGTCTGGGCCACGAATCAACAGACGCCTGGTGGCCACGGCAGCGTCTCAGAATTGAACACTTCGGGTCAATTAGTCTCCACGTTTTCTGGAGGAGGTGTTTATTTTCCCGGAGCAGTTGCCACAGATACAGATGGAAGCATCTGGCTCGCAAACTACGGCGACAGCACCGCCACCAAACTATCAAATAGCGGTTCTGCAGTTTCCGGAAGCGGTGGATGGGGAGTTCCCGGTCAACTCTCTGCCCCTGAGGCTGTGGCGATTGATGCAAACCATTATGCATGGTTCGCAAACTCTGGCGACAGTCCCGGTACCGCGACTTCGATATCGCCGAATGGAACAACTATAAGTATGATCACGAGTGGTGGCAATGAGCCTTCCGGCATTGCCACAGATCGAGTCGGAATATCGACAAACGCGTCGAAAGGGCATGTCTGGGTCGCTAACTACCTTTCGAGTAGCGTTAGCGAATTAGAGCTAAATAATGACGGAACGGTAACGGTAGCATCCAGCGGTTATGCAGGGGGTGGGATCAATCATCCCTATGGCATTGCAGTCGACGGCTCCGGAAGCGTGTGGGTTGCAAATTGGATAGGGAATAGCCTGACCGAATTGCAGGGAGCGAGTAGCACAAATCCCGGCCAACCTCTCTCACCCTCATCTGGCCTCGGTGCAGATGCACACCTCAATGCGCCTTATGGCATCGCACTCGATTCGAGTGGAAATATCTGGCTCTCCAACTTCCATTCGGATACGATTACTCAGTTTCTGGGCGTAGCGACACCCGTGTCGACCCCGCTCGTTGGCCCACCTCAAGTCCCATAACTAAGAAAGGAGCTTGATCCACTCCAGTCTTCCTCGGTCAATTAATGGCTTGGTCCAGGTGCGGCGTGGCAGGGATTTCATTCATGACGATTGGCGAGCAAGATGACGCAATTCTAAGACTGGTGAGAGAACGTGGTGAAACGAAGAGGCACCGGGCTGCGCTTGAGAGAGAATTGAGGGAGGTCGGCAAATGCTTGTACGATATCGGCGGCGTATTGAAGCACGCATGCGGGAGTCGAATTCGAAATGGACGAAATGGAATTGACTATGTGCTTCCCAAGCTTCACAGCGTTCCGGCCATTTGCGATCTTAGCCGAGTAACTACAATGCTCGAAGAGCTGAAAGAAGCAGATTCGAGGCTGGCTCAACTCAATCGCATCGCATCTGAAATGGGAATTGACTGACACCGCAATAGCGGCCTATTAATTTATCTACGCCCGAAGGTCATGAACAGTATGATCCGAGATCCACCTAGTCACAAGCCAAGACAGCCGAGAAAGTCCATATCATATACAGCTCAGATGTCAGCTTGGTTCATGCGGGACTGGAGCGTCAGGATATTGATCCCCAAAAGTATGCCGGCCGCGATCCCTAGCATATTTATCACCATGTGCTCAATGTTGGCTGATCGCGCTTCCACGACCGCGCGTATGATCTCCAATCCCGTCGCAGGCAGCGCCATTCCCATAGAGAGCACCAGGCCCGTATTGCGCCGCCAAGCGAACAAGGGAAGAAACGATACGACCAGATACACAAGAAAGTGCAGCCAGTGGGGATTGAGATAGACACTAAGAATATTGGTATGGATGCCTAAATATGGTAACAGCGCCCCCAGCAGAATTGCTCCCACGAGCAGGCCCCAAAGAAGTCGCAAACGGAAATTAGTTGGCTTGAGCATATGCCGTCAGCTCCGAGCGGGGTTTCAAGTCGTCAAGTCTCTTGAAAAAGACCCGTTCAATGCAATCAACAAACATCACCCCCGCAGAAGACCACGCTCGGGCTCCTGCTGCGCGCGTGAGAACGATGTAACCGCGGCCGGGAAAATCTACTCGAATCTGCCAACCCATGCCAGTTCTCCTGAGCTGAACCTCGTCATCGATACGCAGCTCGATTCCCGAAAATCCGAACTCGGGGCTGTCTCTGCACAGCAATTGCCAGATCTCGTCGAGCGTCTTGCTCGCCATTAGCTCCTGCTCAAACTTCGCGAGATTGAGTTGCCCATTCAGCAGTCGATGAAATCCTCCGCCGAACACAACTCTGTTCGCAACGCCCAGCTCTGAATATCCGAGATGCTGAATGGCCAGCCACGCCACGAGAATCACAATAATGACAACGAAGCTGTGGTACGGAACATGTGTTGCAGTAAGAATAAGACCAGCCACGCCGGCGAGAGCGCAAAAACCATAGAGAATCAGCACCACGCGCCAAGGCGGCAGACCTTGAGAAAGCAACTTGTGGTGAATATGCGCCCGGTCAGCACCGAATATCGGTTGCTGCCGGAGGAATCGGCGAACGATAGCGAGACCCGCGTCGAGAAGCGGAACAAAGAGCACCATCAACGGAGCCGCCATGCTAAGCACAGTTGTCGATTTCTCGCTCCACACTATGCCGTAGCAGCCGAGCAGAAACCCGAGTGTCAGGCTGCCGCAATCACCGAGAAAAATGGATGCCGGGCTAAAATTGAATCGTAAGAATCCAAGTAAGGCACCCACCAACGGCACCGTCGCAAATGCGAGATCGACGTTGTGGTGAAAAAGAGCTGCAATGAGAGTCGTGATCGAAGCGACCAGGGCTACGCCGGCGGCAAGCCCGTCCACTCCATCAATAAGATTCATCGCGTTCGAACATGCCACAATCCAGATGATCGTCAGCAAGAAGCTGAACAAGACCGGAAAATTGTGCATCCCAATAGAGCTCAAATGGAGGCCGCTCTCCCAAGCTAAGATCGCCGCGGCGACCTGAGCGGCAAGCTTGTAGATTGGCCGAACTTGAAAGATGTCGTCGATCAGTCCGACACAAAAAATAATAGCGACTGCCGGCAGGAGGCGTAGAGCTAATGGCGCCTCACCCCAAAGGATCACCCCTCCGTTGAGCTTGAGAAGGAATAGAAAACCGAACGCTCCTAGAACAGATGCGGCAATTGCAACTCCTCCGATGCGGGGGATGGGAACGCTGTGAATTTTACGATGATTGTCTGGTTCGTCAACCAGTTTAAGCCGAAGCGCGAAATTCCGAAACAGGGGAGTAATAATCAATGAAAGCGCGAAGGAAGCGGCGGCTAGAATGAACATCGAGTACATAATCAGCCTCCAATTACGGTTGAAGTTCGCTGGGAAATCTAGTTGTCTGGAGGACGTTTTGATCTGATGATCTGATGTGCCTGTTCAACCCTTGTTGCCTTTAGAAGCTCTGATCGAATGCGATCCGCCCGCTCATGCCGACTACAACGACGAGACGCCTGCTGTTGCTCAGGCGGAACAATGAAGGCTCGACTGAGCCGGTGTTCTCTATGATCGTTCTCGCAAAGCATCTCTGGATGGAGTGAATCTTTAACCGGGAGGATTGCTGAGGAGGGGGACTCTTCCGCTACGCTACAGTACTCGCCCGAGGCAAACGAGCCTGGCCGCCAGATGCCAATACCCCCAGCTCCTGATGCCAGATGTCCAGTATTCGTTGTTTCGAGAAATTTGCTCGATAGACTGCATGGCAATGACTGAACAACCTGAGTAGTCGAGGCCGGTCTTCTGCAAGATCCTTGAGTTCCTGTACGATTCGTTGGATCTGTACTTGATATGTCGTGTCCGACGAAAGCCCGGTATCGAGTACCCAGCCAACACGAAATTCTTCAATCCAACTTGCAATTCCCGAAGAAGCGCACCCTATGAAAAGGACCGGCCGGCCAGTTGCAATCGCTCCAAAGAATTTAGACGGAACCACTGCGCCCGTCCATTCCGAGCGCAACGTAACTATGTGAATGTCGGCTGCGGCCAGTCGTTTTTCCAACGCCTGAATTGGAGCAAATTAAGCCAACTTCACATTCGGTGGACCGATCTTGATAGCTTCAGTGAGTTCTCCTAGCCGATTCCCTCTCGCGCTGAAAACAAACTCGGCCTCGATCGAGGAAAACCGACCTGCAAGATCGATCACTTCCGCACAGGAATGAGCCTTGCCAAAGTTTCCCGAATACAGCAAAGCCAGCTTAGCTTCACCAAACAAACTTCGTCGTTCCGACTCGTCAATTGAGACCGGAGCCTCTGGCTCAACGATGGCCCAAACAGGTATCGTCGTTGCCGCGCGCTGCGCTCCCAGGTATTTGGCCAAACTGGCCTTCATGCACGGGCCCAGATCTGCCACCAGATCGCATTGGCGATACGCAGCGGACAGCAGCCAGGTAAGCATCTTGGCGATCAATCCTTTTTCAGGAATGAGCCTGTCGGCGATTGCCGCGTCAGGATAAAGGTCGAAACACCAATGGGCAATTTGTACCCGCGATCGAATAAGTTTCCACGGGAGGGCCACTAGGACGCTCAAGACAGGATCGGTGCCAATCACCACCTGCGATACGCTCAAGAAGGGGTTGAAGGCGAGCGTGCTCCATGCTGCGATCATCCACAGAGAGTTCAGAAGCCTTCCAAGTGAACTGGACTGAGAAAACCCGGGCCTCCATATCCTTCTGATCCTGACTCCATTCCAGGTAGTTGCTGAAGAAAACGTTAGTAGAGGATCGCGGCAACTGCGAGTACAGCAATACGCTGTCACTTCCCAACCGCGTTCCATCAGGCCTTGGCAAAGATCGCTAAAGTGCACGGAACTGATAACGTCGTCGGGATATAGGTAATGGTAGAAAATAAGTGCCTTCATAATTTTTTTGGGGGGCCGACACTCTCGGGATATGGCTGATGGAGCAGGGCTACAAGAGCTGATTCAAATCGACGACGCATGTCGAGCGGTGCCAGCAATTAAATCAGTCATCAGCAAGCCGATTCGGCTCGCTTAGTTCACCGAAGCTGGATCTGAATACTGCAAGGTGCGGTCGGCTGAAGAACGCAATTTTGGGCGGAAGATGCGTCGCTTCAAGAAGCGTGCAGGATTTCCCGAGTGAATTTCAAACGCTGGTATGGATTTCGTAACCACACTTCCAGCCGCGGCCACTCCGGACTGTCCGATCATTACACCCGGACCTATCAGCGCACGTGCGCCTACCCATGAGCCATCTTCCACTACGATCGGAACCGCCTGAAGTCCGAACGATTCGTCGGACCAATCGTGATTCCCCGTGCAAAGATATGCCCCTTGAGAGACACAGACATTCGATCCAATCCTGACTTTAACGAGATTGTCGATCCAAACGTCCTCTCCAATCCAACTGTGCCTACCGATGGAAAGCAGCCACGGATATTTCACGCGTACGCCCGGTTTGAGCACAACACCATGTTCCAACTTTGCGCCGAAGCAACGAAGGATGAGTCTTCGAACCGAAGACAGCGGCAACAATTGACAACGTACGATCGGCGACCCGACGAAAAACCACAATGCCCTGACGGCACTGCTTCGACCCGGCGAGTACCAGGAGTTGTCATATGAAGATAGATCTGGTTGAGACAAACAAGTTCCTCGAAATTCAATTCAGTACACAAGTGGGCTGTCGACCATCACCGAGAATCCAGTTGTATACCTGCGTCATTTGGTCGGCAACACGTGGCCGCTGAAACTGCTCTTCAACCAAGCGGCGGCCGTTCGCTCCCATTGTCTCGCGCTCAACACCATTCATCGAGAAAAGCTCGCTTAGTGCTCCGCATATGCCTTCCACATTAGCCTCCATCATAATGGCGGCTCCAGCCTTCAAACCCTCTGGAAGATTACAGTTTGTTGTCATCAATACGGGCAGGTGCCAGGACCACGCCTCCAGTATGGACATAGGTAGTCCCTCACTCAAGCTAGGCAGGATAAATGCTGAGGCATCCAGAAACAAGGCTGATTTAGCCTCTCCGAACCGAGGTCCTACAAATTCAATGCTCGTCCCTGAATGAAGTTTAGCTGCGAGTCTCTGAAGTTCCGACTGATGTCCGAGCTGGTCCCAACCTGCAATAATAAGACGCCATCCGGATTCTTCCGCCATCCGTTGGATCCTGCACCATGCTTCCACAAGCAGCGGCAATCCCTTCTTTGGATGCAACCTTCCCAGGTACACCAGACTACGATTGCCTTGCCGCGGAATCTTTTCTTCTGATTCGATCGGCAACTCTACCCCGTTGGGAATGACACAAATTGGATTCTTGAGCCCATAGGCACGCATCGCTTCCGCTTCAGCATGGTTAAGGGCATGCAGGCACGCAGCTCCTCGCAGATGCCGATCCTCATAGAGTGCAGCACTGATGCGCTTCTTCCACCGGGAATTCTTCAAAGCCCAAGGGTCCAACATTCCATGTGGACTTATCACATACGGTTTGTTGCGACGCGACCATCGAATTACGGCAACCGATGGATAAATCCATAGGCCATGAATATGGACTAGCGCCGGATTCTTCAAATGCAATGCCCTGGACAGTTCTGGTGCATAACCGAAAGAACGAGGGCCGAGAACCCGGAATGCATTGATATCGACTTTTCCCCACAATAACCGATCCCGTTCAAAATTGGCTTCGTTGAGCCCCATCACTGAAGACGAATAACGATCCCCGTTTTCAACCTCCAGCACAAGGTTCCGCATCGCATCAAAGAGACCTCCCGCGGCACGAGAGACTGGACCAGTCAGATTGACCACGCTCAGCCGCGATTCCAGCATTTGAACCTGGTTCCTCTGGCTCTCGACTAGACTTTCGCGAGCGGGAATAAGGGGCAGGCTGTTCACTGCAACCGCCGCTCTTTTCACTTTGTGAGCTGTAATGGCGCCTTCAAAATGAGTTATGGCACTGCGAGTCGAGGGCGCTGAGTCCATTCTGTTTTCTCCGACGTTTGCTTCTCTATGGCCACGACTGCGCATGCTCTTACGAATTGCCCTAGTGCACGGCCCCGGTTTTCCGCTGAAAGTAGCCCGTATCGCGAGGTAGCGGCTTGATGGGTCTCGCCGGGCTACCTGCATAGAGGAAGTAGGTCTCGCTATATTCCTTGTTCAAGAGCGAGCCAGCGCCGAGCACCGAATAGTCTGGCAGGCCGCTTCCGGACAGAACAATGCTACCCGACCCAACGAAGCAATAGTCACCAATCACGATCGGCGTTGACTTTTGCCGGCAATCGTAAAGATCAAGGCTGTGTGTGAGTAACTGCGATCTGTATCCAGCGAATGTAGCAAACTTACCAATCCGGACTGAATTTGTGCAATCAATAAGGTGACGTTCCGTAATCGCTGCTTGACAGCCAAGGATCAGTTCTGGCCGTCTGTCGCGATCGGCACTGAAGAAGCTCGTGTCGCCCGCTGGAAAGCCTGTGATCTGGTTGAGATTCCCGATGGACGCCCCCTCTCCCATCTGCAGCAAGGAAAGCCCTTTGCAGATGGTGAGATTTCTGATTCGTGAGCCAGGGCCCATCTCCAATCTCTCCGGCAGTATGATGGAGAATCCAATGCGCGCGGTCGGATGAATCTGATACCCAAATAGAGTAGTCAAAATCAATCTTCTTATTGGCCATGGAAAGGCAAACAAAAAGATCGAGAGGAGTGCCTTCAAAGCCATTCGGTCTTGCTCCGACTAAATCGTGATCCTGCAATTGAACTGCAATACGGAGAAATGCCGACACTCCGTCACTCAATGAAGAGTTGGCACCGAATGACTGATCGCGATGAGTATTGCTTTTCGCGCGGTAGTACAGAACACAGGCAAGACTCTGATCAGGTCGCTAGTTAACCATCACCGGAACAGGCTGAATCGCGCTTACGAATCGCTCCCCATATTCTTCTAATGAATATTCTGCTGAGCGCTTCAACGCGTTCCCTGACATTGTCTCCCAACGGTCGCTATCGTCCAGAATTCGCTCGATCCTGTCGACGATCGCTGCCGAGTCACGAATAGGCACGATGAATCCATCGATTTCATCCCGAACAACGCTTCCCGCATTCGGTGTTGTAATCACTGGCAGGCCATATGAGAGCGCCTCATAACAGACGGTTGCCGATCCCTCGCAAAGTGTCGGAAGTAGAAAAACATCTGCCCACTCGAACTGCTGGTGAATCTCCGAACGTGGCACGCCGCCAAGGAGCGTCACATGTGAGCTGAGCAGTTTTTGCGCATCGGATGTAATGTCCAACTTGCCCGCCATTCGGAACTCTGCCTTTTTTCCCAAAGCACGCGCCACTTCAAGAATGTAAGGTGCACCCTTCCTCAATCCAACAGCCCCGACAGTCAATACGCGCAAAGGTGTGTGGCGACGATCCCTTAGCTTTACGGAAGAAGGGAGACGGACCCCGTAGGGTACAACACGGCAACGCTCAACCGGGCCACCACTTGTGCGGATACTATCTCGCACGAATTCCGAACCGCAGAGGATGATGTCGGAAGTCTCCCACTCCAACTGCTCTCGTTGAGAAAAAGCGCTTCGAAATGGGTCCTTGGCGCGAGGAAGCTCCCATTCAGGGTGATCGGTCTCCTCCACTTCAATCAGTTTGTCCTCTACCTCGACGGAAGCAATTGTCTGTTCCATTACGGTGAGCAAGCCCAGTGTGCGCGCGTGCCGCAACAACTCAAGACCCGCACCGTTGTAGGTGAAAACGCTTGTAGCGTTTCCCAAACCGCATCGGATCACTCGACGGCAGAACAGCGGGCCGGCCCATAGGTTGGCGGCGGTGAGAGCCCCAGGAGTTGGCGCGTTCCTCCGCTTGTAATACTCAAACGCCATTGCGTTAAAGGAGACAATTTTCTCAGAGGGAACGCCGGCAGGGATTCGCCCCAACCATCGGCGAAGGGACGCAGGGCCAACCCGGGCCACCGCGTTCAGAACTGGCCGTAGTCTGCGAGGCGCACAGATGTCTGTGTACAACCTCTCGAGTATCCCCGCCCTTTGCAGGATTACCGGCACCGCGTAATGCATGCGTGCACCTAGTTGCGCTACGATGACCATTGTTCTCCGTGCAGAGCCGCCGCATGCCGCAGTATCATTTCCGTCTGGCGCGATTTCGCTTTTCGTTGGGCGTGCCTCGTGACCCAGACAAAAGCTACCACTGGCATCATGGAGTACCCGAGCGGGACGAAAATCGATCCAAATCCCTGGGCAAACATGTTCAGACTAACGGCGTAGGTCATAACGTAACCAATCGTTGTCAATGGCGAACTCTGGTTGCGCGCGGCCACAAAGAGTCGACGAAGACTTGTCCCGAGTAGAAAGAAAAAGATCGCAGAGAAAAGGTGAAAGCGCGCATACAAATCTGCGACAATTCCCGGCGCCGCTCCAGGAGCAATCGCTATGGAGGTATTCTCGTTGATATCTTCCCAGTTGACGCCTGTCCACACCGGATTCTGCTTCTCTGGCCAGAGGACCCTCGGGATTGGATTGACAAGAAAGAACTGCGCCCAGCTTATGCCATACTCTAGTTTTCCGGTTTGATCGACCGTATCCAGTGTCGCCGCGTGAAACAGGAACTCCTGGGACGCAGTGTCATGTTCCCTGTCGTACTCGGTAGTGCCTGCGATGCCTTCGAAAGCAGTCTCTGCCGAGGGTATCTCGACTGAGGTGTCAGTACCCAGATGTAGAATGCTCCTGTACCCCAC
>JBAWCO010000967.1:0-4212 GCA_049590315.1 Occallatibacter sp. | reverse complement strand
ATTGACGGTGGTCTATGACCGGACGCATCCGCGGGCTAAATAGCGACATTAAGAATCCGCAACCTTGGATATGCGGGACTCAGGGACTCGTTCGAAGCTCGTCGCTGTGATAACATTGTTATTACATGGAGGAAGTATGCTTACGACGATTCGTCGCCTAGGGAATTCGCAAGGAATCCTGATTCCAAAGCCACTGCTGCAGCAGGTGGGGCTTGTGGACCAGGCCGAGTTGCGCGTGGAAGGCGAGGCGCTGGTATTGCGGAGGCCCAAAGCCAAGCCGCGCAGTGGCTGGGCTGAGGCGAGCAGGAAACTGGCGGCGACCGGCGATGATGCTCTGGTACTTCCTGAGTTTGTGAATGAAGGGGATGCGGAACTATCGTGGTGAAGCGTGGTGAGGTTTGGCTCGTGAATCTCGATCCAACGGTTGGCAGCGAGATTCAGAAGACCCGTCCCTGCGTTGTGATCTCTCCGCCTGAGATGCACGACTACTTGCGGACTGCGATTGTCGCGCCAATGACCACCGGAAGCCATCCGGCGCCTTTCCGCGTTGCTGTCAGGCATGGGGGCAAGAGCGGCCTCATCCTGCTCGATCAGATTCGCACTATTGACAAGGTCCGTCTCGTAAAGCGCGCAGGCGCCATACATCCACGCGTGTTGAGCGCCACGCTGGCTGCACTCAGTGAAATCTTCGCCGAGTAGGGAAACCGCAACGGCAAAACGCTACAGATAGCTCACCGAAGCACTTACTGGGACGATTTCGGAATCGCAGAAGTCATTTGGGCACTCGTTGGCAAGGCATCGCACAGCGCCAGGGCCAGCAGCGGGTACGCTGTGCCGCTGTACGTGATGAACTGCCAGCCATCCCGATTCAATGATCGCGTCCACCATCTCCCCGACGAGCGCTGGTTAGCGAGCAACCAGGAAATTCCGCGCTGAATGCTAGGATCGCTCGACGCAACGCCGGCCTTGCGCAGCGCGATGATCGCCAGGCCCGTCATGTGGCCGTCGCTGGGCGGATCAGTCAACTCCAATTCTGCTCTGAGCTTTTCTGCCCGATTGCCCTTTCCCCACTCTTCTGGCAGAGCAAACGTTCGGATCGACCATCCCCCATCAGGCCGCTGATGGCTGAAGACCATCTGGATCAGTTGTTGTTCTCGCGTGGCACTAAGCAGGCCGGGCAACTCGTTGGCTGCCCAAAGCAAATCCGTTCGATCGTAATCGCCCTGCGGCTTGCGCTCAGCCCGAAGGTAATTTTCCAGGAGATTGATTTTGTCCTCTACCGGCGTTCCCCGCTGCTGCGCCAGCCAGCCTGGTGCATTGCCTATGGCTCTCGCGGCCACCGTAGCCAGCTGAAAACGATTCGATTCCAGCGGCGGATTGTTGTCGTCGCTGATCGTCCAGTCTCCATCGGCCCGCTGCAGTTTGAACATCATACTGAGAGCCTGCGCGGTCTCCTGCGATAACCGATGCGTAACATGGGCATCCCAAATCGCCAGTCCCGCGGCCACGTAGACTGCTTGCGTCGAATCCAACTCCGGACGCAGGTCAGCAGGATCGGTGGCTAACTCATCCAGGAGTGTGGCCACGAAGAAATCGCGCAGTTCCTTTTGCGGTTGACCAAGCTGCGGAGTGAGCAGAGGCCGCACCACCATGTACGACCCGTTGGTGTGGCAGGCAACGCATTTCCAGTCGGCAGTCCAGGCCAACGCCCCCTGCTCCATATAGTCCACAGCCAGCTTGGGTGAAAACGGGATTTTGTTCTCGGCTGCCGAGGGACGAGCATATGTTATGTCCTTCAAGTGATACTGGTATTGAAACGGTACCTGCCACGCTTTCTCACTGGTTGCCCGCCGCAATTCGAGCGGCGCTGAGTGATGGTCGAATGTCCAGGTGCCGGTAATCGACTTTCCATCGGCGCCGATCCTGCCGTGGTATTCGCCCTTGCCACCATTGACGGTGAAGCTCAAGTCAGAACCATTCACCTGCAGGGAATCCACGTGTAGATCGTCGTGGACGAATTCGACATAGCACGCCGAGGACGCCCATCCACCCTTATCGTCCTTCGCTATCTGAAGGACAAACCGATGCTGGTCTGAGTCCGACTTGAACGTTCCCTGCCAGGTTGCCGCGAGATCCTGGGCACGCACAGTGCAGGCCAATAGCATGGTGATCGCACAAACCTGGAAAACATGCTTCCTCATCGGCTGATTCTCCGCGTAGCTGTACTTTCGGATGTCCGTATTCCGCCCATTCTACAGGGACGAGAACTGATCTGCCGCTAAAAGCTGATCTTCCGGTTTGGGAACCAGGTAAGCTGGATATTGGTTGTGGTTACGGTCTGTTGGCCCGGAAGGTAGATGGGGGCCTTCCAGTGCTCGTAGGCGAAGCTGCCGTCAATCTCAAATTCCTTGTGAATGCGTTTGACCACTTGGAAGTTGATGTCGTTGAGCGTGGTTCCGTATTCAACAGCAGGAACGGCAGGGGTGGTTAAAGTGGCCGCGATAGGCGGGATTTCAGCAAAGTCCTTGGCCGCCTTTTGATGGCGCGCGCTCGCCTGAATCCATTCGTTGCCGCTCAGGTGGTAGGTGATCCAACCCTGTCCACCTTTGTCTTCACGCCCGATCCAGTCGCCGAAGATCTGCCCGTTGTTGGTGTAGCCCTGTCTCTGAATAGCTTCAAAGTACATGAACTGGCCGTTGACGCTGCGCGAAACGGGAGGATCGGTGGAAATGCCCTCGGCGCGCAGATCCAGCTTGGCAATGCCTGGCACATGCGACAGATAAAGCCCAGGTCGCCATGAAGCGCGGCGCGGCGCATCGATGGGGGAAACATCGTCGTGCACTTCCGAGTCGCAATAGAGCGTGAGCCATTTGCGGACAAAGGGAAGGCGGTAAGAAAAGTCGAACGCGCCAAAGCGGGCTCCGGGGTCGGCGGAACTCCCTTTGACCGGTGCGTTGGGCGCGGAAAGGCTGAAGAAGCTTCGCAGGAAGGTGTGGAGGTTGACCGGCTCGTGGTTTTTGCCGCCCCAGATCACGGTACGCTGGAAGCCGAATTCGATGTTCTCAGTGGGCCGGAAGCTTAGCTTCTCAGTGTGCATCCAAGGGTCGAAGGGAAAGGTATGGCCCTTGAGGGGGCCGATCATGAACTCGTACCGGAAGGGGCCGGTAACCTTGGACAGCAGCGGAATGTTCAGCGGCTCGATGCGGTTGATGCGAAAGGAGTAGATGTTTTCAGCGTTGTTGGAGTAGGCGAATGCGCCGCCCTGGCCGGGTCCCAGCCAATCGTCCTGTTTGCCAAAGGAGATCTCGTGATTCAGGTAGTTTGCGGAGACGTAGGCCTCCATCACGCGCCCCTGCGTAGCTGTGGCGATAGGCCCGTTGGGAATAGTGCTCTGCAGATTGAGCGGCATTGCTGTACACCCGGTTCCCGACAGCCAGCAGGCATTGGAGAAATAGTCGGTTGTACTGTCAAGCGCAGCCAGAGACTGGGTCAGCGAGGCGGAGTAGCCTGCAGCCGAGGGTGCTCCCTGAAACTCACCGCGCGCATAGATCAGAAAATGGCCGGCGGAGGCATAACCGCTGGCGCCGGAATAGTTGTTGAACCCATTGGTATAAGGCCGGCCGTAGTCGTTCACAATGGTCGAGCCCAAGTGATAACTGTCCCGCAGTGGCGTGCCGCTGATGCCGCGCATCACGGAGTAAACGGATTCGAAGCGGGAGTTTCCTTCATGCGCCAGACAGGGCCCCTGCATATCGTTGCGGAGTTCGTGAAGCAGAGCTTCGTAGATTCCCTGCGCCTCGTCGGTTGCCGGCCCGGCATCCGCGTCTTCAATGCGGGCTCCGGCGGCTTCAACCATGCGTTCAATGCTGGAACGGGTCCAGGGGCGGATGCCGAGAAAGACGTTGTCGACATATCCGAGCGAGTAAAGCCGGAGGATGGCTGGATAGATCCAACTGTCGACAGGAACATACGGCGAATCGAGGTGAGAAGGCTCGCAGACCGGTTCCGGAATGGCGGGACTGTGGAGAGTCTGAGCTGCGGGCTGTGTTCCGGGCGGCGAAGGTGGCTCTTCGGCGGTGAGCGACGCGGCGGAAAGGAGCAGAGTTGCCGAAAGAGCGGAACAGGAGATTACACCGCAGATGGCAGGAGCTTTGGAGGAAGTTCGGCTCACCTTCATGTCCTCACTTTATCACCGGGAGTCGGCCCTTCGGC
>JBAWCO010000966.1:0-2659 GCA_049590315.1 Occallatibacter sp. | reverse complement strand
CCTTACTACTTCAATCTCCATGCCGGTGACGTGGGCCACGCGCTGATGCTTGGGGCCACGGGCTCGGGTAAGTCATTCAGCATGTCGTTCACCATTCAGTCGGTCCAAAAATACGATCCGTTGACTTTCATTTTCGATCTGGGCGGAAGCTATGAATCGTTAACGCGCGCCTTCGGCGGAACCTACCTCAACGTCGGCTTGAAAAGTCCGGGTTTCACGATCAATCCGTTTTCGCTTGCGGCGACGCCCGAGAACATGAACTTTCTCTATCTGTTCATGCGTGTCCTCATTGAGTCAGGTGGCCGCTATGACTTGACGCCTGATGACGAGAAGGCGCTGTTTGCGGCCATCGAGCGGGCATATAAGCTGCCCGCCGAGATACGGACACTTACCAACTTCGCATCCATATTAGGCCCGCTTGGGGAGCGGTTGCATAAATGGACCCGGGCCGGGCAGTTCGGACATCTCTTCGACAATCCCCAGGATACCCTCACGTTCTCCCGGTTCCAGACGTTCAATTTCGATGGCTGGTCGGATTACCCGGACGCATTGGAACCGCTGCTGTTTTATGTCCTGCAGCGGGCGTCCTCGGAGATAGAGAAACCTGCGAATACCGCTACTTTCAAGGTGTTCGTGATCGATGAGGCATGGATATTCCTCAAGAACAAGACCATCCGCGACTGGATCATCCGGGCCGAAAAAACCTGGAGAAAAAAGAATGCCGCCATGATCCTTGCCACGCAGTCGGTGGTGGAGTTGGCGGCCTCCGACATGCTGCATATCGTCAATGAATCCTGCCCCACCAAAATCTTTCTCGCCAATCCCAACATCGACCGCAAACTGTATAGCGAAATCTTCCGGTTGAACGATACGCAGCTTGAGCTATTGGAATCGCTGGTGCCCAAGCGCGACCTGCTGCTGATGCAGCCGCGCGGCACGAAAAAGCTGGTCCTTGAAGTCGATGCGCTGACCTACTGGATCGCCACCAACAACGCCCGCGACAACATTCGCAAACAGGATTACTTCGCCCGCTTCGGGCCGGAGCAGGGTCTCCTGCGCCTGGCCCAGGACTACCCCAACCCAAACCGTTCGTAACTGAGTTTCACCGATTTCTTGATAAGGAGCCCCATGCACCGTTTACCCATCATTCCGCTCGTACTTGGCCTGGTTGCGACTGTTGCCCACGGCCAGCAAACTGCCCGCGTGGTTAAGTACCACGCCAACGACATCGTGAGTGTGCGCGCCAAGATGCGCTACACCACGCTCATTCAACTGCCCTCCACGGAGAAGATTCTGGAGGTTGCTACCGGCGATAAGGATTTCTGGATCATTGATGCAGTGGGTAATTACTGCTTTCTGCATCCTGCCAAGGAAGGCATTCACTCTAACCTCAATCTGATTACCGACAAGGGCACGGTGTACTCGTTCACTCTGGACGACGTTGAGTCCGCCGATCCCGACCTGAAGGTCGTCATCGAGCCGTCCGATCCATCCTCGCTCGCTGCCGCCAATGGAGTTACCAAGCTCGTGCCCGCCGGCGAGGTCGATACGGCGCGCGCCCAAGCGCAGCTTGCACAACAGCACGCTGCCGCTGTCGTGGAGGAGTTTCGTGCAGACTACCCCACGCAGGCGTTGAAGTTCGATTACAGCTACAAAAGCGAATCGCCCTTCGATGTGACCGCCATCTACCATGACGACCGCTTTACCTACATCAAGTCGTCGGCAGCGGAAAAGTTCGCCATCTACGAGGAGAAGGACGGCAAGCCAGACCTCATCAGTTTTCAGTTGAAGGATGGCACTTACATCCTCCCCAAAGTCGTGGACAAAGGGTATCTCGAAATCGGCAAGCACCGGCTCGAATTTCAGCGGAAGGGGCAATAACCGATGGCAGAGGAAAAACAGACCAACGCGGCGTCCCCCTCGGAACCGCAGCTATCGGCGCCCGCTCCGGCAGTCCATGACAAGCGTCTCTTGCCCGAGGGCGTGGTTCCCAAGCAGGCGCAGGCGTATGTCGTTGCCGGACTCGCGGTGCTGATCCTGTTAGCGGTGATGTTCTCGAAAAACCACGCCAAGCCGGTGCCGAAAGAAACCGCTTCGTCGCCGATGGGCGTGTCCACGGATGCCAACCAGCGCAAGATTCAGGAACTTGAACAGGATTTGAGCGCCGATCAGCGCCAAAGTCAGCAACAGGCGGCGGCACAGAGAGTCGGTACAGCGGCATCGCCGGCAAGCACTGCGACTGGAATGACTGCCGCACAGCCAGGCATCGCGCCTCCTGCTTCGCAGTTGCCGCAGCCCGTTCCTACTCAGACCACGGAGCCGCCCCGAGATCCCGTCGCGGACGCGGAAAAGGCGCTGGCCTTCAAAGCCCGCTTCGCCTCCAATCTTGTCTCCGCCGAAGACAATGCTCCTCGGCCCTTGGCGGAGTCTTCCGGCGCCGATGACAATACCTCGGCTCGCTCTTCGAGCTTGCCGCAGGCTGCTGCTGCGCAACCCGCTGCGCCTGCTTCAACCGGCAACAAGCGTGCGCCCGAGGTGAACGTCAACTCTGCCCACGGCCAGCCCTTCGTCGTCTTCGAGGGGACGACCATCGACACCGTGCTGGTCAACCGGCTCGACGGTGAGTTTGCCGGACCACTGAAGGTCATGGTGACCAACC
>JBAWCO010000965.1:0-12186 GCA_049590315.1 Occallatibacter sp. | reverse complement strand
AACGCGCCGATCTGAACCCCATGGAACAGGCTCGCGCCTTCGAACGTCTCTCTCGCGAATTCCATATGACCCAGGAGCAGATGGCCCATCGCACTGGCAAGGATCGCGCGTCAGTCGCCAACTTTCTTCGTTTGCTCAAGCTGCCGTCCCCCGTGCAGGCTCGCGTCGAATCCGGCGAGATCAGCTTTGGCCACGCTCGCACGCTACTCGCGTTTGAGCACGCCGAGGAGATGGAAAAGGCGGCGCAGAGGATTGTAGAACGTTCGCTTTCTGTTCGCCAGACGGAAGCTTACGTTCAAGGCCTGATCCACCCCGAAAAGGCGGCAAAAAAGGACCCCAAACCAGAGCCCACTGTTGACCCCAATATCCGCGAAGTCAAGGATCGCCTGCAGCGCGCGCTCGGTCTCAAGGTCCAAATCGAAGATCGCAATGGCCGCGGCAAGGTCATCATTGAATACTCTCGGCTTGAAGACTTCGACACCCTCCTGGAGCAGCTTGCCGGAGCATAAAAGCAGGTCGGGAGGGACATTTTCAACCAAATCTGATTATCTGATAATCTGATTCAGTGAAAGAGAAGACGATCAGCGTCACTGAAGCATCTCGCAACTTCGCCGACTGCATCAATCGCGCTCACTACCAGGACATGACCTATGTCCTTCATAAGAATGGTGTTCCAGTGGCTCGCATTTCGCCAGAGGTGCGGAAGCTCAGCGCTGGCCGGGAGTTGGCTGGGGCACTTCGCGAAGCTTTGAAGGATGTTCACCTGAGCGAGCGGGAAGCGACCGCCTGGCTTCACGATCTTGAGGAAGCTCGCAGGATCTCCCCTCCGCTGGTTCACAAATGGCAATCCTGATCGATGCCGATGTCATCTTGCAGGCCGAGCGAGGCCTGTTTGACCTCGACGCCTGGCTCACTTCCAACCCGCTCGAAGAATTCAAGCTCGCGGCAATTACAGTAGCCGAGCTATGGCATGGTGCGGATCGCGCAACCGGGGATCATCGTGCTGAGCGCCAACCCTTTCTTGAGCGTCTCTTGGCGGTGTTCGACTACGTACCCTATACAGAGCACACAGCCTTTGAGCACGCACGCCTTTGGGTTGAACTCGAGTCCAGCGGCAAAATGATCGGCTCCTACGAGCTCATTCTCGCCGCAACCGCGATCCAAACGGGGTGCTCTCTTGCCACGTTCAACAGACGCCGTTTCGCCTCCGTGAAGGATCTGAACATCATCGAGCCCGTCTGATCCCCGCATTGCCTGGGAGGGCCTGGCTTCACCAGGCAGAGTCAACCGGCTATACTCGCCAATCGGGCCGTCAACGGCAAAAGGCCCTCATGCGCAAGGGAGATAGCAGCTTTGTCCTTTACCCGTCGCAGCCTTCTCAAGTCGCTTTCGAAGACAGCGCTCGTATTATCCCTTGAGGAAGTTCTAGATTTGGCTCGCCCCGCATTCGGCCAGACAAGTCTGCAGCAATCTCCAGGTCAGAAGCCTTCCGGCAGTTCGCGTCAAGCGTATGAAGCGCCAGTGCGCCCTGCGCCCAAGGGCCAACGTTCGCCTGTCACTGGCACACCGCTCGGCATTCAGTTCACCGATGTTGCGAAGCAAGCCGGTCTCAAGGTGAAAACTATCTTCGGCGGCGAGCACCGCAACAAGTATTTGCTTGAAACCACCGGTTGTGGCGCAGCCTTCTTTGACTACGATCAGGACGATTGGCTGGACATCTTCCTTGTTAACGGCTGGCGTTTCGAAGGCTTTCCCAAGGGCCAGGAACCCACCTGCCATCTCTTCAAGAACAATCGGGACGGCACATTCACCGATGTCACGCTCAAAGCCGGGCTCGCTCGTTCTGGCTGGGGCCAGGCCTGCTGTGTGGGCGACTACAACAACGACGGCTGGAACGACCTCTTCGTCAGCTACTACGGCCAGAACGCGCTCTTCCGCAACAATGGCAATGGCACCTTCAACGAGGTCACCAAGGAAGCTGGTTTGCTGCAG
The DNA here is from genome assembly GCA_049590315.1 of Occallatibacter sp. GTDB lineage: Bacteria > Acidobacteriota > Terriglobia > Terriglobales > Acidobacteriaceae > Telmatobacter. The sequence continues at coordinate 10,194 of JBAWCO010000965.1, read as the reverse complement.
TCGCGTCTTCGCTGGAATTCAGGCTGTACGTTTCTCGACTACGACAAAGACGGCCATCTGGACTTGTTCGTAGGCAACTACATTGACTTCGACGTGAAAACGGCCCCACTCCCCGAAGATGCCAACTGCACCTATAAGGGAATCCAGGTAGCCTGCGGTCCTCCCGGCCTCGAAGGCGGCAAGAACCTGCTCTATCACAACAATGGAGACGGCACGTTCACGGATGTCAGCACAAAGGCCGGAATGGATGGTACGCTCGGAACCTACGCATTGAGTTGTGCCGCCGCCGATCTCGACTCGACGGGTTGGCCCAATATCTACGTGGCGAACGATTCGACGTCCGCCACCTATTACGTCAACCAGAAGGACGGTACCTTCAGGGACCAGGCAATCGAAGCCGGCGTAGCGTATTCGCCGGACGGCAAACCGCAGGCCGGCATGGGCGTCTCAGTGGGCGATTTCAACCGCGACGGGCTGCTCGATATCGTCAAGACCAATTTCGCCGGCGACACCGATTCGCTCTACATGAATCTCGGCGATGGTTCCTTCGACGATCGCACTTATCAGGCAGGACTGGGCATCAACACCCGCCTGCTGGGCTGGGGTATCAGCTTCATCGATATTGACAACGATGGCTGGCTCGACATCCTTGTCGCCAACGGCCATGTTTATCCTGAAGTCGATGGCACGCAGGTCGACGCCGCTTATGCCGAGCGCAAATATCTCTACCGCAACCTGCGCAACGGCCAGTTTGAAGATGTCAGCCTCACAGGCGGCGCCGGCATCACGGCCGCAGTTCCCGCCCGAGGCTTCGCGGTTGGCGATTACGATAACGACGGCAATCTCGACGCCATTGTTAACTGCGTCAACGCGCCCCCGCAACTGCTCCACTGCGCGTCAACGCTGAATCGTAACTGGATCAAGGTTCGCGTTGTTGGCGTCAAATCCAATCGCACCGGCATCGGCGCTCGCCTCAAAGTGGTAGCCCAAACCAACACGCCGCTGTTGAATGCCAAGCCCGGAACGCCGCTTACCCAAATCGAGGAAGTCCGGTCTTCAAACGGCTACTATTCTGCCAGCGATCTGCGCATCCACTTCGGCCTCGGCGAAGCGAAAAAGGTCGATTTGCTTGAGATTCGCTGGCCCTCCGGGGTCGTGGACACGGTCAAGGATCTCGACGTGAATCGCCTCTATGTTATCGAGGAAGGCGGCAAGATCCTCAAGGCCGAGACCTTCTCGCAGTCGAAAACGAAAGCCTGAGCAGGTCGAGCCAGCCGCTTCAATCTTCGCGTAGCAAGATCAACGGATTGACTGTCAGCGCCCGCCGCGCTGGAATCCACGTAGCTACCAGTCCCAGCAGAAACATCGATAAAACAACACCAGCCAGCACTAGCGGATCCCGCGGAGTTGCCTGATACACGATGAAGCCCAGCACGCGGCTTGCGAGAATTCCAAGGACCAACCCTGCGGCCGAACCAAACGCCAGCAACTTGAAGGCGCGCCCCAAGGCTGCCTGCAAGATTTCCTTGCGTTGGGCGCCAAGGGCGGTGCGAATGCCCAATTCGCGCATCCGCTTGCTCACCGAGTATGCTGCCATGCCAAAGATGCCGGTGATAGAGAGCATGGCGCCCATCAAGCCCATAACGCCCAGAGAGATCGTTGCCATGCGCTCTGGAAAGAGAGCGAAGTCCATCCCCTTGACCCAGGTTTCAATCTCGCAGGAAAGCCCTGCATCCAACCCGTGCAACTTACTTCTGATGGCTGCGGCAAGTTGTTCTGGATTGCGGCTGGAGCGTACCACCAGCCATACAGAATCCAAGGGCGCGGTTTGCAAGATCGGAAGAAACATCGCAGGCTGTCGTGCTTCCGTGAAGTTGAAGTATCTTCCGTCTTCGACAATACCCACAACCTGGACGCGCCCTCCGTTGTAGGTTTTGAAGAACTTGCCGAGCGCATCCGTGCCAGAGCCAAACATCCTGCGCGCAAACTCTTGGTTGATGACTGCGACCAGGGGTGCCTCCTTTTCGTCATGCGCAGTGAAGACCCTCCCAGACAGTAAGGCCGTGCCTGAGGCTTGGAAGTAGCTTGGAGAAATGTTGTATTGGAAAGTCGAGGTCGCGACATTCGACGGCCTCAGATCTCTGGTCTCATCCTTGAAGACATTCGACGTCCAGCCGCCTCCCGTAACCAGCGGAGGATTGCTCACCAGCCCTGTGCTCTCTACACCCGGGACGGTTTCCATCGCGTCGATCAAGCGCTTCTCCATCACGGACACACTGTCGCCTGTGTAACCCGCCATCTTCAATTCAACGCCTGCCAACATCGCGTTCCGCGGCTCAATGCCAAGATTGCTGTGCAGCGAGCGCGCAAGCCCACGAATGGCAACCATGGAAGAGGTGACGAGCACGGCGCAGATCGCAATCTGGACAACCAGCAGCATGTCTCGAACAGTCGTCCGTCGTGCGGTCATCCCGGCCGATCCCGCTTTGACAATCTCATACGGATTAGCCTGAAGGACCTGGCGCACCGGAACCATCCCAAAGAGTAATCCGCTTACCACCGCCAATGCCAAAGCGACTAAATACACTTTTGCATCTGGACTCGCGGGCACATGAATGGCAAGGTCGGGGAAGGGCTGCCACACACTCAGACGGCGCAGCAGTACTACACTAGCCAACAACCCAGCGGCGCCCCCGGCAAGAGAAATCAGCGCAGCCTCAGTGAGTAACTGGCGCAGAATTCGTTTGCGGCTCGAACCGAGCGCGAGACGCAACGCAACTTCGCGGGAGCGGTCTGCGGCCCGAGCGGCAAATAGGCCGCCAAGGTTGGCGCACGCTGCCAGCAAAATCAGTCCCGCCAGCAGCATCAACCCCGCAATGAATGCTCGCAGAGGACGGCCGAGATAATTGGGGAAACCGGGGCGTATCAAGGTGAAGTTCTTGTGTCCATCTTCCTTTGGATAAGTCGCTTCAAGATACGAACCAATGGAGCGCAGATCGGCCAGAGCCTCTGGTTGAGTTATTCTCTGCTTCAGATGTCCAAACGGCTCGAAAGTCGAACGGTTCCCGCGCGCTGTCAACACGTTCCCCCCGTCAATCAGGTTCGTGTTCACAATGGGCACAAAAAGGTCGGCAGAGAAAAACAGGATCGTTCCGTCAAACCCGGGCGGCGCCACTCCAATCACGGTGAAAGGATGTTTGTTCACCAGCACCGTACGGCCAACCACGCTGCGATCGTCCTGAAAATGGCTGTGCCAATACGCATAGGTGAGCACAACATACGGCGCACTGTTTGGGCCGCGTTCATCGTAAGCGTGGAAGAAACGGCCGAGATACGGCTGGATGCCTAGAACATCGAAATAGTTTCCGCTCGTTTCATAACTCCATACCTGTGATGGATCTTTGCCCGGGTCCAAAACAACCTGGGACATTGAAAAAGTAGCCAGGTCTTCAAAGCTCCGGTTACGCGCGCGAAAATCGAGATAGTCGGGATACGACTGATACCCCACCTCGGTGTCCCCGGTCTCGAATGCATAAAGGCTTTCGGCGCGTGGCACGTCGAGCGGGCGCAGGAGGACTGCATTCAATACACCGAAAACCACGGCATTTGCGCCAATCGCCAATGCCAGCGTCAGCACTGCAGTGATGGTGAAGCCAGGAGAACGCCGCAGTTGCCGCAAGGCCAACCGCCCATCGGCCCAGATCGATTCCAGTGTGGGCCACTGCCACACCTCGCGACTGCGCTCCTCAAGCAATGTCCGGTTGCCGAAGGCTCGCCGCGCTTCCCGCGCGGCTTCCGCGGGACCCAATCCCTCGCGCATCAACTGCTCTGCGCGTTCCTCAATATGCAGCCGCATCTCTTCTGACAGATCGTTATAGAGCTTGGCGCGGCGGAAGACGTTCGGTATCCAGTTCATGAGAGCCTCCTCCTTGGCCGTTCCCTTCAGCTTGTCGTAGCTTTACCTGGATTCAAAACGAGTGCGATGCCTTCGAACATTCGCTCAAAGCTGGAAATTTCCTTCTCCAGATGCCGAATGCCTAAAGCCGTGATCTCGTACGTTCTTACCCGGCGATTCGTGGAAGAGACGCCCCACTCCGCTTTTACCAGCTTTGCTTTCAGCAGTCGTTGCAACGCCGGATAGAGCGATCCCTCTTCCACCTGCAGCAGGTTGTTGCTTCGTTGTTGGATGTGCTGCACCAGCGCATATCCATGGGCAGGCTGACGGCGAAGTGACTCAAGGATCATCATCTCGAGTGCGCCGGGGAACAAATCGCGTGCAGTGGGTTTTGTCATAGACCTTTTTACTTCAGGCATAGAGTAAACAAGTATCGAGTTCTTTGTCAACCGGAAACCCTGCCGAACGGTGCACGAGCGCTTAACGCGGGGTTTGGGTCCATTGGTTGCGGATAGATTGCTCGCGCATGCGCCTCGCCGCAGACTTTGGCGGACATTCCACGTCTGACTATTTGAGACAGAGCTCTTCCCCGTGCGGTCGCGGAATCGAAGCATACCCCAATGCGATTCGTCCGCCATCTCTCCCGGCAAAGCAAGCATCATGGTGGGCGGTTTGCGGAGTCTCGTCTTCGCATATCGATCGCGTCTGCTGCGACCGATCATTCCCTGGTTGGTCCTTGCCGCAGCGGCCTTAACTTTGCCCACCACGGCCCTCTCGGCCAGTCAGTCAGCTAACAATGATCCCAACCTCACTTGTGCTTCCTCCCATAAGGAAATCTACGACCGCTACCGCACGACTCCGATGGCGAACGCAAGTGGACCAGCAGCCGACGGCCTGATTACCGCTGACTTCCGCCACGAAGCTTCGGCCGTTCACTACAGAGTCTTTGAGCAGTCGGGCCAGGTCTGGCTCAGTTATCAGCGCGAAGCGGCTACGCCATCAGGCAGCATACTCGACGGGCGCCAGCAGTTGTGCTACCCATGAGCTTCACTCCCAACTCGGTCTCCTGCAGCAACTCAACGCGATACACAGCAAGAGGCCAATTACGAGTATCGTCTGGCCCTTGCGGCCGATCCTTACGACTCGCTGGCGGCCGGAAACCTTGCCCTGATCCAGGCTCAGGAACACCGTTACTCTGAGGCAATTCGATTGTGGGATCAAGTCTTCATTCGTGATCCGGTTCAACTGGGCGCGGGCCCGAACTTGGCCATCATCGAGTGCGGAGAGGGAAAACGCGCCGCGGTTCTCGAGACTCTAGCGAGGCTTCTTACTTTCTCTCCAGACACAGGGCGAGCTAAGGCCATGGCTGCCGAAATCCGATCTGGCAAACAAAGCTGTGGCACCAGGTAGAGCTTTGAACCAGCTTTGCGAACCATTTCAGCAAACAGTAGAGATTCTCCTCAGTAGCGGAATGTCATGCCGAACAAGGAACCACGGAGAGCGAGTCCTACGGGACGACTGAGGCTCGTGAAATGCGGTTCGCCTTCTCAATGCGACCCAATCCGCGATGCGACGCAGACCTCTATGATCGGCTTCTCGGTGCCAGAAAGAAAATCGAATTGCACCATATAAATCAGCCCCTTTTAGCACCGCCAGCTTTCCCTTCTGTGACAGCAGAAACTCTTTGCGCAGACGCGTCAAGGTGCACCGGACTCGCTTATGGCTCTCGGCAACCTCACCGGTAAATGTCATATCATTCAAGGGCAATTTGTCAGATAGGAAATGCTCGATCATACGGTAACAATACGTTCTAACCATCCGAATTCCACTTGAGAATGAGCTCCTCCGACGTTCCCATCAGCCCAGTAAATCGCTTTATTTGGAAGGGTTAGTCCCCGATTTGGACAGTTTCCCGATCGCAGCGGTCGAAGCTGATACAAAATGTAAAGGTTTCCATGTATTGATATATCTTATTTACGCTAAAGCCGTTATTTTTTTAATCTTGCCCGTTGACAGAGCTTACTTCTCTTGGGTATGGTTTCGGTTGCTCCGGGGTTCGCCCTTTTTGTTTCCCCTCCCGTTCCACTTGGGAGAAGCAGCACCGGATTTTAGCTCGCCCTGTCAACGCGACAGGAGAGCCTTTGTGCCGACAGGCGGGGTTCATTCTGCCGGGCAGGTGGGTACACCACAGCATCACACATAAAAACTGACAGACTTTTCAGGAGACCGCATGAACAAGATCCTTCGTACAGCACTCGTGCTGGGTTTATTCACCTGCACGAGTTTTCTTCTCACAACCCCTGCGTTTGCCCAATCGGTCTATGGATCGATCTTCGGCACTGTGTCCGATAAGACTGGAGCTGCCATTCCAGGGGCCTCCGTAACCGTCAAAGATGAGGCCAAGGGCACATCCGTCACTGTGATTTCCAACGCTTCGGGAGACTACAGCGTCCCTCACCTTATCCCCGACGTATACGACCTCAAGGTCACCGCCAAGGGCTTCAAGTCATTCGTCGCTACGGCCATTCCGGTTGAAGCGGACACTGCGCCTCGCATCGACCCAACTCTAGAAGTCGGCGGCTCTGACACTACGATTACTGTCAACGCGGATACGCAGCCGGAACTAAAAACCGACCGCGCCGACGTTTCCACCGTCTTCGACCAGCAGCAGGTTTCCAGCCTGCCCGTTGGCGACCAGAATTTCACCAACCTGCAATTGCTTCTGCCCGGCGCGCAAAAACTAGGATGGTCCCACGCTGCCGATGAAAACCCCCAGGGCTCTCAGCAGATTCAGGTCGATGGCCAGGCCTTTGGCGGAACCGCCTTCGAGCTCGATGGTACCGACAACCAGGACCCGATTCTTGGCATTATCGTCATTAATCCCACAATGGATGCGGTGACTGAAACCAAGATCACCACACAGAACTTCGATGCCGAGTTGGGCAAGGCTGTTTCGGCTGTAGTGACCGCCCAGACGCGCTCGGGAACGAACCAGTTCCATGGCGATGCCTATGACTTCCGCACCGGCAATGCCAACCTGGCGCGCGATCCGTTTTCATCGACAACCACAGGCAAGATTAGTGCCACCAATCCCAATGGAATGCCTGCTGGACTGAAGAATCGCTTTGGCGGATCCATTGGTGGACCGGCAATAAAAAACAAGGCATTCTTTTTCTTCAACTACGAAGCGCAGCGGCAGAAGGTCGGCACAAATGCGAAGGACACTCTGCCCACGACCTTTGCCACCGAGACCTGTTTGGGAAATCAACCGGACTCCCAGGGCGGAACGGGCTGCGATCTCAGCGAGTACCTGACTCAGCAGGGCACACAAGTTCAAACCTGGGACAACTCAGGCGCCCTGCCCGTGAAGTTCACCAACAACATCATTCCCCGGTCGAAGCTGACCGGCCCGGCCTCTGCTCCAGCGCTGGCCCTCCTGAAGCTTCTCGAGCCCTACACCAAGGGAATCCACCCCGGCGGCCCTGGCGATGATAACGGACTGGACAACAACTACAGCGCGTCGGGCACTGGCTTGTTCAACAGCAACCAATATACGGAACGCGGGGACTACACCATCAACGAGAAGATGCACGCCTTCGAACGTTTCTCCCGTTTCTGGGATACGTTATCGGGCACCGTCATGTTCGGCGCAGCGGGCGGTTCGGGATTCGGCATCAACAACTATGGTGGCAACTCGAACGGCGCCAACGACAGTCTGGCAACGGGTATGGATATTGCCCTGAATCCCAAGTTGCTCACCGACTTCCGTCTTGGATACTACCGCTATAACGTGATCGATACCAAGTACGACCAGGGCACAACCTTTGCCACTACTCTCGGCATTCCGGGCATCAACACCGGCAGCAACTTCACATCCGGCTCGCCGGGATTCCAGATCGACGGGCTGCCCAGCGGAACCACCAACAACCCGGTATTCGGAAATGCCAATTGGTATTACGGCGCCGGTCTGGGAATCAACCGCTGCAATTGCCCGTTGACCGAACGCGAAGACCAGTTCCAGATCGTGAATAACTGGACCAGGGTTCTCGGCAACCATACCGTGAAAGTGGGTGTCGACCTTCGCTATGGCCGGAACCTCCGTGTTCCTTCCGACACGGATCGAGCGGGGTTGATCGAGTTTGGCTCGGGTCCAACCTCGAATCCATTGAATACGAGTGTGCCGGGCGGCGTGGCAGGCGGCCTTGGACTTGCCACCTATATGTTGGGCCAGGCGAGCAAGTTTGGCCGCTACTACTCCACATCCACCAATGCCAAGGAATTCCAGAAGCGCACCTTCTTCTATGGTCAGGACTCTTGGCGCGCAACCCGCAAGCTGACTCTGAACCTTGGACTGCGCTGGGAGATCTATTTCCCGGAGACTGTCAACGCGGCGCAAAACGGAGCATTGCTGAATATCGAGGACGGCTATCTCCACGTGGCCGGCGTGGGCGGCACCGGCTCCAATCTCGGATGGGGCATCAAGAAAAGCAAGCAGTTCGCGCCGCGCATTGGAGCCGCGTATCAGATCAACGAGAAGACGGTCGTTCGCGCGGGCTATGGACGCAGCTTTGACACCGGCGTCTTCGGCTCCATTTTCGGCCACACCGTTACGCAGAACCTGCCTGTTCTGGGCAACCAGTCGCTCAACTCGACCACGGCTACTGCCTTCGTGTTCCCGCTCGCGGGCCCAAGCACCTTGTCGACCTCGGGGCCAAACGGTGGCCCGGTGGCTCCGACAATCCTCCCGGTACCTTCGAATGGCCTGCTGCCTAACCCGGGTTCGGCCGTAAGCTCAAGGGCCCGCAATAACCCCCTTACATTCCCGACGATCGATGCATGGAATCTGGCGGTGCAGCGTGCTATCACCCCAACTCTTACACTGACCGTGGCGTATGTCGGCAACAAGGGTACCCACACTCTGGGTGACGGCGACGGGAATACCACCAACCCCAACGAAGCAGCGATCAACCTGCCTGGCAGCCTCAGTTTCAACGGGCAAGCCCTGCACTATGACCCCTCGGTTCCGACTACTGGCACAGGCGTAGCGGCCAATGGTGGCACCGATGTCCAAAACCTTCTGCAGCGCTACTATGGCTCCAGCCTGCCGGCCTGCAGAGACGCCAATTACAAAACGCCCGTCGAGCAGGATGTAACACCCGGCATGTGCGGCTGGACGAGCGGCGTCAACTACCAAGGTGACAACCAGAACACCGAGTTCGATGCTCTGCAAGTCACTCTGGCAAAGCAGCTCACCAATGGACTTGCCGTCACGGCAAACTACCAGTGGGACGCTGCATTCGACGAACAAACCGGCTTCTACACGTGGGATCACAAGTCCACTCATGGAAGGGACAGCAATACCCGCGACCAGCAGCTAACCGCTTACGGAAGCTATGACCTGCCGTTCGGCAAGGGCAAGCAATTTGCTCCGGACGTCAACCGGGTGACGGACCTGCTCATCGGCGGCTATCAGTTGAGCGGAGTTCTCAGTTGGTCGGGCGGTCTGCCGTACACGCTCAGCTACGGTGAAACGAGCACCAACATCCCAGGCAGCGCACCTAACTATGTGAGCCTGGTGTCGGGCCGTCACTTGAAGACCAATCTTACAGGCTTCAATGCTAGCGCAAAGAGCCGCGGCTACTACACGCAACAGATTCCCTGCGCGCATACGGGATGCAGCTCTGGGGCGTCGGGCAACATCACAAACCCAACCGACGTTGCTGCCGGCACCGGCGTCTTCGTCAATCCTGGTCTTGACACCATCGGGAATGCAGGACGGAACACCGTGTTCGGGCCGACGTTCTTCAACACCGACCTCGCCATCAGCAAATCATTCTCGATTTGGGAGAACGTGGCCACGAAGTTCCGCATGGACGCCTTCAACGCATTCAACCACATCAACCCGGGTAACCCTGGCGGCAACGTCGAATCGGCAGGCAACATCACCGGCATGGCGCTGCCGGTCTCGCAACGCCAACTTGAATTCTCTCTCCGCGTACAGTTCTAATTCCGCGAAGGAGCCGCAACAAAAACTGGAGGGGAGCTTCGGCTCCCCTCTTTCTTTTGCGCTTCAACTTCTTAAGTGCCTCTTGCCATCACGCAGGCCAGGCAGAACCACCATGCAGGGATTAAACTTCGAGATAGGTTTCTGAAATGCATCCCAAATTCGTCACCGCCATTCTGCTTGCACTTCTGACTCTGGCTGCCTCTGCTCAGACGCCTCAAAATCCAACTCCCCCGGCATCCGAACAGCAAGCACCCGAGCCTACCCCGTATGAAGTCGCCCAAGACCTCGCCGC
>JBAWCO010000964.1:0-1664 GCA_049590315.1 Occallatibacter sp. | reverse complement strand
ATCCTACCATGTATTGACTAATCTGCGCCCCGGACGGTAGATCGCTTCCGCCGACCCGCCAGCGCTATTGCATGAATTCGGCGGCGCTGCGGTTTGTGAAGCTGGCGTGAGCAGAGGGACCTGCCTAACTTCCAGATAGGAGACTCACTAGGAACTGTGATCACGCATACAGCATCTGACCCGTGCGCAGGTCTAAAGCGTTGATCTATGCTCAGTCTCAGTGCCAAAGACTCGGGAGCAGTACCTTTTGGCAAGATTGCGATCATGAGGATGAATGCACTTAAGTTTGCGATCACGACGCTGTGCGTCGCCCTCTTCTCAGTAACCAACAGCTTTGCCTGTGAGTGCGGGGCGCCGGGGCCTGCTTGCGCTTATATCTCATCTGCGCCAGTCGTCTTCCTAGGAACGCCGGTTTACTCCAATGACGACGGGTCGGGAACATTCGTCCAGCAGACGCTCTATAAGTTTAAGGTCGACGAGATCTTCAAGGGACTGCCCGAGGGCACGAAGGAAGCCTGGGTGGACCCCGGAAGCTACACGAGCTGTTACGCCGAGTACAAGCTTGGAATCAAGCTGCTCGTCTTCGCATCATATGGGAGTTTCCTTCCGGTTGACACTGCTGCAATGACCTTGGGGAAGCCCACAGGAAGACAAAAGCCTCTCCCGACAGGATTCGACCCCAAGATGCCTGTGTACGACGTACCGGAATGCACCGGCACGCGTGAGGCGGACTCCTCTGCGGACGACATTGCCTGGCTCCGCACATGGAAAAAGGGCGATTCCCGAGCCCGGATTCAGGGATTCGTGCTCGACGGTTTTAATCGGCCACTTCGCGGAGTGCAAGTAATCGCGAAAGCCGATGTGGAAAGCCTAACCACCACCACCGATGCGGTTGGTGCTTTCTCGTTTGATCCAGTAGAGCCGGGTAGATACGACTTGAGCGCAAGTCTAGCGAGGTATCGGCTACGTTGGAAACCGCAGATAGAGGTTCAGGAGCACGCCTGCGGTTATGCTGCCCTGTCCATGGACACGACGGGCGTCCTCTCGGGAACTGTAGTGGACAAGAGTGGTAGGCCGGTCCCTGGATTGGAATTGGAGATCGCGCAGATGCGCGGCACTGAGGAGACATTTCCGAGCATTGACCATGAGACAACAAGAGCGAACGGCTCATTCCGCTATCAGGGCTTTCCGGCTGGAGACTACCTGATCGGCGTCAACCTTGAGTCGCAACCGAACGCTGACACACCCTACGCGCGAACCTATGCGCCCGGAGTCTCGGACCGTGCCCAGGCGCAATTGATTCATCTAGCGCCAGGACAGAAGTTCTCAGGAATTCGCATCCAACTGCCGCCTCGCTTGCGTCTGCGGGCCGTTCACGTGAGGGTACAGTGGCCCGATGGGCGAAGTGTGGGGCAGGGTGTGTCGGTCGTGACCGATGAGACAGAAAACGGAGTCACCGACATCGAGGAGACCAAGAAAGACGGTTCCGCGTCAGCTCAGTGTTTCGCGGCCAAGAATTGTCGGATCGAGGCCAAGATGTGGCTTACCAAGCCAGGCGATAGTGCCACACCTCAACTGGCGGCGTCTTTGGTCAGGCAAATTGAGGCCGGAGATGAGCCCGTTTCCATTACCCTAGTTCTCTCTGAGAGAAGGGCCCTATGGAA
>JBAWCO010000963.1:0-1980 GCA_049590315.1 Occallatibacter sp. | reverse complement strand
ATGCAGGCCTGCGTTGGGACCACTATCAATTACTTCTCAACCGGCAGGCAATACAGCCGCGTCTGGCTATTTCGCACTACTTCCCGTCGGCCAGCCTGGTTATACATTTCTCCTATGATCGAATCTTTCAGACCCCATCGTTTGAGAACATCCTGCTGTCGAGTTCTCCGGCAGTGGCATCCATCGATCCCACGGGCTTTCTTCGCTTGCCTGTACAACCCTCGGCGGGTGACTACTACGAAGTGGGCTTGACCAGGGTTTTCCTTCAGCATTTGCGACTGGGGGGTAACTGCTTCAGGCGTGTTGTCAATAATTTTGCCGACGATAGTCAGATTGATAACACGAGCATCAGCTTTCCTATCGCTTTCCGGAAGGCAATCCTCTATGGCATAGAGGGTAAATTGGAAGTTCCCGATTGGCATCGTTTTTCGGGTTTTACCAGCTACTCCTATATAGTCGGCAATGCCTGGTTTCCAGTCACGGGCGGGCTGTTCTTTGGCTCCGAGGCTAGTGCTGCCGCCTCTCAATTGGCCGGCCATACTCCGGATTCTCAGGATCAGCGTAACACTGTTCGCGGACGTCTTCGCTATCAGATGAGACCGCGCTTCTGGATCGCCGGCGGCTTCCAATTCGACTCCGGTTTGCCCTTCGATTTTAACGGCGATCCAGCCACGGTTCTGGCAGAGTATGGTCAGCAGGTCCTGAATCGCATCAACTTCGATCGCGGTCGAATTTATCCCACTTTTCAATCCAACGCCTCCGCAGGTGCAGACATCCATAAATCGGACCGCCTGAACATCCGCCTTCAGGCCGATGGACTGAATCTGAACAACGTTTTGAACGTGATCGACTTTGGAGGGCTCTTCTCTGGCAATGCAATTGGCCCATCCAGGAACTTGGCGCTCCGTCTGACTACCACGTTCTGATATGAAGTGATCTGGCAACTCATGCCAACCTGCGTCGGCGTCTATTCGTGGGAGTATTCCCGACCCGTTGGAGCATTGTTCACTCATGCGTTCATTCTCGTCCTGCTGATGTTCGGTGGGCGAGCCGGCTGGAACTAGCCAGGAGAGAGCATAGTACTGCTCCATTGTCTGATCGAATAACTCTAGGGCGCAATGGCGGACACCACAAACCATCATGCGGAGCACCTTGGGGCCGGCATGACTGCAGAAGACTGCGGCAATTTAGATTGCCGCCGTTCCTCAGAGGTTCAAGCCGTCGACTAGTAACGGCGGGTGTCGGGAGCAAGGTGAAGCTAGACCGGAGCGAGCATCTGCTGTAACCTGTCAACATGGCTAGAAAGGTTGCCATCATCGGTGGCGGGATCGTCGGGTTGGCAACCGCGCACCAGCTTCTCCAGCGATTTCCATCTATTCAATTGCTGCTCCTTGAGAAAGAGTCTGGTCCAGGCCGTCACCAAACTGGACACAATAGTGGGGTCCTGCATTGCGGGCTGTACTATAAGCCCGGTTCGACGAAGGCTAGACTGGCCGTCCAGGGAATCAGAAGGATGGTTGAATTCTGCGCACAGCATAATGTTCCTTACGAGCTGTGCGGCAAGATTGTGGTAGCGACAGAGGAGGAGGAAATTCCTCGCCTCCATAGTCTTCTGGAACGTGGCATCGCCAATGGGTTAGAAGGACTCCAATTGCTCGGCCCCGAGCAGATTCGCGAGATTGAGCCGAACGCAGCCGGATTGGCGGCTATCCGCGTCCCGCAAGAAGGGATCGTGGACTACACGGCCGCCGCCGATGCAATGGTCGAGGAGATTCGAGCTCGAGGCGGCGAGATACGGTTCGATTCCGAGGTAACCAAGCTTCGGGAGGGAGCCTCTTGGGCAATCCACACGAAGAACGGAGAGTACGAAGCAAACTTTCTTATCAACTGCACTGGGCTGCACAGTGACCGGTTGAGCAAGATGGCAGGCAATGATGACCCGACGAAGATCGTGCCGTTCCGCGGAGAGTACTACAAGCT
>JBAWCO010000962.1:0-10624 GCA_049590315.1 Occallatibacter sp. | reverse complement strand
AGGTGCAACTCAATGACTCTCTTGTCCAAGAACGACTCGTCGGTTCGCTTTCGGGACTGTTCGCACTGTTGGGGCTTTTGCTCACCTGCGTGGGTCTATATGGGTTGATGGCTTACACCGTAAATCGTAGAACCAGCGAGATAGGCATTCGCATGGCCCTCGGCGCTGATCGATCGCGGGTAGCGCGCATGGTATTGCGTGAAACTCTCGTGCTCGTGCTCTGTGGCCTTCTCCTCGGCTTTCCGGGCGCGGTCTTCGCTTCGCGCCTCATTGCAAGCCAGCTCTTTGGAATAAAACCATGGGACCCTGTCACATTCACGGTTGCTTGCTTGCTCATGGCGGCGGTCACGATAACCGCCAGTTACATCCCGGCTCGGCGGGCGGCATCGGTCGATCCGATGCAGGTATTGCGAACCGAGTAGACTGATGCCCCTGTCATCTGCTCGGACACTGTCAATTGGCGCATAATCGCCAACCCACGCGCTGACCACCAACCCGGTGATTGGCCATCTTGGCTGGCACGGCGCCCCTTGGGTACTAGCCAAGAATTGGCTCAAACCGCTTCCGTAATTGGTCCGCAACGTGGGCCAAACGCAGGGCTGCGTCTCACCTGCACCCCGCACTCTCCACATTCCTTGTACAACCCAAATCCACCCAGGAGATGTTGATTCATGAGCAGCGTAACCGTGAAAGCTCTGCACCGCGAATTCTTCTACAACGGAACCCGCATCCCCGATCCCGCACCCAGCTTGACCGTCGAGCAAGTGAGAGAAATTCTCACGCCGTCGCACCCGGAGATCGCTACGGCGACACTGGTGGGGCCGGAGGACACCGGAGGTGCCCTTCGCTACACCTTCAGCCGCGCCATCGGCAGCAAGGGCTGATCCTGAGACTCCAAGCAGCATCCCGTTGCGATCTTCTTTCGCACCCCTGTCCGACGCCTACTTTTCGAGGGAGCGGGTCGCTAGCCGAATCATCGCAACAAGGCGGCACATCATGAAGAACAGCAAAGCCGATCAGACCCAGCTGCTCGCGGAACTCCGTCGGCTTGAGAGCGAGCCGCCCAAGAGAGCCGACCGGCTCATCGCGAGGCATTTGAAATGCGAAGAGTCTCAAAGCCTGGCGCACGCCGTCGCGGAAGCGGCCAGGAGATCGTCGTCCGGCACGATGCCGGTTCTCGAAGCCCCAAGCGACCTGCTGCCGCCACTGATATAGCACTGCTGGGACAGGGTTGTGGCGAAACCCTTCCGAGTCTCCGCCGCGTCCCCACAAGCTATCGCCTGGAGACAAACGGGGAGCGCCTTTACCGCCTGTGCCTCGCGCTGGTTGAGCGGAATCTCGCCGACGAAAAGCTTCGGCAACAAACCGGCAAGGTCGCCGTGGTCTTCGCGCGAAGCGCCATCCAGAAACTGATTGAAGAGTTCTCCGGCGGCACGCTCAAAGACAAGATCGACTATTGCTTCGAAGTCAGGGACGACCTTGGGACAGGATATTGGCGAGGCGGAGCTCTTGGCGAAGGCAAGCTGATGGCCGCGTTCGAGCTCCAGGCCTGCGGCTACCTCAAGATCGGAGCTGCGCTGGACGCGCTCGAAGAGCAGGAGCGATTCCTCGGGGCGGCGTTCTACTACCTCTTGCGGAGCTCTCTCTACCGCTGGATACGCATCTACGACCACACGGATGCCGAGTGCTACAACGAACAACTGCATGAGTGGATGGAGCAGGACGAGCCCGAGAGCCGGGATGCTTACGAGTTCCCGGCCGTCGATGAGGCGATCCCGGAGCCCGTCCGGACAGCGAAAGACTGGTCATATCCCAGCGCACGCAGGCTGCTGCGAAGGCATCTTCAGGGGCCGCACTCCGTGTGGATTCAGAAGCTGCTGACCATTCATCGGTTGTCGCGCTTGAAGGGCCAGGTCATGCGGTTCGAAGGGGAATACGACGATCCGCCGGTGCCGAGCCTCTTGCTGGTCTTCCGCGAAAATGACGCGATTCAGGCGTGCTTCGATCACGAGTCAGAACGCTATAACGAGACCACCAATGAGCCATCCTGCGCGGTGTGTTTTCGGCCGGAGATCGGCGAAGAGTTCGACGCGGCGCGGCGCACGATGGCGATCTTTCTCAGGGTCAACTTGGAGCTTGCCGGCCTGATTGCGCTGCTGAACGATTGGAGGGAGGAGACTCATGCAGGTCAACGTGAGCATCGGACAGAACCATCACTTCGCGCTGCGTGAAGCCCTGCTGATCTACCATTCGACCGAACACCAGAACGGCCAGTTCGGAAATACATTCATCACCCACCATGAAGTGAACGCGGATAATCGCGCCAAGCAACCAACGCTCGGACCAGCAAAGACGCTGACCATTGAGTTCGTTCAATCGCTGGTCCAAGCCTTGGGAGGCCGGGTGCAGGCGGAGTTTCTGCCCGAGAGCGTGCTCGCGCGCACCGAACGGCTGATTGCCTGGTGGACGCCGCCACAGAAACGCCCGATGTTCTTCGGAACGACGCAGGGCGACATGGCCGGAATGAATGGCGCGATCTTCCCGCAGCCCGCTCTCTTCTGGCTGGCGATGGATCACTCGCTCTCGATCCGGGCTCTCAAGGAGAATCGCCGGCCCGCGGCCGATACCAAGCTTTGTGTGGCTCCCTACTGGAATGTATACGACACAGGGAGCGTCTGCCTTGGATCGATGCGGGCTCCCGATGCTTCCACCGTCGCCTCCATTCCCCAGTGGGAACAGAGCTTCTATGAAAGCGAGTTTACGCATGGCAACGTGGGGAGGCTTACGCGCCATCCTGGGGGCTTCGAGGGACTGTGGAAGGAACTGGCCGGCAAAGAAGAGTTTCCCATTGACTCGCTGATTGAGTTACCGGAAACAGTGGAGGAGTTCTTGTCTGGAAAGAGGCGAGGTCATGATCACTGAACACGCTCTTCCGAAATCTCTGTGCCGCAGAGGGCAGCCTCTCCGTGTGGTGATTGTCGGTGCCGGAGGCAATGGCAGCGCTATGCTGCTTGGCCTGCCCTATCTCCACCAGGCGATGAAAGTGTGGGGCCATGCCGGAGGTATCCACGTGATGTTGGCGGACGGGGATCAGGTTACTGAAACCAACTGCGTCCGCCAGCCGTTTGCCGCGGCCGATGTCGGACTGAACAAGGCAGTCGTTTTGATCAACCGCGTCAATCTCTTCTGGGGGCTGAGGTGGCAGGCCCACCCTGAACACTTTCACAAGGATTCGCTAAGAACCAATTCGGCAGGTCCTCACCTGATTATCGGCTGTGTCGATACGCGAGCGGCGCGGCAGGCCATCCTGTCCGCGGTCACTCGAGCGAATGACAGCACCGTCTACTGGCTCGACCTCGGCAACAACGCGAGCAGCGGCCAGTATGTGCTCGGTCAGCCGTTGAACGCCGCAAACCGCCGAAACGCGGCCCGGCTGAGAACCGTGGCGGAGCTCTATCCGGAGATTGCGGATGCGGAAGCAGGCGAGGACCCGCTGCCCAGTTGCAGCGCGGCTGAGGCGCTAGAGCGGCAGGAGCCATTCATCAATCAGGTGTTGGCGACAAGCGCACTCGCCATGCTGGCGAGGCTCTTTCGCTACGGCTCTCTCACCCATCACGGAGCTTTTTACAATTCTTCAACAGGTCGCATGAGTGTATTGGGCGTCGATCCCGATCTCTGGAAAAACATCCAGAAGCGTACTCGCAAGCATTCGCTGGCCAGGTAAAAAGAACAATAGGAATCCAATCCAAAGTTTCTTTCTCACAGGAAGGTGTATCCATGTTCAAAGAACTGGGTCCGCTGCTCCGGCAGAGGACCGTTGTCCTGATCCTGACGCGTTTGGAGGACGATACTATCCGCGTCAACGTCATTCCGCGCAAGCTCAACGAAAGCGAAAACGATGCGCTTACCACTCCGCTCAGTGTGGCTGGCAGGGCGGAGGAACTGGACGCCGAACTGCCTTCCGCGCTGGTCCAGTTTGTTGGAGCCCACCTCGAACTGAAGAACACGCTCGAATCTGCCAAGCTGCAGATGGCGGCGGCAGCCAAGGCTGCGAAGGTGGAGGCCCGTTCGAAGGTGGCACCGAAGACTGCGCCGGTCCCGACCGAGCCAGCGGCGGCTGAGACACAGAAGCCAGTGGTCGCGGCACCCAAGCCCGCCGAGCCCAGGAGACAGGAGCCTGTGCGCAATGCCAGCCTCTTTGACATTGGACCGAGGCCAGCGGCGGCTCTCGTTCCCGCATCGGATACGGATGAAGATGAACAGATTCTTGCCGAAATCGCCGAAGATGAGCCTGTGGATGAAATCGACGACTCGGACGAGGCCGCGTAAGTGCGAATCCGAGTCCCGTTAGCCCTTCCGTTCTTGGGCGACTGTTTTCATCGAACTCCGATCGTTCAGGCCGGGAAAGAACAACGATGGCTGAACATCAAGAATCCAGCAAAGCAAACGTTCAGAAGAAATGCTTATAGAGTGCAGCCAACCCGAGCTAGGCAAGGGATGATCCTATTCGTCCCCAAGGTAGCTCAGAAGATCCCGCAGTCGCTTCAGAGGAATTTGACTTTACAGCGAACGACCTCTTCCAATGCGGATTGACGCGGTTACCGTCTCTGCTCATAGCAAAAAGGAACCCCCTTCCCAGTTAAAGGAAGGGGGAGGAAGGCCACATGAGCGCGTTACCTGAACCTGCTCGCGTGGCGGCGGCAGTGCCGCAACTGAAGATCGGATACGAATCCTGGGCAGCTCAGGTGCCCTAGAGTTCGAGGAAAATAACTCCGCATGACACGAGCAGGTACTCGCGGTGCTTCTTCCTCGTAGAAGCGACATTCAAGGGAGTCACCGACATCCGCACCGCTTCCTCTTGTGCCGGCTGTCAACCAGAATACGAGCTTTTCCCTCTCGATTAATGGCATGTAGATGCCATCGGGCGACTCCTCAATGCCCACTTGATTGATTTTCTCCAGCGGAACGGGCCGCCGTTTCGATAACTCTGGCGACCGCGCGGGGCTGGGAGACATTGACCAGGTGGTTGGCTTTTATCTCAGTTATCTTCGCTCCTGAGCGCTTGTACATCCATCGCGCAAGCCTGGGATTGAGCACGCGGTCTTCCGTGGCGACTATTCCGTAGCTGGGCTTATCGTGCCATGCGGCGACCGTTACTGGCACGCCGAATGAGGCTGCCGCAACCGGCATCTGCGAGTTCGCCATGTATTCCGCTTCCGCAGGGGGCAGATCGGTTCCAACGTCGGCGGCAAACTTGTCAGGGTCGATGAAGATGAAGGCATCCTTGGTCACCCTCATATCGCTGCCCGGTACTTGTCCCGGCATCGACGCGACGAGCTGGTTAGTCGATTCACCCACGTCGGGCTGCATTGCCGCTACGTAGACCAGCGCCCGCACCTTCGGATCGGCGCCGGCTACCGTGATGACAGTGCCACCATAGCTATGACCGACGAGTATGACCGCTCCGTCTTGCTGGTCGATGACGCGTTGCGTAGCGGCGACATCGTCGGATAGGCCCGTAAGAGGCTGCTGGACGACGCTCACATGGAATCCGTCCTTCTTCAGAATGTTATAGACGCCGCGCCATGCCGAACCATCTTCGTGGGTGCCATGCACAAGTACGATGTTCTTCGCCGTACCGGTCCGTGCAACTCTGGCTTCTAGAGCGGGGCTAGTGGCGACCATGACAGCCGCGAGGGCAATGCAAAGCCTGAACGGCGCGCACACGAACCAAAGTTTTTCCAAAGTCGCCGTCGCCATCATCACTCCGTTTCTTGATTTCAATTAGCGTTTCGTTCCGTTCAAAAGGCCGTCAGTCGTTTACTTCCAGCGATGTGATTCACTGACGCAAGTATTGGTGAACCGATCAAGAATGGAATTCCAACCCTCTTCGTGCAACTTCGCCATGGCTTCACCCGGTAGGCCGGAATGCAGAAGAATCAAGCGGGTGCCTTCTTTCTTCTTTTCGAATGTGACAGTAACTATCGATTCCTCTCCGAGGGTATGCGGGGACACCCATGAATGCTGAATCAGACGTGGCCGATTCAATTCCACGAACCTTCCGTAGTGGGGCGTACCATTGCGCCCATGCGCTAAGGTGAACAAGTACCAGAGCCGGTCCACCTTCGGATCGAAGATCAGCTTGTCATGCTCATGCCAGAGAGTGCCCGGTACGTTTGGATCAAGCCACGCATCGAAAACCTCGCTCGGAGGTGCAGGGATTGTCCGTTCAACTGTGATCTCCACGGTCTTTGCGAATGTCGTCGTCATTTCTTCTTCACCTTCTTCTCTTTTTTCTTCGATTATCTGGTTTCACCTGGGTGATAGCCCGTTTCCGCCGTCCCAATCGGGATTCCTGTGTCGGGCTTGTTCAAGAAACGCTCAACCACTGGGATCACTCTCTCTTGTTCTGAAAACAATGCGTAGTGGCCGGCATCCGGTATCACGGCGAGTTCGGCATTCGGGATAAGCCTGAAGGTCTCAACGGCGTGTTCAAGGCGAACAAAATCATGGTCTCCAACTGCGATGAGCACCGGCGTTTTAATCGAGGCCAGTTCTTCAAGCGAGAATCCATCCCATTTAAGGTCGACTATTTTGCCCCAGAACGTGGGCCAGTAATCGGGATCGGGAGCCACCTTCTTGTAGTTTTCTCTTTGAAAGAGGAAGCTCCTAGAGTCAGGAGAAGGCGGAACGCTGAATCGCAGCATTTCCGGGTCTACGGCGACCTGCGATGGACCGAACGTTGTTCCATAGGTTGCGACACGTCTGACAAGCTCAGGGTTGTGAACTGCGATGATGGTCGTTATGGCTCCGCCGTAACTTTCGCCAAAGAAGTCTGCCTTCGAGATTCCAAGATGTTTCAATAAAGCGATCACGTCTTTCGCGTGCTGCTGGAGGGTAAGTGGGCGCTCTGGGATGTCGGCAGTCCGACCGTGTCCCTGGAGATCTACCGTGATGACCGCTCGGCTCTGAACAAGCACGGGAATTGTTTTCATCCCAGCGAACCCGAACGCCGGCGGAATGAAAACGAGCGGATCGCCGGTTCCCTCGATTTCGTAATACATGCTCAGGCCATTGACGGGCGCGTATCCCTGCTTGTCGATGGTGGCACTGTTGAGCGTGTTCATGGGCTATTTCTCCTCTCGTGAGGCTTTGCCAAACTGCTCAGGGAATGTATTCAGAAAGTAATTCCAACCTTGCTCGTGCTTTCGTCCCTCCGGAGTGTCCGGGAGGCCGGAATGCGCGAGGGTCATGATTGTGTCTGCACCTTGTTTCTTGAATGTCAGAGTGACTATCGACTCCAGGCCCAAGGTGTTCGGAGACACCCATGTGTGCCGAATTCGGGACGGACTCTCCACTTCGGTAAATCGCCCATAGTGCGAGATCCCTTTGACGTGCAGATAGAAGAAGCCGTCGATCTTCGGGTCAAGACTGAGCTTCTCAGCAATATTCCATGGCGTGCCCGAGACCTTTGGGCTTAACCAGCCTTCAAAGACCTGAGTCGGAGAAGCGGGGATGGTGCGTTCAAATGTCAATTCAATAGTGTCGGTGGCTGCTTTCATTTCTTCTTCTCCTTCTTCTTGTCGCGAAAGTGCTGTTCAAACTGATCAAGGCGTTCAATCCAGAACCGTTCGTAGTCGTGCACCCACCCTGCTACCTCCCGAAGCGGCTCTCCTCGAAAGGAAATGATGACTTCGCGGCCTCGCTTTTCGCGCTCAATGAGCCCCGCTCGTTCGAGCATTTTGAGGTGCTTCGTCACTGCGTTCAGAGCCGTATCGTGCCGATCCGCAATATCCAAGAAGCGAGCTGGTCCCGTTGCGAGTTGCCCAATAATGGCTCGCCGAGCCGGGTGGGAAATGGCTGTCAGCACGTCAGAGAGTCGATCCATATTGGGTATTACACCATAAGGTGTAACGTTGTGCAAGAGGTTTTTAGCGTCATTTTGAGCGCGATAATGCACCGCTCGAAGATCTATTGGAAGGAATCCTGAGAATCCCGGAGCCACACCCGTCAATTGGAGAATGTGGGGCAGCCTATACCAATACGCGGATTGGTATAGGCTTTCATTTCAATTGTTGACCTCAGGCTGAGGCGCTCATCTAGCCGATCTGGTGTTCAAATCTTGCGTTCCGGGAGGATCGTCCGATCCGGAAGCTCAGCCAATTCCAGCCCGTTATCGTACTTGACCACAAGCTCATTCCCGCACATTTCAAACCAACCGAGGACTATCCATGAAACCATCGAAGCTCTATGAGGCGCTTCATGCGCTGATAAGCGAACGTGTGCCTCTGCACATCTGGGGCGCATGCGGGGTCGGAAAGTCGCAGATCGTTGCTCAGGTCGCCAACGACCTCGACTACGACTTTCTTGACGTGCGGGCCGTACAACTCGATCCAGTCGATCTGCGCGGCCTGCCGCGAATTGCAGAGGACCAGACCGAATGGGTGCCGCCCAAGTTCCTCCCCACTATAGGCAAAGGCATTCTCTTTCTCGATGAGCTGACCTCTGCGCCGCAGATGACCCAAGCGGGCTGCTATCAGTTGGTGCTCGACAGAAAGCTCGGCGAGTATGTGCTCCCCGATGGCTGGGTTGTCATCGCCGCCGGCAATCCGGCATCGGAGCGTGGAGTCCATTTCGCAATGCCACGACCGCTTCGCAACCGGTTTGTGCATCTGGACCTTGAACCGGATCTCGACGACTGGTGCAAGTGGGCGGTCAAGGCTCAGGTCCGCCCCGAGATCATCGCCTTCCTCCGCTTCAAGCCAGAACTTCTGCACACGGCCGACACGACCTCAGACGCCAACGCCTGGCCCACTCCGCGTTCCTGGGAGATGGCCTCACAGGTGCTCTGCGGCATCGCCCGTCGTCAGAAGACGCAGTTTCTCTCGGGGGCCAGCGAGTTTGAGGCGCAGCTCCTGGATGGAACGGTGGGGCCGGCAGCGGCATCGGAACTTGTCGCTTTCATTCGGCTGTTTCGCCAGTTGCCTTCGATCGACGAAATCCTTCTGAACCCCACGACGGCGCCGCTTCCCACTGAGCCTTCCGCGCAAATCGCCATTGCTACCGCCCTGGGCAGGGCCTTGAGCGACACCTCGGTAGGGAGAGGAATCGCGTATCTCGACCGGATGCCAACTGAGATGCGGGTGATGGCCATGCGCGATGCGGCGGCGCGGGACACCGCCATAACCCACACGCCGGAGTTCGTTCGCTTCGGAGTGGAATACCGGGAGGTCCTTCAATGATTACCGAACGTGCAATGCTCGCCGCCGTCCACATCAGCATCTGGACGGCCGTCAAACACGATCGCAAGGTCAGCCGCGATGTCGCGGATCAACATGGGGCGCACCGGGGTGCGGGCCGCTATAACAAGCAGCTTCTGCGCGGAGCGGACAAACTGGATGAGCTACGCACGCTGGCCGGGCAGATCCGGCAGCACTTCTACAAGATCACCCTTCCCTGGTCCGACGAGGGGTTCCGGCTCCTGCCGGCGAACTTCTACTTCGATCTCATGGCGCGGATGCGCGAGTTCGAGGCCGGATTTGAACAGGGCGTCGAGAGCTTTCTTGGCGTCTATCCCCAGTACATCGAGCAGGTAAAGCCGGAGTTGAACGGGCTCTTCCGTGAGGAAGACTACCCGGCTGTGGAAAAGCTGAGGAAAAAGTTCGGGGTCAAGCTTGAAGTTCTGCCCATCCCGTCTGGCGCTGACTTCCGTGTCCAGATGTCGGCTGAGGAACAGGCGCGGGTCTCGCGCGAGATCGATGCCAACGTCCGCGAGTCGCTGATGCGCGGAACTGAAGACCTCTGGAAGCGACTGCGCGAGGTGGTCGCCCACATGGTTGACCGACTGAACGAACCGGAGTCGCGCTTCCACGGTTCGCTGGTCACCAATGTTCTGGACCTGGTGGAGATCCTGCCGCGGCTTAACGTGAACGGCGACACAGACCTCAACCGCTTTGCAGAGCAGGTCAAAGAGCGCCTCTGCAACTACTCCGCTCAGGATCTCAAGAAGCATGACTTGCTGCGCGTCACGACGGCCGCCGATGCCGCCAACATCGTCGCCGAAATGGATGGCCTGTTGCAGAGCCGCGAAACGGCAGAACCTGCTCAAGGGCCAAATGCCGACGACATCTTCAACCGCATGTCTGCGTATATGGAGGCGCCCGCGGCAGCATGAGGAATGATGTGACTTGACGCATATGATGACAGCATTTTGAAGCATATGATGACAGTTCCCCTCCACTAACCCCTTTGAAACCGCTGCATCTTTGTCGCCCTGCAAGACCGTTGTGAACCATAAGTTGTCAGTGAGTCTGAAATGTCGGCATAAAGTGACAGTAAGTGCGGAGCGCCCTAACTGGCCGAAGGGCGCCCGGTATCTCTCGAGGTAACAGCATGGCTACATTTCTCTAAAAAGGTACTTGCGATTCGATTATGAACATGTGCTATATTGCACATGTGCGTAAGTCGAAACAAGAGTTGCTCGATGAACTCAAACGGTGGTTCCTCGATGGCGTTGAAGGGTTCTGGCCGATTGCGTTAGGCTCATTGTCTTTGCGAAAGAGCCCCTGTATTCGAAAGCAGTGTTCAGCCTGCGCATCCGGCCACGGGCACCTCAGTTACGCGC
>JBAWCO010000961.1:0-1637 GCA_049590315.1 Occallatibacter sp. | reverse complement strand
CCGGTCCACCGCACGGAGTAGTTCTTGGCCAGTTGGGGAGTCACACCGGAAAATCCCCAGGCAAAGTCCACCGTCTGATCGATCCGACTCATCGCGGGTTTGCCATTTAGCCCGGTACCATCAAAATACTCTGCTGCAAGACCATGTTTTCCACATGAGTTATCGGTACAAAGATCGCTCGCTGGAATCACTCTTGTCACTGTTCCAATGAGTCCGCTACCCTGAACATAAGTCACCTTTGATTGGGGAAATCTATTGCGAATCCCCGCTAGAACCGTTACCGGTTTCGACGGAGTTCCGTTATGGAACCTCTGATCAGGTCCCAATATTTTCCGTGTTAAAAATTTGAAGGCTGTTTTCTTGGAGCGATTACGTCTCTCAGCGGCAATTCACCAGTAGGTGCGCTTTACGCGTCGAGGTTTTCTTCTCCAGGGGCCGTTTTCCGGCCTCTGGAGACACTACGCCCTCAACGGGGCCAACTGCGGAATCAGTCGCCTGCGGTGTTGGTAAAGATTGACCAAGGCGAAGGCCGTCAGCAACCATTCGTGATTCTTCTTCAAGCCGCGATAGCGCACCTTGGTAAATCCGAAGATGCGCTTCAAGATGCGGAAGGGCCACTCAACCTTCGAGCGCACTCTTGCCTTGGTGCGGTTCTTGCGCCGCTCCTCTTCGTCGACACCACCCTTGTATTTCGCACGTCGCGAAGTCATATCCTGCGCGTCTGGAGCAGCGGCATGGATGGCCTCGGTTTGCCCTTGGTAGCCAGCATCGCCCCACACCTTCTTCTCTGCGCCGTGCAATAAGTCAGGTAACATATGCACGTCCGAGACCGAGGCAGCTGAGGTACACACCGAGTGCACGATGCCCTCTTTACTATCCACGCCGATATGCGCCTTGGCGCCGAAAAACCACTGGTTGCCTTTGCGTGTTTGATGCATCTCTGGGTCGCGTTCCTTCTTGCTGTTCTTGGTAGACGAGGGTGCCGCGATAATGGTGGCATCGACGATCGTGCCGGTGGAGATACGAAATCCCTTACTCGCCAGATAGAGATTTACCGTGTCCAAAATCTTGCCGCATAATTCATGCTGCTCCAGAAGATGGCGAAAGTTCAGGATGGTCGTCTCATCGGGCGCAGCAGCGCGGCCCAGATCGACGCCAGCAAAGCGGCGCAGCACCGCAGACTCATACAACGCGTCCTCGGCGCCGGGGTCCGACAGGTTGAACCAGTGCTGCAGAAAGTAAATCCGCAGCATGATGGACAAACCTATGGGTTGGCGACCGTTGCCAGCCTTGGGATAATACGGCTCGATCAGCGATTCCAACTCTGTCCATGGAACAACCGACTCCATCGTGCTGAGAAACTGCTCCCGGCGGCTGGGCCGCGCATACTTTTCAAAACTCGCCTGATTCGCAAATGTTATCTGCCGCATCGCACTCTCCACCTGCTAACCATTCGATGCAATCACCGTGAAGGTGGATGACTTAATCAGAGGTTCCCTAGATTTATAAATCAATATGTGACTAAACAAGTAGCGAAATAGCGTAAGCGTTCGAAGTTCCCATCTTGACCGGGTGGCAGCGTCTAAGGCGGAAGTGTCCACTTGTTTTAAGTGGACACTTGATGAGTGTGTCTAAGC
>JBAWCO010000960.1:0-12565 GCA_049590315.1 Occallatibacter sp. | reverse complement strand
GAACTACTTCGTCGATCTCATCCTTGGATTTTTTTGTCAGCCGGCTGAGCGGCAAAGCCAGATTCTCATAGAGTGTGAGAGAGTCGAAGAGGGCGGCATCTTGAAAAAGGTATCCGAGCTTTTTGCGCACGCGAGACAGTTGCTGTTCCCCCATGCTAACGACATTGTCCTGATCAACCCAGACTTCGCCGGAGTCGGGACGCATGAGAGCCATAATCAGTTTGAGAGTGACACTCTTGCCGGTACCACTGCGACCGAGCAAACACAAGGCCTGGCCCTGCCCGATTTGGAAGGACACGTTATTCAGCACGCGTTTCGTCCCAAACGACTTCATCACGCTCTTGAATTCCACTGCGATGCTCTGGTTTGCGATCATATGGCTGTGTCCGGGAAGAGGAAGAAGATGCACTTAATCAACAATACGTCCGCAACAATGATGAGCAGAGACGAAACAACAACGCTATTCGTGGCAGCCTCGCCGACACCCTGCGCTCCCTTATCCGTCGTATAGCCAAAATAGGAAGATACAGATCCGATAATGAAACCAAATACAGCGGTTTTGAGGGTTGGAGCAATGAAGTTTGACCACTGGAGAAAATCAAATGCGCGGTTGAGGTAAAGAGCAGGTGCAATGTGAGAGGAAAGTTCTTCTGATAAGAAGCCTCCCAGTAGCCCGGAGAAGTCCATGAAGAGTGTCAGAAATGGAAGCGCAATCACGCAGGCCAGAACCCGAGGAACCACCAAGAATTTGAATGAGTCAATCGACAGCGATTCAATCGCGTCGATCTGCTCGGAGGCTCTCATGTTCGCTAGGACGGCACCGATCCCCGAGCCAACTCGACCTGCAAGTAAGAGCCCCGCCACCAGAGGACCAATCTCGACAAAGAATGAGACTGCCTGGACGGCTGGTATCATCGCCGTGGCGCCAAACGTCACGAGGGTGCTCCTGGTATGCAGCGTCATGACAGCTCCCAGAGCAAAGCCAGACACGACCACGAGGGCCAGCGACTTGTTTCCCACTTCTGCGAGTTGTCGCGATATCTGCGTAAACTCGAACGGAGGCCTCAGCGAATCAAACACGACCTTCAGACTGAAGAGCCCTGTCTTTCCGACAAACTCGAACAACCTACTGAGCCATCGCACGCGCTATCTCCAATCCTGACTTCTCATCGATGGACTGACCGTTTGCCCTGTGAGAACTACTTCCCTCTCCAACTCCCTCGCGCGTAAACCTCGTGAAGTTCAGCTCGACATTTGAGCGCGAAATCACTCAGAGGGTCCGCGTGTTGTTCCAGAGCCACCGATTTCATTTGTTCGATGGTCATGTTCTCCTCGCCGTACCTCGCAACCAGCTTTTTTACAAACGCCTCGGCAGCGTTTAGCACGCTGTGAGATGCGAAGAGTCTGATTCGATTTACCAATGCATACATCGCCACAATCTCGTCGAGGTTGTCCAAACTGTGCGAAAGCGCTTTTGCGTAACATCCAGTTCCCTGGCGTATGAATTCCGAGTAGAGTTCCTCACGCTGAGCAATTTCCCGATTAGTAAGCTCACGCTGTGTCGCACTCCGTTGAATGACGAAGTTACTGATAACCGGGGTTGAAGCGCCAATGACGGAGCCGCTGAGCGCGGCCAAGACACTGGTCAGTGTGCTATCCATGGAAATCTTACCTACCTTCGTGCACGAATAATGTCGCGCGTGAATCATGATCTATCGCGGCATCTGGCCGACAGCTCTCTTCAAATCAGCCTCAGCAAGGGAGAGACCACAGTTTGCCTCTAACAGCGATGCCGTTGCGCTGGCCAAGTCCGCGTGTGCCTGACTTCGGGCAGAGCTAAGCGCCTCAGTCTGTTCGAACTGCCGATCCGCGAGCCGGGCCGCCTCTGTTCGGACCTTTACAGCTTGTTCTGCGACATCAACCATTTGCTTAAGTTCATCGATTCTGTCGTAAATGCCTTGTATCTGCACCTCGATCTCGGACCGGAGCTTGTCCACCGCGACCTCTGCAGATCGCACTTCGCTTCGCGCATCCCGAACTTGCGCTTCGCGACGCCCACCATCGAAGAGGTCGTAGTTGAGCGAGAATCCGAACGATCCGAAATTATGCTCGAAAAATGGCACGCCACTTTGGTAGTTGTAGCGGGAAAGCGCCGTAACATCTGGGATGTAGGCATCCTTGGCCGCCGCCAGTCCGGCTTGCGCCTTTACCAGCGTCTGCCAGGCAACTTTGAGATCCTGGTTCTGGTCGAGTGCAATCCGGACTGCGTCAGCTCGAGGTGGAATGTCGAGCTGAGCTGCAGCTGCTCCGAGGTCGAGATCAAGCGGAGTGTTCACCGGAAGCCCAAGAGTGTCGGCGAGCTGACGCCGTAAATCACTCCCTTGCAGCCGCAAGGTCAGAGTCTCCTGTTGCGCATGCAGGATGCTGGCTTTACTCTGCAGAGCCGTTACTTCCAGGGCGTTGCCCCGCTCTACGTCGCTATGAGTTTCTTCATCTTTGACCTGAGCGGCGGATAACTGATCCTGAGAGGCCTCGAACTTCTGTTTATTGATCAAAATGTTGTAGTACAGTTGGCGGACTTGCAGCGCAATCGCGTCCTGCGTCTGATCAAGCTGCGTTTTCGCGACGAGAACATCCTCCTTTGCCGCAACATTGGCCTGGTGGATGCGGAACAGCTGGGTGAGAGGCTGCTCCAATCCCACTCCTCCTATATACCCGGTACCCGAGCCTTGATCGATAACCAGCGGCTTCGATGGTACCGGCCCGGTCGAAGAATAGTTCCCAAATGCCCCTGCCGGTATTGCGATGCCTTCGAGTTCGGTTATGTGGAGTACGCTGCCACTCGCCTTGATTTGAGGCAAGTAGTTGGACCGCGCCTCGTCCCTCTTACTTTGCATTTGCTCTACAGAAAGAGAGCGTAGACGAACAGAATGATTCTGCTTCAGAGCAAGATCGATGGCCTGATCCAGTGTTAATCGCATCGGAGTCGGAGCGGGTTGTTGTGCAATAGCTCGCATGCAGAATGTCGAGTCTAATAGTGATAGAAGCAAGAAAGACCGTGCCGCTGAACGAAGCGCCCACTGTGCGATGGAGGCGGACATCGTAACCTTTCCCCATTTATGGAGTGTGTTTTTCATTTGGCCTCCGCTGGGGCAGCAGTGACCTGTCGATACTGAGTTGGCACCGTTGACATGAAAGCAACCACGACGAGACATGCAACGCAGCTTGCAGCCACAAGAAGAAAGCTGTCGGAGATCGCCAGGGTAAAGGCTTGTTGCCGAACTTGCAATCCCAGAACTTCCGCGCCGCGGCCAATCGCAGTAGGGCCCGTCGAATGCGAAGCAAACGCATGTCCAAGCCCAAACAGTCTGTGTGCCGTAAGGATGTTTCCAAGTTGAACGTTCAGGCCAAGCATGTTCGAGTGAAACTCCTCTCGAACAGCGATGAAGTGTCCCATAAAGACCCCTCCCAACTCGCCACCAAACAACCGGACGGTCTGGAAGAAGCCAGCGAATGTCAACACATCTGCGGGGCGAGTCAATGCCCCAGTGTCTAGAACCTCCAACACAATAGAGCCAACCATCGAGTTGAAAGCCAGTGCAAGTCCGATGGCCATCACAGCTTGAGCCAGCCCGAAGTTGGGACCGGCCCACACTGAGGTGACTCGCGCGTCGAGCAGACATGCAATCCCGACCATGCCGAAGCCCGCTGTAAGGATCAGACGAGGATCGATTGTGCGCATCAATGACATTGCAGCCACGCCAAGCACAAATTGGGGAAGAGCGACCCAGATCAGCACCGGTGCCTCTTGCAAAGGAAGGAACCCGCGAACAGAACCCAGAAAGTTCGGGATCACAACTACGGTAGCCAGCATCACGAAACGAAAACTGATCAGAACAAGAGCCAGCAGCAGTGTGTTTCTGCGGATGAGGAACTGGTAATGAACTAGCGGATTCGGCAGCAGGAAGTGTCGTATCAACGCCGCGAGTACAAGCAGCACGCCCGAGGCCGTCAACCCAATAATGAGCGAGGAGCGATACCAATCCAGACGCTGTCCCTGGTCGAGCGCAATATAAAGGAGAGCGGCTCCGAAGCTCGCGTACAGGAAGCCTCTCCAATTCGGAGCAGGATGCCCAGGCTGGGGCTTTGGTAGCGGTTGCCATGGAATGCCAAAGTGGATCAGGACGATCATCAGCGGAGTCAACACTGTCCCGTTCCAGAAGATCCAACGCCATGAGAGGTGCTCAATGAAGAAAGACTCCCATGCCTGCGCCATATCTGTCGTGAAGATGATGTCCGTCGCATACATCGCGATCCCCAGCAGAACATAGCGCATGGGCAAACTACGCAATACGAAAGACAGGGTCAGCGGGTAGAACGTGCCCGCGCTAAGGCCGGCAAGGATAAGCAGGATGATCACCACGCCAACCGAATGACAAAAGGGGATCAGAAAACTCACTGCCGTAAAGATCCATGCGCAGGCCAAGAGTACGCGCCTCGGCCCGAGAAGCCCTCCCAGATAGACAGAAAACGGACCAATGAACATCAACGAAGCGTTGAACGAAGTATTGATCCAGGACGCTTCGTCGACGCCAAGATGCAACGCTCCTCGGATGTCGACCAGACCCACGCTCATCAACCGCCCTGTGCATGTCGCGATCATTGCGCCCAGCAGCACGCCAGCAACCCCGAGCAATGGGTGCGTTGTCAGCGTAGGGTGAGCGTCAGGTGTCTTTGCGTCAGGACCTGTCATTGATCACCACCCGATCGATCCCCAGCCTTCGTGGTATGAACGATGACAACTGCTGAGAAGCCCGGCCGCAAGCGGTCGAGATAGGGCTGCCCTGGGAAGAACACAATCTTGACGGGCACTCTCTGAACAACCTTTGTGAAGTTTCCAGTTGCGTTGTCGGGGGGCAAAAGTGCGAACTGTGAACCGCTTGCGGGCGACAGTTGTTCGACCTTGCCGTGAAAAACCCTATTCGGAAACGTATCAATCCGAACGTCCGCCGAATCTCCAACTCGCATGTTAGTGAGTTGGGTCTCTTTGAAATTGGCTTGAACCCAAACGTCGCTTTGTACCAAATCGATCGTCTGCGTGCCTGGAGCAACCAACTGACCGGCAAGAACGTGACGCTCTCCCACCGTTCCATCAGCGGGGGCCGCAATGTGGGTGTAGGCCAGATTGACCTGTGCCACGACAATCGCGGCCTTCTTGGCGTCAATGTCTGCTTTGTAAACATCATCCTTTGTGTTGAGCGCTTCTCGCTGGCGTTTGGCGGCTTCAAGTTGACTCTGACTTGTGGCGAGGGCGCCCTCGGCGCGCGCGAGGTCCGCTTTGCGCGCCTCAAGCTGGCCGCTTAGCTGTCCTTCCTGAGCTGTGGCCGCTTCCAACTGTTGGTGAGTTGCGGCCTTCGTATCGAACAACGCTTGCTGCCGATGCAACTCGGTTCGAGCTCTGTCGAGATCAGGAGAAATCGCGGCGACACCGGCCTTTGCGGCATTAATTGCGGCCTGTGCCTGAACAACTCCGGCGTCTGCTGCTTGAATCTGAGTATCCTGTATTTTCTTGGCTGCCTGATTATCTTCGAGGGCGGCTTCGGAGCCAGCCAGGGCCGCTTTGGCCTGCTTCAAATTCGCCTGGTAGTCGTCGTCATCAAGTTCGATCAGCGTCTGGCCTGCCTTGACGTTTTGATAATCACCGACACTGACCCTTCTAACGGTGCCGGAAACCCTTGTACTCAAGGGCGTCATATCGGCCTTCAGGTAGGCATCGTCCGTCTGCTGGTCGGGGCGATTCCCTTGCCAACCCGTCCAGTGTCCGGCGATACCGAAGAGAAGGCCCGCAGCAGCGACCAGTACGATCAATGGAATAATCCACGATTTTTTGCTCATGCCTAAGCCTCCCGGTCCCGCCAAGATTCATGCGTTTGAGCCATGCTCATTTGAGTCCTCACTCAGTGCACTCCGAGCACGCTGCAGGTAGCTTCCTGAGCGAGGTCATACACGGAGTTCCAAAGACGGGACAGATATAAGTCGTGTTGATGCAACCCAACGACGAGTAAATCTGCTTTCTGCTCTTTCAAAAAGCGGAGAATCGCATGCACCTCGTTACCTACTACAATCGAGCCTTGTGAATGAACACCCAGTTTCAGCGCCAGGTTGGCTGCCTTCTCGTGCATTTCCTTGTGACGGTTCTGTCGTTCCTCCATCATTGCGCCGGGAGCTCCTGGATCAACAACAACTGAGAACGAGCTGAAAGCAGGAAGATCTCCCAAGATAGAAACCGTCGCTAGCTCTGCATTGCATAGGCCCGCAAGTTCAATCGCCGCACTCAAAGCGCGCTGCGACTCAGGTAGTTCATTCAAGGCGACCGCAATCTTAGAGAACATAGAAGCAACTCGGCTCCATCGTAAGGAGCGTGTCGAGGTAGCGCCATTACATGTTTCTGGTAGCGCCGGGAATCCCATCCAAGCGGGACTAGGCGTTCACCGAATTCATTTTTGGGTATGATGCCGCGATCCAGCGGAGGTAGCAACTTCTCTATTGTGTGGATACCACACATTTCCGTCAGGCATCTCCAATCACCAGAAGAAAGAAGCCAGCGAGAATCGAATTGAGTATGCTGGCTGAACTGTCGCTTCCACCCGACTACAAGGAATATGTAATTTATGGAAGTGCGATGGGTTGCTACGATAGCACCATTCGCCCGCCGAAGTGCGTTCCACTCCGGATAGGCCAATAGATGGCATAAGGAGAAACAATGAAATCACCGCGAGTTGCAGCGATTCCCGCATTAGTAGTTCTCTGTCTTGGCATGGCATTTGGCCAAGATGCTGCTCACGATGTAGACAAGGGAGCAACCGAAACCGGACATGTCGTCAAGCAAGCTGGAAAGAAAGTGGGAAATGCGACGAAGTCTGGCGTCAAGAGTGCAGGTCACGGGACCAAGGTGGTTGCCAAAGACGCCGCGAAGGGCGTCAAGAAGGGGGCGGAGAAGACCGGAGAAGGGGTCAAGGACGTAACCGGAAAACAAGCACCTTCGAAGCCAAGCTAGATCCTGGCGAGGTTAGCATGATTCCCAGAACTCGTCAGTGGTGAGCTTCCAGTCGATTGGCAAACTTCTGTCTTACCAGTTCCCTGATCTCTTCAAGTCACACTGAGGTCATCAGTGCAGATATCCTTCACTGAGGACTAGCTAATTCTTGATGACATACCCTGAACTCACCAGGGAAGGCTCTCTTGTTTTGCCTTGCGCGTTGGAATCATGTTAGCCGATGCTTGAGGCGGTTTATCACAGTTCTGCCGTATGCCCAGTTGCACTGGTTTCATAGTTATGCACTTTGGGGTATTCTTGAGTCCCAGATTCAATAAAGCAATCTACCCTGGCGTGGAGCAATATGGGGCACTGAGTCGCGGGAGCTATGGGAAATATGAGAGAGGCGTGTTGGTGATCGTCATCAACAGAACCAACCACCTTTCTGCCTCTGCGCGGAAGAAGGAAATGCTGACTTCATCGTGACGTCAATCCAAGAGATTTTCTCTAACACAAACTCATCCCCGCCCAGGCTAGCGCTCGTGCTTTTGCCAGTGGAGCATATCGTGATCGCTAAGGGTAATCTTTGCGGGCAGCGTGAGACCGC
This sequence comes from Occallatibacter sp., assembly GCA_049590315.1. GTDB lineage: Bacteria > Acidobacteriota > Terriglobia > Terriglobales > Acidobacteriaceae > Telmatobacter. Next base: position 4,922 of record JBAWCO010000960.1, on the reverse strand, counting down.
AGGTTTTGCAAATCAGGACTTCCTTTCCGATTTCCCAATGTGTGCATGACTTGCATTTACAGACGAGAAGTTCAATTTCTTTTTTGTCGCTCAATTACAACCTCCTGAATTCTTCCTTTACTTCACGCACGAAATTGGTGAATGGCGCTGTGGTGATAATGCCCGGCTGCCAGCATAGATCTCGATCGATCAGGTTATACTGCTTCACAATCCGGGAACCGGGAAGAGAGTGTCCATCCTCGTTGGGACCATGTCCCATGAGCCACAGATGATCAGCCACCGAACACGCGGCAGTCACGTCGTGGGTGACCACGATGATAGTGTTCAGATCATCCATGTCGGCGACCTTGGCGATCAGCTCGCAGGTTTTCTCCAGCATGATCAAGTCAAGGCCAGAGAACGGCTCGTCCATCAAAAGGAAATGTTCGCTGCACAGTATCTGCTGAATAATGGCGCATCTTTGCCGCTGACCGCCCGATAGCTGCGCGGGATAAAGACTGTACTTGTCTTCGAGTCCGAACTCCTTCAGCATTTCCATGACTTTGTCATGGGCTATCTTCGTGTCCTTTTCTTTCTTCCTAGCACCCAGCATCAAGTTTCCGAGAACCGTGCGGTGCTCAAACAAAGGATAGCTTTGCGCCACAACACCCACTTCACCGGCTCTTACCGGGCGGTCGAAACCATTGACCGATACGCGGCCCGACGTGGGTGCGTTCAGCCCTGCGATTATGCGGAACAAGGTAGTTTTGCCGCAGCCCGAGGGACCGAGAATGCCTACAACCTGACCCTGCACCCTGCCCGGCACAATGATATCTTGCACTTCCGCGGTGACACCGCTCAGCACGGGGCGGTCATCATACTGAAGAGATACGTTGTCGATCTTCAATAGCGTCTTGCCTAGGTTGTACGAGGTGGCTCCCATTATTTGCGCTCCAACGTCAACGCGGCATAAGGACATAGAAGACTCTTGGCGAGTCCGATGCCGTAATCCTGAAGCAAGCCAAGAGCGAGAATCGTCAATTGGATGGCAAACACCGCTGCCAGGCGGAAGTGATGATTCTCATCCAGCAGAACGGTCCCCACCCCACCTTCGGAGCGGACTATGCCTTCTACCATGGTCAGCATCATCCAGCCGATTGCCGCGTTCTGCCGAAGTACGTCAAAGACCTGGTCAATCTGGCCAAGAACAATGACTTCCCAAACAACGCGCCACTCACCCATGCGGAGAGTGCGCGCCAAGTCGAACATTTCTTTCGGAATGCTGTTGATCACGTCCGCCATTCCGGTCACAAAAAATACCGAAACAGAGAAAACCAGCAGCGACAGTTTCAATTGATGCCCGCTCCTGGCCATGAGCGTGAAGAAGAATGTCAATCCGACCAGAGAAAGAAAGCGCAGTTTGCTAAGCAGCGCCACCAGGGGACGGAAGAAAGGCATGACCGTCGCATAGGCAAGCAGCAATGAAACGACAGTGGCTACGGCGATGGCCTGAACGTTCAAGCCAAAACTCGTGATCAGTTCAGCTCCGAGTCCCTGTTCCCACAAGTCTCCAAGTGCACCGAACACCTCACCTGGTTTGGGAAGCAGCAAGGATGGACTGAAGACCCACAGCAAGGCCACAATGACGACTTGCGTGACAATCAGTGCACGGACAGCGTTCTTGTTCAGAACCGCATTCGGCGAAAATACAGCAACCGCATGATTCATGGTTCACGCATGGGTCTAAAGGTTGAGGGAGGCTTGCGCCTCCCCGGGTGGATGAGAGCTATTGACCGATCTGAGTTATCTCGACGCGGCGGTTAAGAGCCTTGCCTCCGGTCGACGCATTCGAGGCGATCGGGCTCTCTGAACCGTGGCCCGACACTTGTTTGAAGCGAGAGTTCGGGAAACTTAGAGGAGCTACTCGCTGGAAGTAACTCTTCACGGCCTGAGCCCTCTTCTCGCTTAGCGGCACATTGACGGCATCGCTGCCTGCGTTGTCGGTATAGCCGTCGATCTGGAGCGCCAACTGAGAATTGATTGCCAGCGAATCCTTCAGTTCATTCAGCGTGGGAATACTGTCCGGCAACGGTTGGTCTGATCCGCTCGCAAAGTTGATATAGACCGCCTTGTGACCCAGCACGGTGCCGCTCTGAGCTTCCTTGGCGTAGTCCACCGTTTCTGCGCTCGCGCCCTGTACTCCGCTGGTATTCAACAATGCCTGCGCGCTGAAGATGAATGAGGTATCGGCAGCTTCTTTGTAAGGCGGAATTGGATTGTCCTTGAACAACTGTGGATAGTTTTGCGTGGCAATCTTGCCAAAGGTCTCGTATGTGGCGCGCATATTGTTGTTGTGCTTGCCGTCCAGACCGAAGTAGTTGACGTTGTCTTCGAGGCCGAAGACTGCGGAACCTCCCAGCATCTGACCTGACTTAGCATCGCGGAATCCGGGATAGTATTTATACCAGTCAATGTTCGGGTCGTTATAGAGTTTCGCTGAGATCTCGCCCGCTTTGCGGCGCACGGCATCGAATGCTTTCACCTGGTCCGCGGCCTGGAAGCTGGCCGCCAGCATTCCTGAAATCTCGTCGCGATTGTCGTTGAAAAACTTCTTGATGCCCAGAATCACCGCCGGCATCTGCGACGCGTACTCGTGCGAAGAAACGATCTTCGTTGTGCCAGGGCGGCCCTGCACTGCCTGTTCGTCCCCTGGCGTCCAGGTCACAACTCCATCGGGGCAAACATTCTTTGTCTCTCCGGTGGCGCGTCCATCCTTGACCACCTTGCGATCTTCACAGCGATTGGGAACATAGACTTCGGTTACGGCCTTGATGTAATCCTCATCCGGTGCTGAAATCCAGTTCACCGCATCGGGATCGTAGGTCTTCAAATCAGGGTTGTTCTTCAGCCCGTTCGAACCCAGATAATTCAGCGCAATATTCCAGTCGCCGTCGCGAATGACTCCGACAACAGTCTTGCCCTTCATGCTCTGCGGGGCCGACTTCCATTCGGCCGGGCCAAGTAGCGCATCCTCGCCGTTCGAACGGCCCACCGCTCCGATGATCACCGCCTGATAGTCAGGGCCAAGCTTCTTCAGTTGCGGATTCAGATCGGCCAGCCATTGTCCGCCGCTGTCGCCCATCACCACGATTGCCTCGGCGCCCGAAGAGCAAGTCTTCTCACCATCGTGAAGTTGTTTGGCGCAGGCCAGAAGGTCCGCCTTCATCTGTGAGTTTGAATCTTCGCGGTGCAAGGTCAGGTTCACTCCGTTCTTCTCCATGAGCGAACCCTTGGTAGTGTCCGCGCCGCCATTTGCATAGATCAGCGAGAACATCGCATTCCACTCCCACACGTCGAACTGGATATGCGTCGCGGAAACATTGGCCGGAGCAGCCGACGGATAGGGCAATGCTTGCACGTTGGCAACTTGGGCTTCCTCCTGCGGAGGAAGCTGAACACGGCTGGCGACGATCGATTTCATGATGCCGGGGGTGGGAATCAGGCCATGCTGCATCGCCGAGCGCAGACCGAATACCGCTCCCCCTCCCAATACTACAATCAGGAATAACTTCGCTTGCGGTTTCAAACGCGGCATTTCTTTCTTCCCTTCAGTGGCTCGGTTGGATGTTGGCTACTTGAACATACTGTCGTAATCGTTTCCTGGCTTCGCGCTGGATGCGGCCACGCTGGCAAGCGTCGCGGGCATCTTCACCGGCTCCGGTACATCCATGCCCGGAACGTGAATCATGTCTGCTCCGGCGGATTGATTTCCAGAGGTGAGAAGCTTCTGGTTGAACTCCGCAAACTTGGCCGCCGCTTCATCCGCGGCTGCGCCAGACTCGATCTGGTCATCCGTCAGCAGCTTGTCTGTATAGCGCGAGAATTCCTTAATCTCGCCCAGGGTACGAGACGTATCTTCTTCCAGATAGTCGAGAGCCATGTCGACCATCTTCAACTGCTCCGGATTGCCGCGCAGCAACTGCTGACCAACGCCAAGAGTGGCCTTGGCGTCCAGGATCATCTTGCGCTGCTCGGCGAGGAAGTTGACCTTGTTCTCCGTCCGCTGAATCTTGCTGTCGGCGATTTGAGACCAGTGCTGGAAGGTCTTCAGCATCTTCGACGTTTGATCTTCAAGAGCCTGAAGTTGCTTCACGCCCTGCATCAGCATGCCGGCCTGTTCCAGGAATGTCTGGCGCTCGAGCGATAGCCGCTCTTTCTCCATCGGGTCGGCGGCGGCATTTGCCATCTGCTCGGCTTTGGTCGCCTTGCGGCCAAGATTGTTGATCTCATCGGACTTCGCGGCGATGCTCCGCTGTAGCTTCTCGTCGCTGCCGGCAAACCGCTGCAGCGTTTGGTCGAGATTGAATTTGGCCTTCTTCATGTCGTCGAGGTTGTTGCGGAGAATGCCGATCGGATCTGTTTCCACAACCCACGAAGCGAAAAAACGAACACAATTCTGAAATAGATTCGAAACGGCCGTGCGGAAAGTTGGATTGAATACCAACCACAAAACTGCAATCAGGATTGCAGCCAGAGCGACCATGTGAAGGGTATCGGTCAGCAGAGAGATCAGAAACGGCAGAATGGCGTATAGGCCAACCGCCCCGCCAATGATCAACGCCCCCAGTGCAACCATGCCGAATGGACCCTCGGGACGTTTCCAGAACGACTTTGGTGTATATCCCTGCAGGTTCTGAGAGAAACTTGGGACGATAGGCGAAAGGCCCATGACAGTTTTTTATCCTTTCAGCAGCGACGAGTAGAGCGCCTTCTGCTGTTCGAGTTCACTGGTGCGACGTTGAACGGCTGCCTCAAACTGGCTTTGTGCGTGTGTAGATTTCCCCTGCGCCTCCACCAATTCGTTCGAAAGCTGCGCCAACTGCTGCTGTAGCTGTGTGATTTCTTCGGTTATTTTCTGAATCTGATCCTGCCGGCCCGAGATC
>JBAWCO010000959.1:0-1822 GCA_049590315.1 Occallatibacter sp. | reverse complement strand
CGCTTGTGCAGCCGGTCCAGGAAGAAAAGGTACTGCTGCCGGAGGTGGCTGGTGCGGTAAGGATGAGTGTCGTCCCAGCCGGTTCGGACACTGAGAAGCTCGTGGTGCCCGAGATGATGACATTGTTCAGCGGGTTGTTGTAGGAGATTCCCACGCCGCTGGCGGGATTTGTCGAAGCCACGGTCAATGAGTAGGTCGTTGAGGGAGGAGGGGTAATCGAGCCACCACCGCAGGCGGTTATCGAAAGGCTCAGTCCCAGTGCAACAAAAAACGCCGCGTCCCGCGCAGGAATTTTCATGACGATTCACCCGTTGTTTCAGAACACTCTGCCTGGATCGGTTCGCGTGGGGAGCCGCTCTGCCGACAGCAGTTCTCCAATTTCCGGATGGCCATTCCGCCTGGGATTCTGCACTCCGGGAAGAACGGAAACCGCCGAGTTGGTCCGAAGTGAGTTCGAATGGATTGTACAGCGATAGCAATGCTGCTGGCCCGCAGCGCACGCAAGGCACACGGGGCGAATGAGTTACACTTCGAAGTGTCGACGTGACCTCGTGCCGCCCCTGCGGGCAGAGTGTTATAGTGAGTGCGCATGCCCAAACGAACAAAGTCAGGGAACAAGCCCCAATTGGGGCAAGCTGTCAGCCTGCGTACGCTGGGCGAGTACCTGAAGCTGTCTCCGGCGACGATCTCGCTCGTGCTGAATAACGCGCCGGGTGTGCGCTCGATTCCGCAGGAGACCAGGGATCGAGTAACCCAGGCGGCCGCGAAATTTGAATACCGCCCGAGCTTTTATGCGCGTTCGCTGCGCAAGCGCCAAACCTTCTCGGTAGGCGTGCTGGTGCCGGACCTGAATGATCATTATGTTTCGCAAGTGCTGGCCGGAGTCGAAGAGTACCTCGTCGAGGAAGGCTACTTCTACCTGACTGCATGCCATCGCCGCAAGCAGGATCTGATTGAGGAATACCCGCGATTGCTGATGGACCGTTCGGTTGAAGGGCTCATCGTGATTGACACTGTGCTGAAGCACGGGATGAAACTGCCCGTGGTGGCGGTGGCCGGGCATCGCACGATTGAAGGCGTCACCAATGTTGTGCTGGATCAACGGCGGGCGGCGGAGTTATCACTGCGGCATCTTTACAATCTGGGGCATCGCAAGATCGCATTCATGCGGGGCGGCAGCCATAGTTCCGACGCCGACGACCGCTGGGAATGCCTGATGGCGGTGGCCAAGGAGTTGAAGCTCGAGGTTCCGCCTGAGTTGACTGTGCAACTGACGTTGCTGACTTCGACGCCAGAGATGGGCTTTGTTCCGGTTAAGGAACTGCTCAGCCGTGGTGTACATTTCAGCGCACTGGTCTGCTACAACGATGTGGCGGCAATCGGTGCGACGCGGGCCATTATTGACCATGGCATGAAGGTTCCGCATGACATCTCGGTGGTGGGCTTCGACGACAATGAAGGCGCCGCATATCACAATCCGGGCCTGACCACCATTCGCCAGCCGATGAATCAAATCGGTGCGGTGGCTGCGCGGATCCTGCTGCAACGGATTCGCGGGCAAGCCACATTTCCGGATTCGGTACCGATCCAGCCGGAGCTTGTGATTCGCGAGTCAACCGCTGCGCCCAGTCTGCGGGGCCCAGGGCGGAAGCGGGGCTAGAGGGTTTCAAAGGCTCCCATATACACGCGAAGGGCGAATGAGATAGCCTTTTCAGGTTATGACAAGAACCAAGAACCTCTTTGCTGAATCGCTTTTTTCTTTGGGCGCGGTCATCCTATTGCCAGTCCTTTTCTGTAGCTCCTTGACCGCGCTGGCCCAGGC
>JBAWCO010000958.1:0-5795 GCA_049590315.1 Occallatibacter sp. | reverse complement strand
GTTGAGAACGGGCCATCGCACACGGTCGGTCACATTGACTGCCCTGCGTGCCAGGCATTGGACGACTTGGTGAAAGCGGATTTGCTCGGAATGGCGAACCAGAGGTTCGAAGAGGCGGCCGTTGTGTGGCAGCGCGTACGCCGCAACTCAAATGCGCTGCGTGAGCGGACTCACGAAGCAGTCGACGAGTATGTTGTAGCACTCGCGAAATTTTTCAAGGGTATCGTGATGCGCTCAGTGAGCCCGGGAATGCTAAAAGCCTACCAATCAGCGCGCAAAACGAATTCGTTGGCTGTTGCAGGTAAGGTGCATCGCCCCTGGCAACGCCCCGCGAGTCACACACGCATCAACCATGAATTGAATTTACTTGCTCAGATGCTTCGCGCCTGCAAAGAATGGGAGAAGATTCAGCTTTACTACTTCCCCCTTTCGGTGCCCAAGTGGAGTCCTCGCCAGATCCTGAGCGAAAAGGAAGAGGAGGATCTCTTCCGGAATGTCGCCGGCTATCCAGAGGCGGAACTCGCCTACTGTGTTGCGGCAATAACCAATAACACCACTGCCAGTGGCGTCGAACTTCGCTGCCTCAGGCTTGAGAACGTCTTCCTCCGGCCGGCCGGTGAAATCTCCGAAATCTACATCCCACCGGAAGCCTGCAAGAACGATCACCGTCCCCGAAAGATCGCCCTCAATGATGTTGCAGTCTGGGCCGTTCGTAAGGTATACCAGCGCGCCCTCAAGCTTGGCTCTACGGAACCTGAACACTACTTGTTTCCCTTTCGGACGAAACGTGATCTCTATGACCCGACCCAACCGGCCACTAGGTGGTTTCTGCGCTGTTCATGGAATCACCTTCGCGACATCTCTGGATTCCATCGTCTTCGCCCACACGACCTACGCCACCATGCAATCACGCGCATGCTTGAAAACGGCGTTGATGGCGATTTGGTGAATGCCATCAGTGGCCACGTCAGCCAGCAGATGCGGGAGTACTACTCCCATCAGAGAACCCGAGTGCGATATGAAGCCGCTCAGGCAATTGAACCGGAGTACGACGTAAGAAAATTGACGGCCGAAGGGCGGCGGCGTCTTAGAGTCGAGCAAAGGGAGTTGAAGCGGACACAAAGAAAGGTGTAGATCGCCTGCTCCAATACTGCGACCACTGGGCTGTCACGGTAGAGGCCTGTGTTCAACCCCTCCTGCGACCGCGAGCGGTACCCGCACGAACTCAGATCGACTCCTGTATGTCACACGGACCCACGGGAAACCATTCCACCTTCTGAGCACCCCGTATACTTGCGCCCACCAAAAATGCAGGTTTACTGCGCTCCGGCAAGACTCAAACAACGATCAACACCGAGGTGATCGGTCAGATTGAAGGCATTCATGACGGATGTAAATCGCCAACTTTTGCTAGCATTTCGCGCCGCCTTCACATCATGGGAGCTCGACCTTTCCGAGGCGGGGTACTTGATCGGCGTGGAAGAAGCGACTGTGCGGGAATTTTTGTCCGCGGAAACAATTGATGTTTCTGAGGAGGTGGTCGCCCGAGTGGTGATGGTGGCCCAGATTCGGACGGCTCTTGATCTTTGCTGGTCGCCTTCGCTGTCAAGAGAATGGATGAAGCTGCCCAATGGCGGAGACCCGTACAACGGAGCTTCTCCGCTTGAATACGTGAAGGGCCACGGTTGGCCAGGCCTCTTCTGGATTCTGCGCCAAGTCCAGGCATGGGCCGTCGGAAACTTCTAAGCGGTTTTCGCCCTGTCGTCCCTTGCGGTCACTCACCGGTTCGTTTGCCGATATTAGATCCGCGACGGGGGCCTGTTCCATGACAACTCGGAATCAGAACCGACTTGGTGGCGACAAAGGGCCTTTGCACCTGTACTCTCGTTGGCGAACATGAACAAGCTGCCGTTTCAGCTGTCCGATGAGCCGGTTTTACGACCATCTACCGAGAACCGACCGACTTGCACCGCTCAATGAGTGATTTGCCCTGATCTCGTCATTTCGCGCTACATCTTGACGATTTGATAGTCGAATGACTACCATCGGCGTTATTGAGGGTAGAGTCTCTCCCATGCCGAAAGAGTCGAAGCAACGCAGTGCCGTTCTGCAGGGAACGCTGGACATGATGATCCTGAAAACGCTTCTGTATGGGCCGGCGCACGGACATCAGATCGGCAAGCATATTCAGAGGGCCACGAATGAGTTTCTGCAGATGCAGCATGGTTCTCTTTATCCCGCCTTGCATCGGCTGGAGAAGAGAGGGTGGGTGGTGTCCAAATGGGAGACGGCGCCGGACCGCAACCGCGAGTTCAAGTACTACCGGTTGACGGATAAAGGCAAGAAGCAGCTTGTGGTCGAAGAATCGCAGTGGAAGCAGATGGCGGACGCGGTGGCTCGCGTGATGTGGCCTGCGGCCGAGGAGAGCTGATATGCGATGGTGGCAGTGGAAGAATCGGGATGAGGACCTGGCGCGAGAACTCCAGTCTGACCTTGAACTGGAAGAAGAGGAACAACAGGAGATCGGGTTGTCCGCGGAAGAGGCCCGTTTTGCCGCCGTGCGCGCTTTCGGAAACCCTACTGTGATACGTGAACAGACGCGGGCCGTGTGGACCTGGAACTGGCTCGAGCGATTGCTGCGCGACCTTAAATATGGCGTGCGCACGTTGTGGCGCTCGCCGAGTTTCTCGATCGTATCGGTGCTCGTGATGGCGCTCGGTATCGGCGCAACCACATCGCTGTTCACCATTTTGCGTGCTGTGCTTCTGCGGCCCCTGCCGTTTCGCGATCCCGGCAGGCTGGTGATGCTCTACGACCATTTTCGCCACAACCAACGCGGGGATGGGTTTAATACCGTCGCCGCCGGCGACTACCGCGACTGGCGTGCGCAGAGCCACGGCTTTGAAGACATGGCCGCCATGCGCGCATACGGAGGCATCATCTCCGGCGTGCAGAGTGAGCTACCTGAAGTTGTGCAGAGCGCCGCAGGTTCGGCCAATCTCTTTCCCCTGCTCGGCGTGTCGCCGGTTTTGGGGCGGACCTTTACTGACGCTGAAGACCAGCCGGAAGGGCAGCCCGTTGTGCTGCTGACCTGGAGCATCTTTCAGCGCCGCTTTGCCGGCGATCCGTCGATCATCGGCAAGCAGGTTCATCTGGACACGAAACCAACTACAGTCATTGGCGTGCTGCCGAGCTGGTTTACGTATCCCGATGCCAAGATTCAATTCTGGCTGCCGTATGCGCAGACCTTCTCGTACTCGCCGGGCGACTACGGGCACGCCGACCACCAGAGCATGGTGGTGGCACGACTCAAGCCGGGTGTGAGCGCAGCGGCGGCGACCCGCGAGGTGAGTGCGCTGCAGTATCAGATCCACCTCGCCAATGCGTCGAAGCCTGTAGCTGAAGACGTGTGGTCCCGGCCAATGATCGACGACCTCGCGAAGAATGTGCGCACGCCTCTGCTGGTGCTGCTGGGCGCGGTGGGCTGCATGCTCCTGATTGCCTGCCTCAACCTCACCAATCTGCTGGTGGCGAGGTCGGCTACCCGGCGCAGGGAGGTTGCGGTGCGCGGTGCGCTGGGCGGCAGCCGTGTTGTTCTCATCTGCGAGCAGATGACAGAGAGTTTGCTCATCTGTCTGGCCGGCGGAGCACTAGGCCTGCTGCTGTCGCTGGCTTCCACTTACTGGCTCGCGGCGCACTGGCGCAATCTACCCCGCGCCGAGTCCGTGCATGTCGATGGATGGGTCCTCACGTTTACGCTGGCGCTCGTAGCAGCCGCGGCACTCCTGGCCGGCCTTGTGCCCGCAATTTCGTCCACCGGAAAAGGGCTGCTTTCCGGGCTGCGAGATTCCTCGCGAACGATGGGCGGCAGCGCCTCCCGGGCGCGGCTGCGCAAGACGATGCTGACAGTGGAAATCGCCCTTTCGGTTGTCCTGTTGATCTCGGCCGGCCTGCTCTTCAAGAGCTTCCTGCATCTACGCACAACCGATCTCGGGTGCCGCATCGACCACGTGATCACTATGAAATTCGGCCTGCCCGAAATCCAGTACGATACGCGCGAAAAGGTCGTGCGCTTCCACGAGGCGTTGCTCGAGCGACTGCGACGCCTGCCTGGCGTGCGCGGCGCGGGATTGGTTTCCGTTCCACCGGGGGCGGGCTTCTCATTTGGCCGGGTATTCAGCATCCTGGAGCGGCCCGCACCCAGCTACAGCCTTCAGTACGAAGCCGTCATTTTCACTGCCGATCCGCAGTACTTCAGCGTGATGCAGATTCCACTGCTGCGCGGCCGCGTCTTCACGGAACACGAGCGGCTCAGCAACGATCACTACATTGTTGTGAGCAAGACGTTCGTCGATCAGTACCTCCCGGGCGACGACCCGGTCGGCAAGCATGTCCGCGTGGACTGGGATACCAAGCCGGAAGTCTACGAGATCCTTGGCGAAGTCGGCGACACGGTCAGTGACACTACCAAGCCGATTCAGCCGACGATGTACTTCCCTATCCTGTCGGGCATTCCCGATCGGACTTCGGAGGCGACGATCGTGGCCTACACTTCCGCCGATCCGCTGACGATTTCGATGCCCATCCAGCGACAGATCTCGGCGCTCGAGCCGGAGCTGCCCGTCTACAACGCGCTGACCATGGACCAGATTCTTGGCAAGACGTCGGCCAGTCAGGGGTTCGCGGCCAATCTGGTGCTGGCCTTTGCGGCCCTGTCGCTTCTGTTGGCGGCAGTGGGGCTGTATGGAGTGCTCTCCTACCTGACAACGCAGCGGACGCCCGATATCGGTCTTCGCATCGCGGTGGGCGCGCAGCGATCCCAGCTCCTGCGGCTTGTTCTTTTCGAAGGGCTGCGCCCTGCGCTTATCGGACTGATTTTTGGCGTCGCTGCCAGCGCTCTGGCCACGCAACTGCTGCGATCAATGCTCTATGGAACCCAGCCGCTCGATCCGGCGGCGTTTGCGGGCGCAGCGGCGATGCTGATGGCTGTCGCAGTGCTGGCCTGCTTGATCCCGGCGTGGAGGGCATCGCGCATCGATCCAATTCAGGCATTGCGAACTGAATAGGCGACGGATATCCCCGAAATTGGGAAAAAGTCGATGAGCCCACCATCGCCGAGTCACTCGTCCACTGAAACCGAGGTCCGGCCATATTACCGCCCAGCGGGACCAAACCGTGCGCCAGATCACGTTGGGCGCCACTTGGGTGACTCTCCGGCAATCAGTTCTTTGAACAATGCAGATCTCATTCGCTATCTGGGTGTAAGATGCTGATTCCGAATACGGCCTTGGCTCCATCTTGAAGAGCGCGCATTTTAAGACACTGGGCCGTCCAAAGGAGGCGTATGAAACCGGACACGAACACGATTTCCACTGAGCGGAGCCAGGCGATATCGGTGGCCATGGAAGAGGAGATGCAGCGGGCGGTGCTTAGCGAAATGCGTCCAGCAGGCCAGCTGGCCAACTTGGCCGGCCGCGGTACCAGCGAGATGCGGCGCGACCTCGATCAGTGGGAGGCTGATCGCCGGATACTTTCGGTCCGACACGAGGGCGTCGATTACTTCGCCCTGTTCGCGCTCAACCCGGTCGAGGGATACCGGCCCTATCCGGCCGTCGCCGACGTGATCCGGATTTTGAGCCGGATCCTCAATCGCGAAAACTCATGGGGGCTGGCTTCCTGGTTTATTGGCTTGAACAGTTTTCTGGATGATCAGCGGCCGGCGGATCTACTTGCGTCTGACCCGGAATGGGTGGTCGATGCGGCCCAAGATGCGGTGAGCGAAACAATGTATCCCC
>JBAWCO010000957.1:0-16514 GCA_049590315.1 Occallatibacter sp. | reverse complement strand
CCGTATGGTATCGGTAACAGATTTCAAAAATGAGTTTCCAGGCCACCTGTAATCGGTAAGCAGGTTCGTATGGCGTGAGCCGGGAAACCAGAAGACACATTCAGGAGGCAGTAAAAATGACACAATGCAGCAGAAAAACATCGAGTAAATACTCGATGTTGAACTTGTTCCGGGAGATACCGTGGCTGATCGTTCCGCTTTTGGTTCTGTCATTCACAGTTGCTCGGGCACAGCAACTCACAGGTACCATTAGCGGCACCGCCGCCGATCCGACCGACGCCCGGATTCCCGGAGCTACGGTCACAATCGTTAACGATGCCACGGGCGACAAGCGTGACACCAAGGCCGACAGCGCCGGGTTTTTCTCGGTAACGGCTCTACCGCCCGGTACCTATACGGTTACCGTTTCATCCAAGGGCTTTGCGTCTTGGCGGGAAACTGGGATCAGTCTGAGCCAGGGCGACTCTCGTACGATTCCGAGCATCCACCTGAAGATCAGTTCCGACGCCACCGCGGTGACAGTCATCTCCGGGCAGGATGCCGAAGTACCTGTCGACAACGCCGAAATCAGCTCCACGCTCAACAACGAGTTGGTCGACAGCGCGGTCCTGACAGGACGCAACGCCGCTGAACTCATCAAGATGATGCCTGGAGTCGTGTTCAACAATTTTGGAGGCTCAGGCTCCGCATACAACAGCCAGGTCACAGGCACCAACAACGGCCCGGCCGGCAGCTTCTCCGCCAACGGTACACAGCCCTACGGCTCGACCGACGTCTACCTGGACGGCGCCAATCTGATCGATCCGGGCAATGCCGGAACGCAGGTTGCCAACATTAACCAGGACATGACGGACAGTATCAAGTACCTCTCCGCCTCCTACGGCGCCGAGTTCGCAAAGGGCCCGGCCGTCTTGCAGGCCTTCAGCAAGAGCGGCGGCCAAAAGTTTCACGGCGAAGCTTATCTCTACGCCCGCAACACCGGCATCGGCTATGCCAACGACTGGAATAACAAGTTCCAGCAGGAGTCAGGAGCTGCCGGCAAGCCGGGAGCGACTCCAGCTTCCATCGCGGCGTCCAACGCGCTCACTCCGCAGTCGTTCTATTACGTCGGCGGCAACGTAGGCGGTCCCATTTTCTTCCCGCACTTCAACAAGAATAGGGACAAGCTGTTCTTCTGGGGCGGCTATGAAAAGATGATCCAGCACCCCTACAATGCGCCGGTCAACATCAACGTTCCCACCAGTAGTCTCTCGTCCACCACTAAGGGGATTCCGGGCCAGTTGGATGGTGACTTCACCAACACTGGCGTTGTCGCCGGTGCAATTACCCAGAACCAGACCGCCTACAACGTTCCCTGCTTGAATGGAGGAAACGGGTGCGACACGTTGAACTCGCCCTGGAAGGGGCAAACAACCGGCCTGAAAAATTACTTCGACAAGGCCGGTGTCGCAGCCACCTCGCTCATTCCCCTGGCAAACGAGATACCGAATGCAGCCAACGGGTGGAGCAACTACGTCTTTTCGCCCGCGCTCCCGCAGGACCGCTGGGAGGCGACCGGCAAAGTAACGTACGCGTTCAATGACAACAACAAGCTTTGGGGCACCTATGCCTATCAATCGGAAACGGACGATCACCCGCTCTCGATCTGGTGGGCACCGGCCTATACGGTTCCATATCCCTCCAATCCTGTGGGCAAGGAGACCGCTCACGTCTATCTGGCCAACTTCACCCACATTTTCAACGCTTCCAGTACCAACGAATTCGTGTTCGCCTATTCGGAATTCGTGAATTCCAATACCGAGTCCAATCCGTCCGCGGTTTCCGATGCGAAGTTGGGCTTCCCGTCGGAGAGCATCTTCGGCTCCTCGCACGCTGTCGATCAGATTCCGAACTTCTTCGACTCATGGGGGGGAGGGCAGACCGCGGCAATCGGCGAAATGAGCTTCAACGGCGGCATCTACGGCAAGAACTCCTTCGGCAAGACGTCCAAGGCGCCGTCGATCGCAGATACCTTCACCAAGATCATCCGCACGCATTCCGTCAAGGCAGGATTCTACTGGGATACCCAGGAGAACCTCCAGGCTGACAGCAACAACTTCGGCGGCGGCGGCGCATGGGCGGAATATGACGTCAGCCCGTGGGGTGGAAATAACACCAACAACTTGGTTCTCGACCGCCTGTTGGGACGCAACAATCAATACTCCGAGCAAAGTACGGAACCGGTTCCAGATATTCTCTGGCACCAGTGGTCGCTCTGGGCGCAGGATTCCTGGAAGACTAGCCGCAAACTGACCATCAACGTCGGTCTCCGCGCCGATCACATGGGACAGTGGTATGACAAGATTGGCGGCACGCAGGTCTGGGATCCGGCGAGCTATGACAACTCCAAGAATGCGGCGGCTAACACAGGTCTCTTGTGGCACGCCACCAACTCGGCAATTCCTGAATCGGGATGGGCGAGCAAACTCTTCTTCTACGATCCGCGCGTGGGCGCTGCCTATGACGTCTTCGGTACCGGCAAAACGGTGGTGCGTGCCGGCTTTGGCACCTATAAATACCAGGTCTCGAGCAACGACTCCAGCGGCGCGATGAATGGTCCTCTGGGCTCCTTCAACTACGCCACCCCGTCAAGCTTCTACGGCTATCACGTCAACGGCGGCGTGGTGAACGCCGACCAGTTCGGAACCCTGCCGCAGTTGAAGTTCAATATTCCCAGCGGCCTGAATCAGAATGGAAGTTCGCCAGTAGCAGACAAACGCGGCGACGACCAGGTCCCGTACGCGAACACT
Source organism: Occallatibacter sp. (assembly GCA_049590315.1). GTDB lineage: Bacteria > Acidobacteriota > Terriglobia > Terriglobales > Acidobacteriaceae > Telmatobacter. The sequence continues at coordinate 13,725 of JBAWCO010000957.1, read as the reverse complement.
TACAGCTTAGGCGTCGCCCAGGCGTTGCCGGGCCACACCGTTGCGGAGTTCTCGTATGTGGGCAGCATGAGCCGCGATCAGCTTTTGAACGGCACCAGCCAGCTCAACGATCCGAACCCGGTCGCGTACGGGGCTATGTTTGGCCCCGATCCCGTCCTGGGCCACCTCGTGAACCCCCAACCAGTGCATTGTCCCAGCGACCAAACGTGCCCCACAGGCCCTCCGGCGATAGTGGCGAATGACTATCGCCCGCTCAGTAACTACTCCATAATAAAGCTGTACCAGCACGGGGGCTATGCCAACTACAACTCGTTGCAGGTTTCGGCTCAAAAGCAATCCGGGAACCTGTTCATCTTCTCCAACTTCACCTTCGGTAAGGTGCTGGGCACCCGCGATGGTAGCACGGCCAACGGCAACGGAAACGGCAACGTTCTCAACCCGTTCAACCTTGCCTCCAACTACGGGCCGCTTGCGTATGACCACACCAAGGTGTTCAACGTCTCGTTCAGCTACAAATTGCCCAATTTCATCCACGGCAACGCGCTGCTTGCGGCTCCCGTCAATGGCTGGCAGTTCTCCGGGTACACAACCTACCAGGATGGCGCGAACCTTCAGGCCAGCAATCCGGTTCTGAACGCCACCTACAACGGAAACTGGTACGACGAAGCAAAGAATAAGACCGGACAACAGCCCATCACCTTGCCAAATGGCTTGAAGTCCGAGGGACTCCAACAACAAGAGTGGTTCGGCACCAGCGAGTACCCCAACGCGCTGATCCCGCTCCTGACCTGCAATCCCGCCAAGGGCCTGCATAAGGGTCAGCAATTCAATCCCAACTGCTTTGCCTCGCCATTGCCTCCGACGGCCACGACCGTCGGCCAGCAGGGGCCGAATATCTGGCCCTACTTGCGCAACCCGCACTATTGGGGCAGCGATCTGGCCGTCTTCAAGGCTTTCAAGGTCACCGAGGCGCAACGCATAGAAGCGCGTATCTCGGCAACCAACTGGCTCAACCACCCGAATGGTGCTTTCAACCTGTCGGGTTCCAACTCGGACGACAAGCTGATCTTTAATGGATACAGCTCGAGTTCCGGAATGATCACCAACTCCAACACCTCAACCACCGGTACACCTGCCGCCAAGGTCGGATATCGCTGGATCCAGTTCGCGGCCAAGTACTACTTCTAACGCGAATCGAACACGTATAAACACTTGAAGGGGTGGCTTAGGGCCACCCCTTCTTTTTCATCTACTCACAAGGGTTCTTACTTCGTTGATGTCCGATTAGCGATGTTCCTTGGCTTATCTCCTGATTGCCTCCATCGCAGGCCAGCAACCCCGGATTCATCCATCCGCTTTGATCTCAAAACGCTTCCTTTCATCTTGGTAGTAACGAAAACGCGTCCGGAAACGTACCGGAGGCGATGGCCGGTGGCATGACGGTCTTCGATCACAACGGCGGGTAGTGTTCAGTCGCGGAGAGAGACGGATGAGCAACGGCGATCAACTCATTCGCATGGAAAAATGCGACAACCCGTGATCTAAAGCCGTGATGAATAGTCGTTACTTTTTGGGCGGTCCTTCTTTTTGCTGCTCGGCTTCAATCTGCTGCACAATGTCGCGTTCGCGCTGCCCATCTTCGGGGCGGTGCAGTTTGTAGTAGATCGGCGCCAATTCGATGTGGGGGTCAAGCCAATTGGGATTCGCCTTCTCCAGTTCTTCCAAAGCGGCGGCGGCCTCGGCATTCTTCCCGGTCATCGCGTTAAGCTTTGCCATCTGCAACCGGGCTTGCGGCATCTGAGGCTCCAACTCGAGAGCGAGTTCGAGTAAAGGTCTCGCTCTTATCAAGTCTCTCTGTTTAAGGCGGATAGCCCCAAGGTAGAGATTCGCAAGAGGATCCCTAGGATCTGTCTTCAAGGCATCTTCAAAAGCCTGGCTTGCTGCATCCGTATCTCCAAGCGCATCCCTGGCCTGCCCGACCATGGTGTTGAGTCCAGGAATTGAAGGGTCCAATTTCGCTGCGGCGTCCAGATCAACTCGCGCTTGCTTAAACTCTCTGCGATTCAGGCGGGATGATCCAACGATGAAATAGGCGTCAGCCGAACGGGTTGTTTTCGCCACGGTTTCCATTCGCGGTAGACCTTCATCTTCCGCACCTGACTGAATCATCGCGCTCGCTAGCACGAACTCAAGGTCTGTATTGCTTTCGCGACCGGGTTCAAGAGGAGCGAGCAGTTGCACTGCTTCCTTCGCGCTCCCAAGCTTCACTTCGGTGTAGCCCAAAAGCATGGCTGCGGAGATGTCCAAAGGCCGCGCTGCATGCACCGCTGCGAATTCTGGGCGCGCATCCTGCAGGTCGCCTTTCTTGTAATAGGCTAGCGCCAAGTTCATCCGCACTGAGGTCCTGTCCGGAGTGCTAAGCAACGCGCGCTTGTCCTCCTCAATTGCCGCGTCGAAGTTACCCACCGCGGCAAGTGCAGCACCAAGGTTCGCGCGCGCTTCCGGCAGTTCAGGTCGAATCGCGAGGGCCCTGCGGTATTCTTCGATCGCTGTCTTCATATCCCCGCGTTGCTGCGCGGAGATTCCGGCGTGCAGGTGCTCTTCGGCCTCATTGGCAGGAAGGTGGCCCGAAGTCTGCGCCAAAACGGCAAGAGGGCTGAACAAGAGCAAAAGGGCGGGAACAATTCGCACTCTAGTCTGCATAGAAGAGCCTCACCATCCTGCAGGTGCGGTGACAGCCTGTCGAACCATCGCATCTCCTCGCCCGAAAGCGTGGCTATTGCTTCTCGTCTCACGACCGCTACTGCTTCTCAACGGGAGTGAATCCTCCTACGATCCTCACATTCGAACCGAACCGCCGATAATCCCGAAACTCGATTGTGTTCAGAATGTCTTCGTGACGGCCTTGCCTCAATCTCATCTCGGCGGCGAGCGGCATCAGGTAATCGTGGGAGTTGATCGAAACATAGCCGTAGTCCACGGTGATGCTTGTGCTCTGCGTCGGAAAGTCTCGCGGTAGATCGTCTGCGATCATGCTGATTCGTCGCACATTCCTTGTAGCCACATCAATGTAGACGACCCCGTGAAATGCTACGACTACCTGGCGGTCATTCATGCCCACAACTGAAAACGATGAACTGCTCTGCGCCACTTTGTATCTGAATACCTGGACTGTCCCCGTCCCCAGGGTGTCGGTTTCCATCCATTGAAAGTCGGCCAATGCCTTGGGCGAAAAGACGGAATTCAATACTCCGCCTAGCTCTCCAGCAGAAAACGCACCATTCTTGTTCGCCATCGCGCTACGGTCAACTGTGCTGCTCTTCCCATTGATCTCAAGCATGGTATGGGTTTCATTCTTGTCCCGGTAGCGGAGCAGTTCGGCGATCGTGTCCCGATGTTTCCATCTTCCGCTGCCTGTGGGATCATAGGACCTGTTAGTCACTTCAACGCATATGAAGTTAGGCAACGAATCGGCGTAACCGACCGCTCGGCTTCGCGCGTCAGCAATCAGCGCCTGGATTTCCTCCGGCGAAGGCGGAGGGACAGCATTCGTCATTTGGGTGATTACGAGCTGGCTAATTCCCGCTGTGGGGTCTTCACCTATGTTCGTCAGGCCTGTCGAAACCCCAGCGTCCGACGCTCCGGGCGCGCCCGGAGAACCGCTCTTTGCAGATTCTTCCTTCGAACTGTCGCCACCCTCCACTGTGAATGACAGGGAACGGACCGCTGTTCTTCCACCCTGGGAGATGGATGCCTGTACTTCGTAATCGCCCGGTGGGAGTCCAGACTTGAAGTTTGCGAGGTAGGGTGCTGTGCCGCTTCCATTCTCCAGATGCAGTGACAGCGGCATCAGTTTGCCAGGCCTTCCGTTTCTGCCCGCCGACATCTGCAGAGTTACTGGTTCCTTCGAATTAGGGTCCGGATGCACGATGAAAAACAGGGAGACGGATTTCTCTGTTTTTGGAATGTCGCCGGAAAGATTAGGTGTAATTCTCTCCTTCTCGTACCGCATCGGCTCCTGAATATCGTCGTCTTCTTGAAAAGGGTCAACCTTCCGGACAAGGACGATTTCGCTCAGCGACGGGGTCGTCTGCACTGGAGGGATCTCAAACTGCATCCTCTGTGCGCCGGACTTCTCGCCAAACTGATCCAGCACCGCGACCTCTAACTGATATTGGCCTGGAATGGCCATGAAATGGCGCTGAAGTGTAATCGCTTCCATTTCGTTTTTGTCGACCGTTTCCAGTGCTCCGCGCTTCGCAATGTCCTCGCTGAAGTGCTCTATTATCTTTCCGCTGTTGTCCTCAATCTGGGCGACCATCGAAACATGGGCCGAGAAAAGCCCCGTGCGTGCGTCTTTCTTGATCTGAAGTTGCGAGATCGGCACCTCAACAGCCACAGAGCTGGTGTTACCGCCAGGCAACTCGCCGAACTGCAAAACGCGGACCTGGAATTTCAAGTCCACGGGTAATTGCGGCAAGCTCAAAAGCTTCAACAGCGGAATCTCAAACGGTCGAATGCTGCTGTCCGCGCCAGAGGCAACCGCGAAGTAACCGGTCTTAGCCCTAATGTCGATCCCATTGCGCAGAGGCTTGGTGGCAATGGTACGAAATGCCCCGTCGTACTCCACAATCGGAGGAACATAAGATGCCTGGTAGTATGTCGTCAAGTCGTCAACCATCTGTTGCAGCGGCTTCTTGATGTTGTCCTGCGCATCCATGTACCCGCCGCCGGTGTTGGCTGCAAATTCGGCCATGGGGCTCTTGATTTCGGTAAACGGATGTTGATCGGATTGCCGGAGCCAGTCCACGGCGATGCCCGCGTTTGTGGTCGGGCCGCCGGGCCCCACTTGCTGTGTCGGCACCTGAGTAGCCCTGCCGCCGCTGCCTGGGACTGCCTGCGGGGTCGGATTAAATGCCACGTTTTGTGCTCCAATCGCGCTGTCGATTTGGTACTTTCCACCCACGTCGAGAGCGTTCATGTCCACGACATAGATACCCACGCCTGCTTGGTTGGCTGCCCCGGTAATGGCATGCAGCATCTCTTTATCGGCGGAATCCATCTGAACATTATGCGTAAAGTAGATCAGCGCCTTCCGCGCACCGAGTTTCTGCTGCGAACGCACAATGGACAAAAGGCCTGCCAGTTGTGGAGCGGCGTGCTGGTCCTGATGAATCTGCTGTGCCCCTTCAAGCGCACTCAACAGCATTTGGCAGCGCGTGCGAGTCTGCACATCCGCATGGTTTCCTGTCGAATCGGAGCCGGTTCGCACAATTGCTATCAGATCCTTTTCGGCTTGCGACGCACGCACCGTGCGAGGATCCCGAATCTCTGGCGCCCGGTTCACGGCTAGATTCGTAAAGGTCAGTTGGACGACAGGTGCCTTGTCCACCGCGGAGGAGTCCGTCTCCACTTTCACGGCCTGGCGAACCACGTCCCGGTCGTCCGTAAATCTCTGGATGAGCCGCAGACGTCCGGAAAAATCCATTACCGCGAACGAGTACCCTTTGGCCGGCAGCGCCTTTAGAATCTTTTCGGCAACATTCTGCGCATTCTTGGCTGTCGTTCCATTGAACCTGTCGAAGACCATTGTGACTGTGTGGTCGGAGTTGGACTCCCCAGTAACAAGGTGAAGGCCTTTGAGTGTGACGGGAACACCGTTGTCGGTAACGGCTATGTCTTCCGGTTTAAGGTCGAGAATTTGTTTGTGCCTTTTATCGTGGACGATCAGGTCGAGGGAGACCTCATCCACATTTGTACTGGCTGTAGGCGTCTCCGAGGGCGGAGCCTGACTTCCTGCATTCGATTGGCCGTGCCCCAACTGAACTACCGAGACCAGAAGCAGCGCCGAAACTGCCCAGTCGCAAATCCACTTCGCGCACACAACTCCAAATGAATGTGTCCTGTCGATCATATGATTAGGCCCGATCCTGCTTTACCAGGGGCAAGCGTCCCTCCGCTATCCGTAAAATAACCACCTAAGCCAAGCTTTTCTCGATGCTAATCGTGACGCTCTAAAGCCGCCATTTGTTTCAGGAGGATTCTACATCCAAAGGTATTGTGCATGCGGGTCTATCGAGTAGCGATACGTCCTTTTAGATGCTGGATTGCCCATTGTAGACTTTTATACAGCGGCCCGGAGGCAGCGCATCAGTTCCGGGGTAGCCGGCGGCATCATCTTCGCTGCGGATCTCGATACATTCTCGTTAACTCCGGCTTGACAATTCCTATGGACAAAGCATCGCAGAAAGTCCTTCTTCTTTCGGTCTTATCTATTGCAGGTTTGGCGCTGAGCCTTTCCGTCGCGACACAGCAATCTCCGCCCGCGCCGATCCAATTCGAACTGAAAAAGCTGCCGTTTCATCTCGAAAGCAACGAAAGCCAGTCCCGGAATATTCCGGAGACCATGGCTGGCGGCGTCGCTGTGTTCGATTACAACGGGGACGGCCGTCCGGACATCTTCTTTGCCAATGGCGCAGAACTCGCAACCATGAAGAAGACTTCCGCGAAGTATTCCAATCGCCTCTTTCGCAACGATGGAAACGGAATGTTTACCGACGTAACCCAGGCGGCCGGTCTGCGAGGGAATGGATTCGATGTCGGAATCGCCGTGGGTGACTATGACAATGACGGCTATCCCGATCTGTTCGTCGCCGGAGTGCATGGAAACACGCTCTACCACAATAACGGCGACGGTACTTTTACCGACGTCACAAAAAAGGCTGGCCTGGATAAGTGGGACGATCCCGATTACGGACCCTTATGGGCGGTAGCTGCTGCCTGGGTCGACGTCAACAACGACGGATTGCTTGACCTCTTTGTCGTGAATTACGTGCAGTGGGCCTACGACGAGAAACCCCTTTGTCTGATTGATACGACTCCGGAGTATTGTCATCCCCGCTTCTACAAAGGACTCCCCAATCAATTGTTCATCAACCAGGGCGACGGTACATTCAAGGATGTATCGAAGGAGTGGGGTATTCGGGGTCATGTTGGCAAGGGAATGGGCGTAGGAGTCGCGGATTACGATCTGGATGGGCGTCCTGACCTGTTCGTGACCAACGACGCAGGCTATGACTTCCTCTTTCATAACCTGGGCAATAAGTTTGAGGAGGTGGCGTTTGAAACCAACGCGGCCTTGCCGGAGGAGGGATCGTTCATCTCTGGAATGGGGTTGGATTTTCGCGACTACAACAACGATGGCTTTCCTGACATCTTTTACGTTGCGCTCAACCGGCAAACCTTCCCCATTCTTCAAAATACCGGCCACGGCGATTTCGCCGATGTCACCGCTTCAAGCGGCATTGGCGCGGAAAGCCTGAAGATGTCCGGCTTCGGCCCCGCGATATACGACTTCGACAACGACGGCTGGAAAGACCTGTTCGTATCGCGTGGCCACGTCTCCGCGACCAATCCGCCGGGAGACAGCGTCCGGCAGCAAAACACCGTTTTCCGGAATCTCGGCGCGAGTGGGAAATGGCAGCCATTTACAGACCAAGCGGGTTTTGTAGAGTCCACTGCCGCGCGCCATCGCGGTTGCGCATTCGGCGATTTCGATGGCGACGGCCGCGTCGACATCGTGGTCAGCTCAATGGACCTGGACGCCGAATTGTGGATGAATCGCAGTCCCAACGCCGGCCATTGGCTCGATATCGCATTGCAAGGGGTCAAGAGCAATCGCGACGGAATTGGGGCGCGCATCAAGGTGGTCGCGAAATCCGGCACGCAATACAACCACCAGACATCCAGTGTTTGCTACGCCTCGTCGAGCCTCGGTCCGGTGCACTTTGGCCTTGGCGCTGACACCATCGCGACCAAAATCGAAATCATCTGGCCCAGCGGCATTGTCCAGACACTAGAGAACGTGGCAGCGGACCGAACCCTCAGAGTCAAGGAGCTTGTACCACAGCCGACAGCTAAATAGCGGGTCTTGTGGCCGATTCCGTGTGCGCCAGAGTTCCTACTCTTGTTAAACACGAGGCGTCCGAGCGTGATCCTGATCACCATCGGTCGCTTTGGGCCTTTGATAAGGTTCGTATCGTCAGGCATCTTCCTCTGAAATCATCTGGTCCTGTGCCTCAGGGCTAGACCGGAATGCCGCCTCGGGTCATCTCCGAGGGACCCAACAATGGGAGCTTTTATGAACCGGGCCCTTGCGCTTGTCGCAGTAGTTTTATTGGTCGCGAGTGCCGTTCTTACAGGCAAAGTCATTGCCGCCGGATCCGGCCAGAAGAGCCAGGCAGCTCCCACATCTGAAGATCCCTCAGTCGTTCCCGAGTCTCTCAAGCCTTTTCCCATGTACACCAGGGCGCCCGGTCTCAACATCGACGTTCCGGCGAAAGGCGCCATCTATCCGCCTGACATTATCCCGCCGCAGTTCGAGTGGCGCGACGACAACCTGGCAGCCTCAGTTTGGACAATTGAGGTTGTCTTCGGCAATCGCGTGCGCCCCATCCGCGCTTGGTCAGCCGGAGAAAAAATGCAGCTCGGCGAGCTTGACACTTCGCTCACGGGTTCCATCCCACCCACGCTAACCCCGCAACAGGCTGAGACGCATACCTGGCGTCCCGACCCAAAGATCTGGGAAGAGATCAAGAAGCAATCGGTCGATCGGCCCGCAGCTGTCATCGTCAGCGGTTTTGCAAATCGGAATGACCGCACACCTGTCTCTCGCGCGCAATCCACATTGCAGACCTCGAAGGATCCGGTCGGCGCGCCCATCTTCTTTCGCGATGTCCCGCTCATCCCTCCTTCGCCGGAAAGTGCGCAGCGCGGCGTCATCAAGCCGTTGCCAGACTCCGTGCTGCCAAAAATCCGCTGGGACCTGCGCTACATCAATCAGAAGCAGAGCAAGACGGTAATGACCGGTCTGCCCACCTGCGGCAACTGCCACTCCTTCTCCCTCGACGGCAAAACGCTCGGCATCGACGTGGACGGTCCCTCCAACGACAAGGGCCTCTATGCGCTCGTTCCGTTGAAAAAAGTCAGCAGCATCAGCAATGACTACCTCATCCACTGGAGCGCGTTCAGCGAAGAGCACTCCCAAAAGCGCTTCGGTTTCATGAGCCAGGTTTCGCCTGACGGAAAGTACGTCATCAATTCCATCGATGTGCCCCACGCGCACGGCATGCGCGTCCTTGACCGCATCTACAACGGCTTCTACTGGTTCTACGGCTTCGGCCAGGTCTTCTATCCCACCCGCGGCGTCCTTGCTTGGTACAGCAAGGAAACAGGAAAGCTCAACCCGCTAGCCGGAGCCGACGACCCCAACTTCGTTCAGACATCGGCGTTCTGGAGCCCGGATGGAAAGTGGCTGGTCTTTTCCCGCGCCGCGGCACGCGATCCATATCCGCCGGACTACCAACCAGCTAAATTCTCCAACGATCCCAAAGAGACGCAGATTCAATATGATCTCTACCGGATACCGTTCAACGATGGCAAAGGCGGTACAGCGGAGAGAGTCATCGGTGCCTCAGAAAACGGCATGAGCAACAACTTCCCCAAGGTCTCACCCGACGGCAAGTGGATCGTCTTTGTCCAGTGCAAGAACGGCTTGCTCATGCGCCCAGACAGCAAGTTGTATATCGTGCCGTTTGAAGGCGGCGTGGCGCGGCCGCTGCAATCGAACCTGCCGGTCATGAACTCCTGGCACACCTGGTCGCCCAATGGCCATTGGCTCGCCTTCTCCTCCAAGAGCCCGTCGTTTTACACGCACCTCTACCTCACGCACATTGATGAAGAGGGGAACGCTAGTCCCGCGATAGTCGTCGAAGATGCAACCGCCTCGAACCGCGCCGTCAACATTCCCGAATTCGTCAATCTCGGCTCTGAGGGTCTGGACCGCATCGAGACTCCCGCCATTGATTTCTACCGCGAGTTCGACGCGGCTCAGCAATTGCAGGACGAGCACAAATATGCCGAGGCGGTGCCAGCCTGGAAGGTGGCTGCGGACAAAGACCCCACCGACCCCCGTCCCTACAACAACCTAGGTGTCGCGCTGGCGGCAACAGGCAGGACCGGGGAGGCAATCGAACAGTACAGAAGATCTCTTGCTCTAAATAACAATAGTTCGCAGACCCATAACAACCTGGGCAGCGCTCTGGCCGAGGCCGGCCAAATGGACGAGGCTATGGCTCAAGTCCAAAAGGCCATCGAACTGAACCCCGACAACGGCTCCGCCCACATCAACCTGGGCCACATCCTCGAAGTCAAGGGCGGTCATCGCCAGGACGCCATCGATGAGCTTACCAGGGGAATCGAGCTGGCGCCCAAATCCTCGGACGGTCACAACATCTATGGAGTCACTCTGGCTCGGATGGGCAAACTGGAAGAGGCCATTGCCGAGTTGCAGAAAGCCGTCGACCTGGCGCCGCGGTCCGCCGAATGCCGCTATAACCTGGGCCGCGCGTTTGCAGCGAGCAGCCGGTTTACCGACGCGTTGCCGCAGTTTGAAGCGGCGGCACAATTCTCTCGCGGACAAGAGCCGGCGATCCTGCAAATGCTGGCCGCCATGTACTCAGAAACGGGACAGTATCGAGCCGCGGTCGACACGGCGCAGCACGCGCTCGATCTGGCCATCCAGCAACAAAACAGCGATTTGGCCACTGCGCTGCGGGCAAACCTCGCGCGCTACCAGCGCCAGGCGCAACAAGGGCAAGTACCACCCGGCAGAAATCCGTAATCAGCCGCACGGGGATTGTGAGGAAGGGAGGTGAAGCTCTAATATGACTTACATCTTCGCTTCGACCCGGAGTTTCCCACGCGATGTCCCGTTCTCCTGTGATTCGCTTCCTGTCTCCCCTTCGTGTGCTTTGCGCAGGACTGCTCGTGTTCGTTTCCGCTTGTCCTCTGCAACTGCGCTCGCAGGAGCGGAAGGCTGCGTCCCTTCCCGAGATGCACTGGCGTATGATCGGGCCGTTTCGCGGAGGACGCACACGCGCCGCGACTGGCGTTCCGGGTCAGCCGAATGTTTTTTATATTGGTCAGGGCGATGGCGGGGTGTGGAAGAGCGACGACTTCGGGCGGACTTGGAACCCTATCTTCGATAGCCAGCCCTCGCAGTCCATCGGCGCCATTGCCATCGCTCCCTCGAACGCGAATGTTGTTTATGTGGCCAGCGGTGAGGGGCTTCATCGGCCGGATCTTTCGGTAGGTAATGGGATCTATAAATCCACGGACGCGGGCAAGACGTGGGAGCATCTTGGCCTGCGTGACGGTGAGCAATTCCCCGCGCTGGCGGTCAATCCGCGTGATCCAAACAAGGTGTTCGCCGCAGTGCTCGGACATCCCTACGGCCCAAATGAAGAGCGGGGAATCTATCGCTCCACCGACGGCGGCGCGACTTGGACGAAGGTCCTTTACAAGGACGCGAACACTGGCGGATCGGACGTTGTGATCGATCCATCCAATCCTGACGTGGTGTATGCGTCGATGTGGGAGGCAACTCTGGGGCCGTGGGAGGATGCCAATACTTACGAAGGAACGAAAGGTGGTCTGTTCAAGTCAATCGATGGTGGTACTACATGGAAACAGTTGACCAAGGGGCTCCCCGAGGGTGTCGTGCACATCCAGGTGGCGCTGTCGGCGAGCGACGAGAACCGCTTGTACGCCACATTGGCGACGAGTAAAGAGGGCGGATATGCCTCTGGCGTAGGCCTCGGCGTGTATCGCTCAGACGATGCCGGCGAGACGTGGTACAAGGCGACAGACGATCCACGGCCGGCAATGAAGATCGGTGGCGGCGACCTTCCCATTGCGAAGGTCGATCCGAAGAATCCAGACGTGGTCTATAGCGCAAGCATCGTTACGGAGCGATCGGTCGATGGCGGTAAAACATGGATGAGCCTGCGCGGCGCACCGGGCGGCGACGACTATCAGAACCTGTGGATCAACCCTGAGAATCCCAACATCATTCTCCTGGTCAGCGATCAGGGCGCGCTCGTGAGCGTGAATCGCGGCGAGACGTGGAGCTCGTGGTACAACCAGCCGACGGCGCAGCTCTATCACGTTGCGGCCACCAATACATTTCCCTACCAGGTATGCGCTGGCCAGCAGGAGAGCGGTTCAGCTTGCATATCGAGCCGCGGCAATGACGGCGAGATTACATTTCGCGAGTGGCATCCGGTGGGCGTGATCGAGTATGGCTATGTCGCGCCCGATCCGTTGCATCCGGATATCGTATTCGGGGCCGGAAGGTCTGAGGTTTCAAAGTTCGACATGGCCACTGGCCAGGTGCAGAACGTGACGCCCATCCCGGTACGAAACCCCGCCTATCGTGCAGACCGAACGGAGCCGATCCTGTTCTCGCCGCTTGATCCGCATGACTTGTACTACGCGTCAAACGTGCTCTTCGAAACAAAAGACTATGGCAAGACGTGGATGCAGATCAGCCCGGACTTGAGTCGCGAGCATTCGGGACAGCCAGAGTCGTTGAAGCCTCTATCAGACAAGGATCAGGCGAAGCGGCGTGGAGTCATTTACTCGCTGGCGGCATCGTTCAAGTCTCCTGACACGCTTTGGGCAGGCACCGACGACGGCTATGTATGGATCACGCGTGATCATGGCAAGAACTGGAAAAACATTACACCGCCGAAGCTGACGCCTTGGAGCAAGGTCACGCAAATCAGCGCATCGCACTTCGACGACAACACGGCGTATGTCTCCGTGAGCCGCATGCGGATTGACGACATGCAGCCGTGCCTCTTCCGCACACATGACGGCGGCGCCACATGGGAGTCGATTGCGGCCGGTCTGCCGGATGGTTCGCCAGTAGATACAGTGCGGGAAGACCCCCTACGCAAAGGGTTGCTGTTTGCGGGTACGGAGACGGCGGTGTTGGTGTCGTTTGATGGTGGCGACCACTGGCAGCCGCTCCAATTCAATCTGCCGCATACCTCCATGCGTGACCTTCTCATCAAGAACAACGATTTGATTGTCGCCACGCATGGCCGTTCATTTTGGATCCTCGATGACATCTCGCCATTGCGCCAAATCGCGGAAATGAAGGCGGACACAAGCGCAATTCTCTTCAAGCCGGGAGCGGCATACCGTGTTCGTCGCAGTACGTATACAGACACGCCGCTGCCAAACGACGAGCCTGCGGGAGAAAACCCTCCGGACGGGGCGGTGATCGACTACGGGTTGCCACAGGAGTTTGTCGGCCGAGTTACGCTCGAGATCCTTGATGGCAGCGGCAAGCTTGTCCGCAAATATGCGAGCGACGACAAACCTGAAGTAACCATGGAGGAGTTATCGAAGCAACTGATTCCTCTCTACTGGTTGCGTATGTCAAAAACGTTGCCGTCCGCGCCCGGAATGCATCGCTGGGTGTGGGATCTGCGTTACACCACGCCGACTGCGACCAGCTATGAGTATCCAATCTCCGCGGTGCCGCATGACACCCCACGCACGCCCCAGGGACCGCTCGCGCTTCCGAGTACCTACACGGTTAGGCTAACCGCAGCGGGCAAGGTGCTCACGGCTCCGCTGATCGTCAAGATAGATCCACGGGTACATGCCACACCGGCTGATCTGGAGAGTCTATTTACGCAGCAGAGCAAGCTGGCCAGCATGGTCACTGAGAGCGCGTCGGCTTCGCTTGAAGTTCATTCGGCACAGGAACAATTGGAGGCCTTGTCGAAGACCACTCCGTCTCCTCTCAAAGACCTGCCTGCCTTGAGTGAAGCAATCGACAAACTCGACAAGGAGCTTGGAGCATTGCTGAAC
>JBAWCO010000956.1:0-9962 GCA_049590315.1 Occallatibacter sp. | reverse complement strand
GGTGTGCGATCTGCTGGTGGAGAGCTTCCCGTACATCTTCGACATGGCCTATACCGCCAAGCTTGAAGAAGAGCTCGACGATATTGAAGAAGGCAAGGAGAAGTGGACCGACCTGCTGAACGGCTTCTACGACCACTTTGAAGATGAGCTGAAAGATGCCGGCAAGAAGATGCGCGACATCAAGCGGCTGGAGCAGGTGACAGACGAAAAGTGTGACCTGTGCGGGTCACCGCTGGTATTGAAGTGGGGCAAGTTCGGCACGTTCTTCGCATGCTCGGCCTACAACAAGAAAGATCCTTCGAGCTGCACGTTTACGAAGGAGAACATGGCGTCGAAGCCTGACTTGAATACGCCGGAGGGGCAGGAAGCGGACGACAAGGAAGAGTACTGCGAGAACTGCGGCAAGGTGATGGTGCTGCGCCGTGGGCCGTTCGGGCCGTTCATGGCCTGCCCGGATTACAACGCCGATCCGCCGTGCAAGACGATTCGCAAACTGAGCCAGAAGCAGCAGCAGAAGCCGCCGGAGCCAACGGGCGAGGATTGCCCGGTGTGCGGCAAGCCGCTGGTGCTGCGGCACGGAGCGTATGGAGAGTTTGTGTCGTGCTCCGGATACCCGAAGTGTAAGTACGTGAAGCAGAACTTGATTGAGGGGATGAAGTGTCCCAAGTGCGGGACCGGGGACCTGGCCGAGCGCAAGGCGCGGCGGGGAAATATCTTCTGGGGCTGCACGAATTATCCCAAGTGCGATTTCACCTCGAATTACAAGCCGGTGGCGCAGCCGTGTCCGGAGTGCAACAGCCCGTACCTGGTAGAGAAGACGCTGAAGTCGGGAGTCTACCTGGAGTGCCCGAACAAGAAGAAGGGCGCGGAAGAAGAGACGAAGCCGAAGAAGGGCGCCAAGAAGGCGGCTGCGCCGGTTGAAGGCGCCGCGGTGGTGTGCAGCTACTCGAAGCGGATTGGGGACGCACCGCCTCCGCCGACGGTGGAGACGCACGGGCCGGTGGTGGAGAAGAAGGAGTTGCAGCCGGCGTAAGGCGAGCGAATTGAAAGTACGATTGTGAAAGAAATCATTCTGCTCGGTGGACCCAATGGTGCGGGAAAGACGACCACAGCGCGGGTCTTGCTGCCGGAGTTTCTTGAACTCCACCCGTTTCTCAATGCGGACGAGATAGCCAGGAATCTTTCGCCGGGTAACCCGGAGGCAGCGGCTTTTGCCGCAGGTCGCCAGATGATTGAACGGATGCGAGGTCTGGTTCGGGATGGCCAGAGTTTTGCATTTGAGTCAACGTGTTCGGGGAAGTCTTATTTGCGTTTGTTGGAGCAGTGCAAATGTGACAATTAGCGAATCAGCCTATTCTACTTCTGGCTCCCAAAGCCGGAAATGGCGATCGCTCGAGTGGCGCGCCGCGTGAGCCAAGGCGGACACAGCATTCCCCCGGCAGTTATCGTTAGGAGATATTATTCGGGTGTCGCGAACATGCGAGACTTCTATCTTCCGCTGGCAGATGAAGCGGAAATCTACGATAATACGGACAGAAGGCGCATCTTGATTGCGGAGAGGCGTGAAGGAAGTGGGTTGAAAATCCACGATCCTGAGCGATGGGCGCTGATCGAAAGGGTGGCACCGTGAAGCAACTGACTTCGAGCGAACTCCATGACGCTGTTCGTCAGGCTCTTGAAGAGGCCTCGCGCCGGCTGGAGTCGGGTGAGCTCGACGGGTCGGGTCGGTACTATACGGACGAGGAGCTTGCAGCGTGCGAGGCGACAGGAATAAAGGCTGCAACGCGGGCACCTCGAAAGCGTATTGCCTGAGTTTGACGGCGAATCACGGTTGCTGCTTGCCATGCACGCGGCGCGCTACCGGCTGAATCCGTTAGTATTGGGCAGCGGAGATATGCCCTCATGGAACGAATGCTTGCGACACCTGCCGATGCGGAAATCATCCTTCACCTTTATCAATTGCGCACCGAGGCGGAGATGCGGAAGGCGCGCGCGTGGATGACGGGTGAGTTCTGGCCGGCCACCCCGGAAGAATATTTTGCCGTGTCTTCGAACCCGGCCGATCCGCACAATGCGTGGCTGCGTCAGGTGCTCACCTACTGGGAGATGGCTGCCGCGATGGTGCTGCATGGAGCGGTATCGGCGGAGTTGTTTGTGGACTGCAACGCCGAAGGGTTCTTCATGCTGGCGAAGTTTGCCCCAATTCTGGAAGGGATACGCGAGAAGAATCCTGGATTTTTGATGAAAACAGAGGAGATGATTTCCAGGTTTTCAGCCGCGGCCCAGCGCTACGAGGCGGTGCTGAAGAACGTGGAAGCGAGACGGAACAGTATGCCGGCAAAACAGGAATCGCACGGGCAGTATGCTTATCCGGCGAAGCCCTAAATTGGAGAACGCTTGCCGAATGGCAGCCGCGGAGAGCATCATGGTAAGCGGTCGATAAATCAAATTCCCCGGAGGATCCCCAAGTGAAACGTGTTTTGGCTCTTTTGATGGCTGTTTTCGCCCTCGCAGCAGTTTCGGCGAGCGCCGCTGATTCCTCGAAGCTGAATGGCTGGATATCCGACTCCATGTGCGGCGCGAAACACGCCGGGACGGGTGCTGCCTGCGCAAAGAAGTGCATTGAAGGCGGCGAGGCGCCGGTGTTTGTGGACGAAGCCAACAAGGCTGTCTGGAAAATCGACAATCCTGACGCGGTGAAGGGCTTCTACGGCGACCACGTGAAGGTGAGCGCCAAGTCCGATGCGGACAAGAAGAGCGTCCACATCGAGTCCATCGCGGAAGTGAAGTAGCGCTCGGACGTCACGGCACCCTCCGTTTCCCAGATTGCAATTGGACTCGCCACGCCAGTAAATCTCTGGTAGTGTCATATCCGTTATCCTGGATGGCCGGGTTCTCAGGCTATCCAGGACAAGAGCTTTGAAAGTCAACGGAATAGATCATGGCGCGAGCAATTTGGAACGGCAAAGTCATTGCCGAAAGTGAGACGACGGAGACGGTTGAAGGGAACATCTACTTTCCCGAGGCTAGCCTCAAGCGCGAATATTTTCGCTCCAGCAGCACAACATCCACCTGCCCATGGAAAGGTCAGGCCCGCTATCTGAACCTGCTGATCGACGGGCAGGACAACCCCGACGCGGCCTGGTACTATCCTGACCCCAAGCCGGCCGCGCGCAAGATCAAGGGGTTTGTGGCTTTCTGGCGTGGGGTGGACGTGGAGAAGTAGCCGCTGCTAAAGGGTGATTGCATACGACAACACGTCCGAATGGACGCTGGCATTGAGGTTGGGGAAGACGGTGCATTCGCGCAACGTCGTCTCGTACTGGAACCCGCATTTTTCCATCACACGCGCGGAAGGCCTGTGATCGACGTGGCAGACGGCTTCCAGCCGCTGGACACCCGTCTGGCGGGCCAGATCCACCATTGCCTTGAGGGCCTCGGTGGCATAGCCATGTCCCCAGGCATCTTGAGCAAAGACATATCCGGTGACGGCGTGCGTTGGCGTCTTGAAGGAGAGGCCGGTGCCTCCGATCAGTCGGTTATCTTCGCCCAGGAAGGCCAGGTAGCTTCCAGCCGGCCATTTCTGCCACTCAGTTTCGTCCCAGGCCAGGAAGGCTTGTGTATAAGCCACGCTACGATGGGTGGGCCAACTGAGATAGCGGGTGACGACGGCATCGGAAGCGTAGCGGCGGAAGATGTCCTCGGCGTCTGCGTGTACCGGCTTGCGCAGGAGCAGGCGAACGGTCTGGATGGATTCAGGGGCTTTCAAATACCAGACTCCCAGGGCGCGCACATAGTCTGACCACGATGACAGAATAGCGCGCTCTTGCGCGGGGTAGTGTCCCTCGATTATGGACGCTGGAAACTTCAGAGGGCCGCTACATACTGACAGAGCGTGCGGATCACGGGATCACCTTTCTGCGGGCCACTGCCGCGAACCACAGGCTCCGTCCGCAGTCGGTGGTGTAGAGAAGTGTCTTTGAGTCGTCCTGCCACGCAGACTGAATCTGGTTGCAAGGCACATCGGCAATGCGTTTCCTCGTGCCGGTGCTCTGGTCGCGCAGCCACAGATTCCAATAGCCACCGTCGAGGTGGCTATACGCCATCCATCGACCGTCGGGCGAGAGCGCTGGATAGCGTGACTCTCCAAGCACCAGGCGAGTATTCGAATTCGTAGCGTCACTCAGATAGATGCGGGGCGAACGACCCTCTTCTACCGCGGAAAATGCGAAGTCTTCTTCGGATAGAAATGAGGCTTCGTACACATTCAGCGTAGTTGGCGTCAGCGCGCTCTCAAACGTTGGATCGGACAGGAGTCCAGTCCGGACCATGAGCCGGCCGGAGCCGCGAATGTCGCGCACAAACGCAAGATGCTTGCCGTCGGTTGAGAGCACGGGGTCGCGGGCGTCTTCGACGACGGTTTGCCCGGGATTCTGCACGTTCACAATTTGGGATTTTGGACTCGAAGGTCGTTCCACCAAGACTTGCCCAAAGCCGCTGGTGAACGATAGATCGTCGGATAGTGGATCGAAAGATGGTTGGGGCGAGATGCCGTTTTGATCCTGCGCGAGTAACTGGTATCCGGCGAAGGTAAATGCAACATATCGAATTGTGGATCCCGCAGCTTGCGGGGCCGCGTTAAGAAAGGAGGGGGACTGCTGCGGCAGACGATACGCGTATTCCTGGCGCACGGCGCTTTCCCGACGAAATGTCGAAGTCGCGGAAGAGACGACAAGGATGAACATTGCAGCGGCCCATGCGAAACGGGTCCAGTCCCGCGGAGCGCGCTTGGCTAGTGGATCACTCCAAAGGAGCGCGTACATTCCAAGGAGAAGTGCAAACATGCATGGCAGCCGCAGCACATGGAGAAGAACCGCAGGCCCTGTCGTGAAGTCCTGGGCGGAGATCGGGGAGCCGATGCCCAGATAAACAAGTAGTAAGCCAATTAGCCAACCATATCTTTTGCGCTGCAGCAACACCATCGCCACCACGCAAACGGGCATCACCATCAGGACAAAGTTATAGAACGCCGGTTCCGTTGAGACCGTCAGTAACGCGGTCAACAGGGCCGACCACTCCAACAACATGCGACCTTGATCTTCGACGCCCCGGCGAATAAGCAGGATCGCGGGCGCCAGCACCAGCATTTGCAAAACGGGCAGGAGCAACGCGTAGCAGAGCGGGGAGTCGTGCCATGGATGCGGGTTCCACTGCGGCTCTGAAAGGAACAGATGATGCAGCAGTTCGGAGATGGAGGCGTTCACCGCATACGAAGGCATCGCCTCACCATGCAGGCCCCACGGCAAGATCTCGCGCAGATAGGTGCGATTCAGGTTCCATCCAAAGATCGCAATCGACACGCCAACTGTGGCCAGCAAAGTGACCGCACCTGAGGCCAGCGCACGCCAGTCTCTGCGCTGCAGAAAGAAGACAAACAGCGCTAACGGAAATATCTTGCACGCCGCGGCAATGGCCACCAGCGCGCCGGCCAATGCATGATAACCGCGCAGATAAGCCCAGCACGCCGTAACAATCAGCAACAACAGAAACACATAGAACTGGCCCAGCGAAAAATTGCGATGCAACGGGAAACTGAGCGCAAAGGCCAGCGCGATTCGCCGATAGCTCAGACCGGTCATCGATCGCAACATCCAGCCGATCGGAACCAGAAATCCTAAGTTGAGGAGAATCCAGATGTGTTTTGCGGCGAGAGGCGTAAGCCCTGTCAGCGGCCACATGACCAGAAGCGAGAATGGCGTCTGCGGCACCAGACCAACGGTGCGATTGTCAATTGCTCGATGATCCTTCTCGCGCTGGATCCACTCCCACTCATACATCCTGGTGGTGTCATATCCCTCGTGTGCCAGCCTCGCTGTCAAATAGTAATTAGGGAAATCGGTATTCAATTTCCGCCATGCGCCTGGCAACGTGTGAAGGCCAAGAAAAAGCGCAGCAAGGCAGAGCAGTGCACCTTCCAGCCAACCTGCGACGGGATGACTTTGACAAATGGGCACGCCTGAGCGTATCTGTCAGGGCGAGCGCGGTTGTCACTCGTTTGTCATCAGGCGGTCATTCGAGTGTCGCGCTGCGTCTGTGTCATGTCGCGCGGCTGCACCCAGTACGCCTGCAACGGGACCTAATACGCTTGCAACTGATCCAGCGGCAGGCGTACGCGGAAGCAGGTTGAGCCCGGTTCGGAGTTCACGCTGAGGTGGCCGCGGTGCTTACGGACAATGCGCATTGCGTTGTCGAGTCCGAGTCCGAGGCCCTGGCCGGGCGGCTTGGTGGTGAAGAATGGCTCGAAGATGCGGTCCTGCAACTCGGGCGGGATGCCGGGGCCCGTGTCCCAGATTTCTACCAGCAGCATCTCCACTTCAAGGCGGCAGGTGAGTTTGAGTTCGCCATGGTTGCCGAGTGCGTCCAAGGCATTTTCAATCAGTGCCGTCCAAACCAGGTTCAGTTCGCTGCCGTAAGCGCTGATGCGGGGCAGGTCGGGGTCATAACGCCGCGTGACCTTTACGTTGGTCATGCGCGACTGGAGCATCTGCAACGTGGCGTCCAGGCCCGCAGGTACATCGACTTCGAGGATGGGAGCGCGGTCCATGTAGGAGTAAGTCTTGACCGCGCTGATGAGATCGAAGATGCGGGCGGTGGAGTTAACCAGCGTATCGACCGAGCGCGAGGTGCGGAGGAAGCGGGCGAAGTACTGCAGGGTGACGCATGCGGCTTCGTCGCCGACGATGGACCGAAGTTCATCGAGATCGGGGACGGTGACGTTCTGCTCGGCCTATTGCGGCGCGACTTCCCACTCCTCGCCGCAGGAGATCGATTTGAGCCAGATGCGAATGGTTTCCTCGCCGGCAATGAGATTGAGGGCGCCCTGGGACCCGGACGGAACGGCGCGGGCGATGATCTTCTGCTCCCACGCCTCAATGGCATGGATCTGCTCTTCGTTAAGACAGAGATTGACGAGCTTGAAGCGATTCTTGCGATTGGCGCGGATTTCTGAAACCAAGCCGGAGGCTGCGCGCTGAGCGGCGGAGGCGGGATTGTTGAGTTCGTGGGCCAGATTGCCGGCCAGCTTACCCAGGGCGTTCAGCTTTTCAGCCTGCTGCTCAATGCGGGTTACCTCGCGGACGCGGTCGAGCAGCGTGGAGACGACACGCTGACCCATGGAAGGGATGGCCTTGAGCATCTCATCGAATTCCGACTTGGGAATGAAGATGGCCCAAAGATCGGAGACCGCGAATCCCTGGCCACCATAGGTTTTCATGCGGGAATAAGGCAGTACGCCGGTCATTTGGCCGGCGCGCCCGATGAATAGGGCCATGGGGCCGCCACGCTGACGGCGGACGTGGAGTTCGCCTTTAAGGATGAGGATCATGTCCTCGGCGGGGGCGCCTTCTTCGTAAAGGATTTCGCCGGCCTTGGCGACGAACTCCCGGCCATGGCGAGCCAGCCACAGGCGATCTTCATAAGAGAGACCGTGCAGTGGACCAATGCGCTCGAGGGCGACCGCGATTTCTTCGACGGGGGTGGGACACGCAGGCGGGGCAATTGCGGGGGAAAGCATCCGGGGAACCTCCGGGTGACAATTTCAGGATAGACGATTCCAGAGCGAGACGGTTTCATTGAGCGGCATGAAATAACATCGCTGGTATCATTCTGCTGGCAGTGGAATGCTCCAAGCCGGTGCTGGTCGGACCACGTGATGCAGATTGCGCTGTCCGGGCCGTGCCTCTCTGGGGTTACCCCAGGGAATTGTGAATAACCTGGAATTCATCGCGTGACCGGGACTGCGCGCTGCGCAGATCAGGTCACGCAGGGTCAGACTCGTTGGAGCATTCCACCACCGTCTTCTATGCCCAATTTATCGCTCGTTTCCGCGCTGGCACGGTCGATTCTCGCAGGAGATGCGACCGAGGAGGAGATCGTTGCACGGTTGAGCCGGACGCTGGGTCGAAAGTGGCGCTGGGTCCGACCACTGGCGCGGCGATACTTGAAGCGCATTGCCGTCCGGCCGCGTCCCAGGCGCCGTGACGTAATCGACTTTCTCCTTCACGATCAAGGATTCGCTCGGGCGCGCGGGAAATATTGGAGGGAATTGCGGGTCGCCCAGTGGATCGCCGGTCCGCCGCAGATGGAACCGGCAGGAAAAGCAAGTGCATGGGCGATTCCAGAGATCACTTCTGTGGGCGAGCTGGCTCATTGGCTGCAATTGAGCGAGAGCGAGCTGGAGTGGTTCGGCGACTTGAAAGGAATTGGAGCTGGGAGAATTGACGCAAAGCTGAGTCACTACCACTACCGGGTGTTGGCAAAGAAATTTGGCACCGTGCGGCTGATTGAGGCGCCCAAGCCGCGGCTGAAAGAGTTACAGCGACGAATACTGACAGGCATACTTGAACGGATACCGGTTCATTCCGCTGCGCATGGATTCATCAAGGGGTGCTCCATCAAGTCGTTTGCTGCGCCGCATGTGGGCAGGCGCGTTGTCTTGCGGATGGACCTCAAGGACTTCTTCGCTTCGATCGCTGGACCGAGAATCCAGGCGCTGTTTCGCACGGCAGGCTATCCGGAATCGGTTGCTGACTTGCTGGGCGGGATTTGCACCAACGCGGCGCCTGCGAGCCTCTGGACGGCAGGCGAGGGGATTGATCCGGCAACGCTAAGAGAGGCTCGTCAGCTTTACCGGCGGCCTCATCTGCCGCAGGGCGCGCCGACTTCGCCGGCGCTGGCGAACCTGTGCGCCTATCGCATTGATTGCCGCCTGAACGGGCTGGCGGAATCGGCCGGTGCGGTCTATACGCGATATGCGGACGACCTGGCGTTTTCAGGCGATGAGGAATTCGAGAAATGCGTTGAGCGGTTTGTGGCGCAGGCGGCTGCGATTCTGCTCGAAGAGGGATTTACTGTTCACCATCGGAAGACGCGCACCATGCGCCAGGGTGTTCGTCAGTACCTTGCCGGATTGGTGATCAATGAGCACATCAACGTGGTACGCGATGATTTCGACCGGCTGAAAGCTATCCTCACGAACTGCGTGCGCCACGGTTCGGAAAGCCAGAACCGGGAAGGGCACGCTGCCTTCCGGTTGCACCTTGAGGGGCGAGTGGGATTTGTTGAGATGGTGCACCCGGCGAAGGGATTGCGATTGCGGAAAATCCTCGAACAGATTCAGTGGAAATGATCTTCCGACTTCTGACCAGATTATTGGGAGCCGCCAACGTCGGGAAGAAGCGGCTCGACGACTTCGGGGCCGATCCAAAGATCCGGAATGGGCTCTAATTGGACGCCGGATTCGGCATCCCGGGTGCGTCTCAGCGACAGCGCGCCGGAGACCACGAGGACAATGATGGCCGGCTCAATGGGTTGGCGGTAGTCCATGAGCGGATGAGTCACGTAATAAGTGACTGGGAAGATGGCGATGAGCACCAGATAGGGCAGGGTTGCGGCGTGGTTCAGCCGCCAGAGACGGCGGATTCCCAGCAGCATGAGCAACGTGATGGAGCAAACGTAGAAGACATTTGCCGGTTCGTAGGGCTGCTCCCGGATTTCTTCCGCGGAAAAGCTCCAGTAGCCGGTCCAGTAATAGAGCATACGGTGCAGTGTCTTTCGAACAAAGAATTCTGGATGCTCGCGAAGATACTCTACGGCCAGGGTATGCTTCTCAGCCAGAAAAGCGGGTTCGCCCATGGCAAGGAACTTGCGCATCTCGACGGGATTGCTGGAAGGATGTGCGGAACTGGGGTCCAATGACGCGTCGCCGGAGTTGTCGTCGTAAACCTCGAGCCAGAAGTTGTCGCGAACCGGACAGAGGATTCCAAGCGTGCGGTAGTTGCGCACGGTCCACGGAGTGAGGACGGCGATCGTCGCCACTGTTGTGAGCGTGCCGAGCAACAACCAGCGTCCGCCGGATCTCCGAACCTTATAGAGTGCCAGCAGGACCAAGAAGGGAACTGTGG
>JBAWCO010000955.1:0-5549 GCA_049590315.1 Occallatibacter sp. | reverse complement strand
GTTCGCTAAACCTTCACTGTATGAAACTTTCATTCAATACACCTCGCCGGTTTAACCGGCGCACAAGGAGCACTCCCCATGAAATACATTCTGCTGATGTCCGGCACCAAGGCAGGTGTCGATACCTATCAAGCCTGGTCGCCCACCGACATCGAAATGCATATGAACCGCCTCCGGTCCATCGTCAAAGATCTAACCGACTCTGGCGAGTTCGTCGCCACCCAGGGCCTGTCTGGCCCGCATGAAGCGATCGTCGTTCGCGGAGAGAAAAACGGCCTGCCCGTCACTGACGGCATCTTCCCAGAGTCGAAGGAATTCCTGCTCGGCTATTGGATCGTCGACGTAGCCACTCCGGAGCGCGCGTATGCCATTGCCGCCCAGCTATCCGCCGCGTCCGGCCCCAACGGAACTCCAACCAACATGCCCATCGAAGTCCGCCAGTTCGTCGCCGCCCCGCCGGCTCCCCATAAGTGAAGAGCAATCCACCAACGCGGCGCTTCCACAAAATGCCGCCTTCAATCCATTCTGAGGAGTAGGAAAATGAAATACATTCTGATGATGAACACAATGAAGTCCGGTCATGGCGTCCCCAGTTGGCCCCGCGCAGACCTGCAGGCGCACGTCGCATTCATGATGAGCCTGAACAAGGGCCTTCTCGAGTCCGGCGAGTTCGTCCTTGCCGAGGGCCTTGCTTTTCCCGATCAGGCCAAACTCGTCCGCGCTGGCAACGATGGTGCTCCCATCACCGATGGCGTCTTCCCCGAGTCCAAAGAATTTCTGGCCGGTTTCTGGATTGTCGACGTCGAGACGCCGCAGCGTGCCTACGCCATCGCAGCTCAGGTCTCCGCAGCCCCCGGCCCTGGCGGATCGCCCCTGAACATGCCCATTGAAGTGCGCCCCGTCATGAGCGCGCCGCCACCGGAGATGACCTAGCAATCCGCAATGACCAACGTATGGGACACAACCTCCGAGCATCTATTGCGCGAACTCGCGCCCCAGGTGCTCGGCATCATCGCTCGCCGTTTTCGCGACTTCCCTTCCGCTGAAGACGCCGTACAGGAAGCCCTGTTGGCCGCATTCACCCAATGGCCGCAGCAGGGCGTTCCCGACAACCCACGCGCCTGGCTGATTCAGGTTGCCTCCCGTCGCATCACCGACCATCTGCGCAGCGAAATCGCCCGTCGTCAGCGTGAAACCGCAGTCGCCATTGATGCGGAAACCCTCGCCCTTCCCGCCGACATTGAGGCTGACATGGACCCTGACGACACTCTGATTCTGCTCTTCATGTGTTGCCATCCAGCCCTCACTGCGTCCTCGGCCATCGCCCTCACGCTCCGCGCCGTCGGCGGCCTTACCACTGCGGAAATCGCTCATGCCTTCCTCGTTCCTGAAGCCACCATGGCGCAGCGGATCAGCCGTGCAAAGCAGAGCATCAAAGCTTCCGCCGCGCCCTTCTCTCTGCCATCTCATGACCAGCGTGCGCAGCGTCTTCCCGCGGTTCTTCACGTGCTCTACCTCATCTTCAATGAGGGCTACACCAGCAGTAGCGGAGCGCACCTCCAACGTCTTGATCTCGCCGGCGAAGCCATTCGCCTCACGCGCTCTGCCATGTCGCTGCTTCCCGACGACGCTGAAGTAGCAGGCCTCCTCGCGCTCATGTTGTTGACTCATGCTCGCCGCGCCGCACGCACCGGCCCTCATGAGGAGTTGATCCCTCTCGATCAGCAGGACCGCACTCTATGGGACCGCGACGCCATCGCTGAAGGCACCGCGTTCCTCACCGCCGCACTCGCCAGAGGATCGGTCGGCCTCTATCAATTGCAGGCCGCCATCGCCGCTCTGCACGACGAAGCCCCCAGTACTGAAGACACTGATTGGCCCCAGATCCTCGCCCTCTACCAGCTTCTGCAACGCGTAGCGCCCAGCCCCATGGTCACGCTTAACCACGCCATCGCCACCGCCATGGTGCACGGCCCGTCGCAAGGTCTCCACCTGCTCGAGCCCCTCGACAACGACGGCCGTCTCGCCGAGCATCATCGTCTCGATGCGGTCCGCGCCCATCTCTACGAGATGCTCGGCGATCGCGAAACCGCCATCCGTCACTACCGCGCCGCAGCCGCCCGCACCACCAGCATTCCCGAGCAAAATTATCTAATGACTCAAGCCGCGCGCCTTGATGAGAACCCCACAAAGCTCGAATGAAAACCGCCGTTGGCATCAAGCCTTAGCATCCCCTCATTTCCTCATTCGCGAAAGTGTATTGAGAGCGGCGCTAGCGCATAGCCCCTTGCGTAGCTCTCGCTGCCTTCCACGTCGCCCAACCAACCACGCCTGCGGCAACAGCCAGTCCCACTCCCCAACCCACCGCTGCTGCAATCGAGGATGGCCGAGGCTTCTCTTGAGCCTTCTCCCGCACATGTTCGGGACGCACGCCAATTCCCACCCCATATCCCAGCGCGATGTGAATACCAGGAATCCGTGTCACCATCTTCAATTGCCACGGAGCCCGAATCGGCCCAGGGTTCTCAAACGCGCGTGCCAGGCCTCGATGAGCCAGCAACTGAATCGCCTGCGTAAGCCGGGTCGGAAATTCGCGCCGCCTTTGCACCGCGGCCAGGTGCGTTTCGGCAACACATTGGTCCAGCAAAGGCTGTGTCAACAAGTTCGCGGCCGCAATAGCATCTTGAATCGCCAGGTTGATCCCGACTCCTCCAGCAGGAGACATGGCATGCGCAGCGTCTCCGATGCAGAGCAGACCCGGTCTGTGCCACTTTCGAAGCCTGTTGATCTGCACTGTCAGAATCTTGATTTGATCCCAGCCTTTCAGCTCATTCACCCGCTGACCCAGATACGGAGCGATCCGCAGGATGTCGGCGCGGAAAACATCGATCCCGTGCGACTTGATCTGCTCATACGAGCCCTTCGCAATAATCAGCCCCGCCTGAAAATACTCCGAGCGGTTGATTAGGATCAGTGCCTTTCCATAGTTGACGTTGCCCAGTACCTGATCCACTTCATCCGGTCTGCGGCTGATTCGGAACCACAATACGTCGATGGGAACCCCGTACTCAATGACCTCCAATTCGGCTGCCTTGCGTGTATTCGAGTGACGCCCATCGCAGCTCACCACAAGATCTGCCCGCACCAAAACCTCTCGCCCGTCGTGCCGAGCAACAACCCCCGTCACGCGCTCGCCGTCTTTCACCAGGTCAGTTGCCTCGTGCTCCATGAGCAGTTGAAAGGCCGAAAACTTATTCGCGTGATTCGCAAGAAAATTCAGGAAATCCCATTGCGGCATCAGAGCTACGAATTTGCAAGTGGTCGGCACATGTCGAAAGTCAGCCACATCGAAAAAGGAATCTCCAACAATGACCCCGAGTGACCGAACCTCCTGGTGCGGCAGTTTCAGGAACTCCGTCAACAACCCCAGTTCTTTCAAAACCTCCAGCGTCGATGGGTGCACCGTGTCGCCTCGAAAATCGCGGAAGAAGTCTCCATGCTTTTCCAATACGGTTACCTGAACACCGCTGCGGGCAAGAAGAAATCCGAGCATCATCCCGGCAGGTCCACCGCCCACAACGCAGCAGGTTGTCTTCAAAGTCTCGGGCGTCATGCAAATTCACCTCCTGACTCTTCTTTGATGACAAATCACGAGGGCGCGGACAGGTCGCCCGGCTCCAATCCGGTCTGGGGCCTAAAAGTGAGGTCCCTAGCTACATCGACTGTCGGTTTGTTACCGGTTGCAACTCTTGAGTGCGGCCCAATGTCCGACTCATAATTATCACGACCTGCCGTGCCGGACTACCCAGCCGATCAACCCTCACATGCAGGCTTGCCGTTACGAATCGAATAGTGTGCCAATTCAATAAACCACCCGACAGACAGGGCATCTGTGTTACTCTGCCTGAATTCCGAGGTATACATGCGCCAACCTCCTGTCTTGCACCCTGGGGCTGCTGCGTCCCTTCTGCGCTTCGTGATCGTCACCGCGTTGCTCGTCCTCACATCCCTTCCAATGCTGGCCCAGGAGCGGCCCATACCGGCCGAACTCGCCTTCCTCAACAAGCTCGGTAAGCCCTACCACATCACCTACGAGCCATGGACCGAGATGCAGATCCCGCAAGGAAATCGCGGCATGGACGGGGTCGGCAAAGTGGTGCGCGGAAAGCACTGGCAGTTCCCCGTCATCGTTGCCGGAGCCATGACGCCTGAAGCCGTTTGGGCCATCGTCAAGCCCGCCTTCCTTGCCAACGGATGGACACCAGTCCATGAGTGGTCTGCGGGAGGAATCGAGATGTTTCTCCACTACCAGAAAGATGGAGTAGAGGCATGGGCTGACATCTATCCCAGCCCCGAACGCGCTGCCGTGGACATCGTTGAGGTCGCGCCAATTCCCTTCACCTTCACCCTCAAACCGCCAGCTGCCACTCCTGAGCCAGTGAACGCGACCGCCGGCGATTTCCCCTGGCTCGGTCCTTTGCCGGGGTGGCAGTTCCGCAGCAGCGTCGCCGACACCGATCCTTTCCGCGTTCCCATCACTGGCGCCGCCGAACTCGAACTCGTGGCCCCATCCTCGATCATCAAAACCTACCGTCAGCCCCCGGACGGCATGTCCAACAGCCTCTTTCACGGCGCCTATCACGATGCCCTCATCAAAGCCGGATGGACGATTCTCTATGAACGCCAGGACGTCTCCATCACCGCGCACTTCACTCAGAACGGCCGCAACCTGTGGGCCACCCTGTATAAAGGCGAATTCAACGAGATCCGCGTTGCCGATGCCGGCACAATGCACAAGGACCTCGGCAGCGATCTCAAATCCAACTGCCACGTGGCAATCTACGGCGTGCTCTTTGACTTCAACAAGTCCACACTTCAGCCTGCCAGCGATCCCGTGTTGCAGCAGATTCTGGATCTGTTGAAGAAGAATCCCACGCAGAAGATTGAAGTCCAGGGACACACCGACAACGTGGGCGGCGATGCCTACAATCAAACACTCTCTGAGACGCGCTCCAAGGCCATCGTCACCTGGCTCACGCAGCATGGCATCGCCGCCGATCGTCTCACGGCCAAAGGCTTCGGCAAGACCAGGCCGATTGCAGATAATGGAACCGACGTGGGCAGAGCGAAGAATCGCCGCGTCGAGATTGCCGACCCCAATTGCGCAGCGCATTCGAAGTAGGCTTCAACGATGTCCCACCCACCCGGCTACGATGTTACCGCTAGGGAATCTCTGCACAAGTCCGCAGCCCGCGTCATTGTTGAATAAACTATAAGCATGAAGCGAAGGGCGGGTTTTCAGCAGACACTGGCATCGCAGGGGAGTTTTGCGAAGTATGGTCGCAAGAGCAAGCGGGAGTTGTTTCTTGACCAGATGAACCAAGTGGTTCCGTGGTCAGAGTTGTTGGCGCTGGTTGAGCCCGTTTATCCCAAGGCGGGCAACGGGCGGCAGCCGGTGGGCCTGGCGATCATGCTGCGGACTTACTTTCTGCAGCAGTGGTTTGGCTTTTCCGATCCCGGCATGGAAGAAGCTTTTTATGATTCGCCGG
>JBAWCO010000954.1:0-20662 GCA_049590315.1 Occallatibacter sp. | reverse complement strand
GTCATCTTCAATGGCCCCGCATCTCCGTGGCTCCGGCAGGGAACGTACACGCTCACTCATGCTGCGATGTCGCAGCTTGATCTCTTTATGGTGCCGCTGGGACCGAAAGAGGGAAAGATGGTCTACGAGGCCGTGTTTTCGCGCCTAGTCTCTGCCCCGGTGCGGCCTGCGAAGCCTGAGAACGTGACAGTTAGTTTAAAAAGCTGAAAACGGCCGAGTACGTCGGTTGTGCGACTCCAGGCCCCGAAGGAACAATAAAGATTGACAGGCTGCCGACTGCGGCGTTCTGGAAGATGTAAGTCCCCTGTGCCAGCATGCCGCCCGATCCCCGAAACTTCAACGTGAAGCCGGTCGGCGATTGCTGCGACACGCGCGGCGCACGGCCAACCAACGTTGAGGACTTCTTTCCCGTCGCCGTCCCCGAACCAACACTGATCGAAACTAGCGTCAATGAGCCCAGCGATTGGCCGGCATTGCTGATCGAGAAACGCTGTCCCATCAGGGGTTGAAATGACTCCAGGGAGATGCCGTTTAGCGGATCCAGATTCTCGGCGCTGAACGGTTCGCGCTTCAGCCCCAGGGTACTCTGGGCAAACGCAGCGGGAAGCGTGGCGCCGGCCAGCAAACTCAGAGAAGCCACGTGAACAAAGTGGCGCCGTGAAAGGGACATGCTGCACCTCCAGGAATCACACAGTGGGTCTGGAACACACTGTCAGCGGTATTCATACAAACGTAGAAAAATTAAAATTCGGAATCTGAGTAATGATAATATGGGTCCAACCACTGAATTGCACCCTTTTTCTTTAACGCAATATCGCTTGACAGCACTGGACCAGCAAGAGAAAATTCTCTCGCTGCGGTTGTTGAAGTTGCAGGTATGACTTTCTCAGCCTTGATTCCCCTCTCTCCTGGACGGAGTGCTTCCCCTGTCTCAGTTGTTGATGCACGTCCCGACAAATCTCTGACGCCCCTTCGTAAGCACTGAAAGCGGGTAGGTAACTGCTTGTGTGCTTCCCAATCCCTTGAGAATCCCGCTCTTTGTGAAGAGCATGCCGGAGGACTGCAAGTGACTCTCGTGCGCCTCGTTCGCTGCACCGTGAAATCCTGCGTATTAATCCGTCTGTTTCCCCTTCTGCTGGTGCTGGCTTACAGCGCGGCAGTTTCTGCCTTGGCCCAGGGGAGAGTTGCGCGCACCGCTCAGATCCAATCGAGCGCAGCTCTGTTACGCAGCACTTCCGGCCAGAGTACGGCGGGTCCGGCAGAACAGCCGCGGTCTCTCTCCATGGTTTCTGCTGATTTCGATGGAGACGGCGTCGCCGATCTTGCCATCGGGTATGGTCTCAGCAAAGGCGGCGCCATCGGATTGATGCGGGGCAACCTGGATGCGATCGCGCCCCAGAGTCACGAGAGCTGGCTGGCCGCCGGGGAAGGTCGTTTTGCGGACCCCTTCCTGGCTCCGGACAAGATGATCTCCGTGCCTGAAATACCGGAGTTGCTGCTCGTCGGCGACATCAACGGCGATGGCCGGCAGGACCTGGTATTCGCAGCTCGCAATGGGCATCAGTTGTATGTTCTGCTGGGCGATGGCAAGGGACACTTCGCTCTTCAGACGCCGATTACAGTGGGTGGCGCCATCACGGCAATGGCTGCTTACCGGCCGGCCAGTGGCGCATCTGAAGCGGTGCTGGTCGGCCTCACCACGAGTGACGGTTCCAGTGTGGCGCTCTTCCGATCCTCCGGCGCGGGTTTGCAACAGCGGGCCATCTATGAACTGCCCGGATCTGCATCGGCCATTCAGGTTGCCAACCTTGACTCCGACTTGACGCCCGATGCGGCCATTGTTGCCGGCGGACAGCTTCTAGTGCTGCACGGCCAAAACGCTATTAGCGGCGGCGGACACATTGAAACTCTGCCGGTCAGCAATGTCGAAACCGTCACAGCGGGTGAGTTCCTCTTTGACCGCCATGCGCTGACGCAACTGGCTGCACTCACGTCAAACGGCGACGTGCTCATCCTCGCGCATCAGGGCTTTGACGCGCGCCCCTTCACACCACAGGAGATCGCCCAGAAACGCGCTCAGCAACGTGGCAAGCGGTCCGTTGCTCCACTGACCGACCCCACCGCTGACACGCCCTGGACCGTTGTGGAGACCGATTCCCAGGCAGCCCCGCATTCCTCGCCCTCCGATCTTCCGATTCTGCTGCGTTCGCGCATCAGCGGCAGCGGCGGCGACGATCTGTTGGTTCTCAACTCCACACAGCAGCAGCGCGTGACCATCAGCCACTCTACAGGAATCGCAAAGGCGGCAGCCATCGCCGCGTTTGCGCGCGTTGCCGCCACACCTCTCACCAGTTCCGACAACCTGGTGGCGGCAGTATCTGTGCGCGTGAACGCCGACGGACGGCAAGGCGTGGCGATGCTCGGCAGCGGTCCCAGGCCGCAGTTTCAGGTGCCCAGCGCCGGCAATACGTTTTTCGTGAACACAACCGCAGACAATACCGGCACTACGACCGATGCCGACGACGGTACCCGCTGCACGAACGGTTCTGCGGAAGTATGCACGCTGCGCGATGCGGTTACCTTTGCCAACGCGGACGCGACCTCCAACGGTTCGACCAACAGCGACACCATCATGGTGCCCGCAGGCACCTACACGCTGACCTGGCAAGCAGGCACTTTCGACGTGAACGGAAACGCTCTGACCCATTTGGAAATACTGGGGCCGGTGACCATCATCGGAAGCACATCGGGAGGGGGGGTAACAATCAACGCCGCGAATAACGATACGGTGTTCACCATCAATCCCGGACCCTTCGGTTCGTTTAATCCCAGCGGCAACTCCTACGTTTTCGATGCGACACTCGAAAACTTGCTCATCGAGAACGGAACGAATAAGAACAATATCAACACCAGCGCCACCGGATTTTCCAACAACGTTGGCGGATGCATCAACTGGGATGCCTTCGGTACCGGGAACCTGACCCTCACTAATTCGTCAGTGGAAAACTGCACGATTCTATGGGGAACCGGAGGCGGAATCTGGGCTTTCAATTCTGCGGGCGGAGGCACCGGAACTCTCACCTTGACCGGAGGCACAATTTCGAACAACTCGACGCCGGAGCAGGGCGGCGGCTTGTATATGGGATTTGCTCCTACGGGTCTGACCATAACAAATACGATCTTCTTGGCAAATAAGGCCGAAATCAGCGTCAACCCAGCCGATCCCGGTGGAGCAGCAGGTCTCGGTGATGGCGGTGGGCTTTTTCTCTCAGACCGAGGGACCACCACTCCCCGAACCACGTTGAGTGGCGTCACAATCATTTCCAATATCGCGAATGGACAGGGCGGTGGCATCAATACCACCACGGGCATTTCCCTCGGGACTTCGACGGTCAGCAACAATACCGCGACCAGTCAGGGTGGCGGCGTCTATCTCGAAATTGGACCTGGGGAACAAGGCGTCAATATAACCAGCTCTAACATCCTGAACAATTCGGCAACCACGACTGGCGGCGGCGTTTTCGTGGGAAACGACACCCCATCCACTGGCGATGCACTGTCAATGACCCTCAGCCGCATTTTTGGAAATACTTCGACGAGTGGCACCACCGGCCTGGCAGTGGCAGGTGCGGGGACGGCAACCGCTACTGAAAACTGGTGGGGATGCAACGCCGGGCCAACAAACGCTAGTTGCGATAAGGCGGACAGCGTCGCGACCACTGCTCCCTTTGCGCGGTTGGCCATCAGCGCCATTCCGACAACGATTACGATAGGCGCCAACATCGACCTCACGACCAGCCTGAACAAAGAT
The DNA here is from genome assembly GCA_049590315.1 of Occallatibacter sp. GTDB lineage: Bacteria > Acidobacteriota > Terriglobia > Terriglobales > Acidobacteriaceae > Telmatobacter. The sequence continues at coordinate 16,851 of JBAWCO010000954.1, read as the reverse complement.
TCAAACGGCCTCGCCATCCTTGGCGCATTCCCGGCCGTGAACGGCGACACAATTACCTATGACGTCACCGGCGTAACTGCCAGCCCGGCACTGACAACTGGAACGTTTACCAGTACTGGCATCGACACTCCGATCCTCACGCCTTCCAGCGCCGGCAACGGAACCGTCTCTGCCAAGTTCGATAACCAGACCGTCTCCGTCAACTTCATGGTCAATGCGCCGCCCGTGACTCACTTCGCTGTATCCGCCCCGGCAACGGCAACCGCGGGTGTCGCCTTCAACTTCACAATCACGGCGCTCGATGCGGGCAACGCCACGGTCACTGGCTATACCGGCACGGTTCACTTCACCAGCACCGATGGAGCCGCGATTCTGCCCGCCAATTCGACACTGGTCAACGGCGTGGGCACGTTTTCCGCGACTCTCGACACGGCAGGCACGCAGACCATCTCCGTCGCTGACACGGTCACTACCTCAGCGACTGGAACCTCGGGAACCATCACGGTAAGCCCGGGCGCTCTGTCACATTTCTCCATCACGGGACCTGGCACGGTTGGTTCGTTTCAAAACAATGCCTTCTCCATCACGGCCCTGGACTTCGCGAACAACGTGGTTACCAGCTTTAACGGTACGGTCACCTTAACAAGCTCCGATCCTGGATTTGTCCCCAGCTCTGGAAATCCAGCCCAGTTAACCAACGGAGTTTTGGGCAGCTACAATGCCGCGCTCAAGACGGCTGGCACGCAAACCATCACTGCAACCGACACCGCGAATTCCGCAATCACCGGCACAATCTCAGTTAACGTGCTTCCGGGTTCGACAACTCGATTTGTGGTTTCCGCTCCTGCCTCGGCGTCTATGGGCGGGGCATTCAACTTCACCGTGACCGCCCTCGATCTTTTCGGCAATGCGACACCGGGCTACGCTGGCACGGTGCATTTCACAAGTTCAGATGGCAGCGCCGTTCTCCCAGCAGACAGCACTCTGATCAACGGAGTAGGCACCTTCTCGGCAACGCTTGAAACAGTTGGCAGCCAGACCATCACAGCCACCGATACGGTGACCACGAGCATCACGGGGACGTCCGGGAACATTGCGGTCACCATTCCAAATTTCACGGTGCTGAATAACATCGACTCGGGCGCGGGGTCGCTGCGTGCGGCGCTGAATGCCGCGGCCACCGCGGGTTCGGGAACTGTCACGTTCGACCCCACATTCTTCGCGACACCGCAGACCATCACACTCGCAAGCGGGACCCTGACCATTCCTCCAAATACGACTATCAACGGGCCAACCACCGGAAGCGGCGCCACGCTGACCAACCTAGTGACAGTGAGCGGCGCGGGCACCGTCGGAGTCTTCAGCCACACCTCAGGCGTAGCCGCTATCAGCGGGCTGATCATCACGGATGGCAATAATAGCGGTGGCAATGGCGGCGGTGTTTTCAACGCGCCCGGCGCAACCTTGACCATCAGCAACTGCACCGTCTCCGGAAATACTGCCAGCTTCGGCGGCGGCCTTTACAACTATGGAACAATGACGGTCAGTAACTGCACCATCTCTGGAAATACCGCAAGCACGTGGGGCGGCGGCATCTTGACTCAGGGGTCCTCCGCACTCACAGTCAGCAACAGCACCATCTCAGGCAACTCGGCAGCCGACGGCGGCGGCATCATCAACCTGTCCGGTGCCACGAACCTCACCAACACCACAATCTCGAATAACAGTGCCACCTCCAATGGTGGGGGTATTGCGTCTCAGGCGACTCTGACTCTGGCCAACACCATCATCTCGGGCAATACCTCCGCAGGTATAAATCCAGATGTCCCTGCCGGCTACACCGACAATGGCGGCAATGTGGTTGGTTCAACCAACATCGACCTCGCCCCACTTGGCAACTACGGCGGATCGGCGCAGACCATGATTCCGCTACCCGGCAGCCCGGCCATCTGCTTCATCAATCCCTCAACAGCCACTGGAGCTGACCAGCGCGGCCTTCCGCGCACCACCACCTACAACGCCATCACCTGCCAGGACTCGGGTTCAGTGCAATCGAACTACTCATTGGCATTCAGCACCGAACCGCCGGCGAACGTATCCGCGCTGACCAACTTCGTAGCCGGAGTCACGCTGAATGAAAGCGGCAACCCGTTTCTCGTGACGGCCACTCCATCGCCCACAATCACCATCCCGCTCGCGTTGAGCGGAACCGGAACGCTCACAGGCGGCTCCATAGCCATCAACGATGCAACAGGAATAGCGACATACTCCGCTCTGCAGGTGAGCCAGACGGGCGCCAACGACACGCTCACTGCCAACTTGATATTGAACCCGGCCACGCCGCTATCTATCTCAGCAACCAGCAGCCCATTCGATGTCGGACTGGCGGCCACCACCACTACGACTGCCAACGCAACCGCAACCTTCAGCGAAAGTTCTCAGACCGTGACGCTCTCGGCAACCGTGACCAGCACCTCGGGAACGGTGAATGCGGGCAACGTTGTCTTCTCGGTGTTCCAAGGCGCAACGCAAATCGGGGTTCCAGTCACCGGCTCTGTTGTCAACGGCGCGGCCACTGCGGGCTTCGTTTTGCCTGCCGCCAGTCCAGCCGGCACGTATACCATCCAGGTCACCTATAACGGCACAGCGACTTTGGCCACCAGCAGCGACAACACGCATACACTCACCGTCAACGCAGCGACAACCACCACCGCCGCAGTCAATGCCACAGCAACCTATAGCGCCACCGCGCAAAACGTCGCGCTCACAGCCACGGTGACCAGCTCCGCTGGAACCGTCAACGCCGGAACTGTAACCTTCTCCGTATTCCAGGGCGTCACGTTGATCGGCGCCTCGGTCACCAGCGGCACGGTGACGAATGACACGGCAACCGCGAGTTACACGCTGCCGGCCGGCACTGCGGCAGGGACCTACACCATCCAAGCTACCTATGGCGGGACTGTATCTCTCTCTACGAGCAGCGACAACACGCATACACTCACCGTCGGCCAGGCGGCTACGGCCACAGTCGCAACCAACGCCACAGCGACCTACAACACCGCCGCGCAAAATGTGACGCTGTCGGCGACCGTGAGCAGTCCCTCTGGAGCAGTCAACGCCGGAACCGTAACCTTCTCCGTATTCCAGGGCGCTACGCAGATCGGCGCCACGATCGTTAGCGGAACGGTGACAAACGGCGCGGCCAGCGTGACCTTCGTGCTGCCGGCTGGCACCGCGGCGGGGAGCTACACCATTCATGCAGCCTATAGCGGGAATGCGTCACTGGGTTCCAGCAGCGACAACACGCACACGCTTACCGTGAACCAGGCCACGCCGGCGATCACATGGCCAGCGCCCGCAGCGATCACTTACGGCACAGCGCTCAGCGCAACCCAACTCAACGCCACATCAGCCATTGCCGGCTCGTTTGCTTACACCCCGACAGCCGGAACCATCCTCACTGCTGGCACGCACACGCTCTCCGTCACGTTGACCCCGACCGACACCGTTGACTACGCCACTGCGACCGCCACAGTTTCACTTACTGTGAACCAGGCCACACCAACGATTACCTGGGCGAACCCAGCAGCCATCGCTTACGGAACCGCGCTCAGCGCAACCCAGCTCGACGCCACGTCAACGGTCGCTGGAACATTTGTGTACACGCCCGCAGCCGGAACAGTCCTCACCGCGGGCTCTCACACTCTCTCGGTCACTCTCACGCCAACCGACACCACTGACTACACCACCGCAACAACCACCGTCACGATCATCGTCAACCAGGCCGCGCCGGCCATCACCTGGCCAGCACCCGCTGCTATCGTTTACGGCACCGCGCTCAGTGCAGCGCAGCTCGATGCTTCCTCGGCCGTCGCCGGCGCATTTGCCTACACCCCGGCGGCCGGAACAGTTCTCACTGCGGGCTCTCACACTCTGTCGGTCACCTTCACGCCAACTGATACCACCGACTACACAACCGCGTCGGCCAACGTCACAATCACCGTCAGCCAGGCCACGCCACCCATCGTGTGGCCAGCGCCGGCAGCCATCACTTACGGGACCGCGCTCAGCGGAACCCAGCTTGATGCTACGTCCACCGTCGCCGGCGCATTCGTATACAACCCGGCGGCGGGCACTGTCCTCACCGCGGGTTCGCACACGCTCTCAGTCACCTTCACTCCAACGGATACGGCCGACTACACAACCGCAACGGCCAGCGTCACACTACAGGTCAACAATCAGCCGCAGACCATTACCCTCTCCGCCGGCACTCTCGCGGATGCAGCCGGGGTTACCTTCGGAGTCGCTCCTCTCACGTTGAGTGCGACCGCGACTTCCGGACTGCCTGTAGTCTTCAGTGTCGTCTCCGGTCCGGCTACTCTCAACGGCAACGTACTGACCATCACGGGCGCAGGCGCGGTCATTTTCGCAGCCAACCAGCCCGGCAACAGCAACTATGCAGCCGCGCCACAAGTGACTGAAGCCATCCCGGTCAACAAGGCGGTTTCCACAGTTGCCATTGTCAGCAGCGTGAATCCGATTCTGGCGCAGAATGGAATCACATTCACCGCCACCGTCACTTCGGGCTCGGGCACACCGACGGGGACCGTCACCTTTCTTGACGGCACAACGCCTCTGGGCACCGGAACGCTCTCTGGCGGAGTGGCCACCTTCGCCACATCCAGCCTGGCCGCGGGTTCGCACTCCATCACGGCAGCCTATGGCGGCGACACAAACTTTCTCGCTGCTGTCAGCAGCGCGCTGACGCAACAGGTGGAGGACTTCGGCTTCACCATCTCAACACAGTCGGTCACGGTTTCGCCGGGCGGGCAAGCAGTGTTCACCTTCACTGTGAATCCCATCGACGGAACCACCTTCCCCGCCGCAATCACATTCACCGCCACCGGACTGCCGCAAGGCGCGACCTATACCTTCTCGCCGGCTTCGGTCGCAGCGGGTCAGGGTTCTACCACGGTCACTCTGACGGTCGATGTAGCGCAGACGCAGGCCGGAATCAACCCCGCCAACCTGCATCCGAATGTGCAAGCCGCGAGAAACGGTGCAGACGGCAACGCCGGTTCACGCGGCACACCGAACTCCACTGTTGCGAACCGCGTGGCGCCCTTCGCGCTGGCGTTAATCCTGCTGCCCTTCGCAGGCAGAATCGGGCGTGCCGGCAAGCGGATGAGCCGCTTGCTCTCTGTGCTGTTGTTGCTTGTTGCCGGCATGGCAGCAGTAGCCGGAATCAGCGGATGCGGATCTACCAGCGGTTTCTTTGCCCATAAACAGCAGAGTTATACAGTAACTGTAACTGGGACATCAGGCGCCCTCACGCACTCCGCCACAGTAACTCTCACAGTTGAGTAGCAAGGAGACGGATGAAGATGCATGGGATGAAATTCTCGATTCGCGGCGGTGTGTTCTTCGCAGGCGCGTGCCTGCTGACCCTCGTCACAGGCGGAGCACCGATGGCCGCCAGCGCTCAAAAAGTCTCGAAAGTCTCGACTGATATCGGCGTGACGTATGATGCCGAGCGGGCACAGCTTGCACCGGGCAACTGCAGCTGCTTCTGGCTCCAGGGCGGCGGAGTCGATGGGGCGGTGACCTTCTGGAGAGGATTCGGCATTGCTGCTACCTTCACAGGTGACCATGCCTCCAACGTTGCGCCCGGCGTGGATATCAACAAGATTTCGTTTATGGGTGGTCCGCGCTACACCTACACAGCCTGGGGCGCGCGCGGAGAAAGGCCGCGCTTCCAGATCTACGGCCAGGGACTCTTCGGCGGCGTTCATGCATTCGACGGAGTCTTCCCCGCCAGCTCCGGGACTGTTCCAACTGCCGATTCGTTCGCCATCCAAGCCGGCGGTGGCGTCAACATCTTCCTCACCCGGCACCTCGGCGTGCGCGTTGTGGAAGCAAGCTATGTAAGAAACGAACTGCCCAACAACGGCAACAGTACCCAGGACGATCTACGCCTGGGCGCGGGCCTGGTCTATCACTTCGGCGCTAGCACGCCGCCTCCCCGGTGACCCTTGCGTGCATCGCCGTCACGACCGTAAGCACAGAAGTGCCAGACGGTGGAAGACTACCTGGTGCCCGCCGGCGCCACCTTCACAACCGACGTGCAAGGCACCACTCAGGTGGACGAAACAGCGGTGAAATCAGAGGCCCGAAAACCCCTCGGCGAGAACCACAAAAAGCCCGCCGCGCAATAGGCTGGCCGGGCTTCAATCGAACACCGTTTTCGTAGCGACTTTCGGATTCCCCAAAAGGCGCAATGAGTTTTGGGTCGTATCCATTCGCATTGTTTTGTGTGCTGGATCACACATCGCGGCAAGGTGCACCGGTGTACACTTCGCATCGTTGCTCCAAGGCTTGAACAATGCCCGTTGAAGAGAACCTTTGCACTCTGAGCTACGCCCGTGGACCGGACCGGCCGCTTCTCGACCTGACCATCGGCAGCCTATTGCACCGCACAGCGGAACGGTTTCCGGACCGGCTCGCGGTGGCATCGCTCCATCAGTCGAAACGGTTGACCTGGGCCGAACTCAGCGATGAGGCGGACCGTGTAGCGCGAGGACTCTGGTCGCTCGGAATCCGACGCGGTGACCGCGTTGGTCTCTGGTCAACCAACTGCATTGAGTGGATTGTGATGCACATGGGCTGCGCGCGCGCCGGTGCTGCACTGGTCAATGTAAACCCGGCTTACCGCTCTCATGAACTTCAGTACACGCTGAAGAAATCTCGCATGAAAGTGCTGTTTTTGTGGCACCGGGACAAGCGTGCGGACTACGAGGAAATCCTCGGCCGCGCGCGGCACGGGCTCGATCTGGAGCTGGAGCACACCATCTACTTTGACTCGCCGGAGTGGGCGGCTCTGAGGGACACGCCAGGCGAGTTGCCGTCGCATGTAGCCGTGGACGATGTAGCCAATATTCAGTACACCAGCGGCACCACCGGCCTGCCCAAGGGCGTGATGCTGACCCATCACAACATCGTGAACAACGGCCAGTTTCTTGCCCAGGGATTTCACTACACCGAACAGGACCGCATCTGCCTTCCCGTTCCGCTCTTTCATTGCTACGGGTGCGTGATTGGCACCATGACGGCCGTGAATACCGGCGCGGCGATTCTGCTGCCAAACTGGACCTTCGACGCGCGTGCCACATTGAAGACAATCCACGACGAGCGCGCAACTTCGGTCTACGGCGTTCCCGCCATGTACGTCGCGGAGATGGCGCTGCCCGATTTTGCGAGCTACGACCTGACCAGTTTGCGAACCGGGATGATGAGCGGCGCGCCCTGCCCGGTGGAACTGATGAAGCGCGTACTCGGTGAAATGCATTGCGGCGAGTTGGTGATTGCTTACGGGCAGACGGAAACTTCGCCTGTGGTGACAATGAGCGACGCTGCGGACTCCATCGAGATTCGGGTGAAGACCGTCGGACGTGCCATGCCGCAGACCGAGATCCAGATTGTCTCCACCGTAACCGGCGAGACTCTGCCCGTCGGCGAGCAAGGGGAAGTTTGCGCGCGCGGATACGCGGTCATGAAGGGCTACGACGGCGACGCGGAGGGCACGGCAACGGTCATCCTCGCCGACGGCTGGTTGCACACCGGCGACCTGGGCATCATGCACGAAGACGGTTGTATCCACCTGACGGGTAGATCCCGCGACGTCATCATCCGCGGTGGAGAGAATATCTATCCTCGCGAAGTGGAGGAATTTCTCTACACGCATCCCAAGGTGGACGAAGCGCAGGTCGTCGGCATTCCGAATGCGCGCCTGGGCGAAATTGTTGCGGCATGGGTGCGCCTGCGGCCCGGTATGGGAGCCACTGAGGAAGAGATTCGGGAGTGGTGCAAGGGACAGATCGCCTACTACAAGATTCCCGAGCACATCCGTTTCGTTGTCGATTTTCCGGCGACACTCTCTGGCAAAATCCAGAAGTACAAGATTCGCGAGTTTGAGATTGAAGCGCGCGGCTTGCAACAGGAAGCCAACGCGGCCACGGCGTAGCAGAGTAGTTACCCCGATGGAATTTAGGCGTGCCTTGCTCAAACCCGAGGAGTAGATTTGGTCGATGAAACTCCGCCGAATCGCGGCCGCAATTGCGACCTTGTTGATTTTCGTGGGTGCCTTCCTCGTGCAACGCGGATCTGCGGCTTCAGCGCCAACACCGGAATTATCTTCCGCGCAGAAGGCTGACTCGATATTGATCCTGAAGAAGGACCATGTCCTTGAGTTACTGGCCGGGGGCAAAGTCATCAAAACCTACAAAGTGGCTCTGGGCCAGGGCGGTCTAAAGCCCAAGGAGCGAGAAGGCGACGGGCGAACGCCGGAGGGACATTACTCAATCGACTCCCGCAACGCCGACAGCCATTATCATCGCGCGCTCCATGTTTCTTATCCCAACGCTGAAGACCGCAAACGTGCCGCCCGGCTGGGAGTTGCGCCAGGTGGAGCTATCATGATTCACGGCCTACCCAATGGTATGGAGAAGATCGGCGCAGCGCATCGGCTCTACGACTGGACGCTGGGCTGCATCGCCGTGACCGATGAAGAGATCGACGAGATATGGAATCTGGTTCCAGTCGGAACGCCGGTCGAGATCAGGCCGTAGCATTGCGGTCCGCGCCGCCGCCCATGCTTCTGGCAGTCTCTGCGATAAGCTCGTAGAGAAAACCCATAGCATCAATCTGAGATTCGGCAAATTTTCGAGGATTCATGGTAATGACTCCTTCCGAAACTACGGCACTGACTTAATCACGCAATCTGCGGAAGATCAAGTTCTCCCCACAACTACTTGATTGGAATTTGCAGCAGAACCGCAATGTACTGGCGCACCTTGGCGATCATGTTTGCCGGGGCTTTGGAGTGGAATTCCGCGCCGCAACCTTCCCAATCCATGCTCTTCAATTGATCGACGAGCACTGCTCCCTCCACACTCCCAACGGTGATAGGCAAAGCAAAGGGGTACGGTTTGACCTTGCTGGTCAAGGGACACACCACCGCCAAACCGCTGGCCCGGTTGTAGCGGAAATCCGTCAGTATCAGGGCGGGCCTGCGCTTGGCCTGTTCCCGGCCGACCTGGGGATCAAAATCCAGAAAAACAATGTCGCCAGTGTCAGGAACGTACTGGCTCACCATTCGATGACTTCCCTTCCAATCTCCCGCCCGAGTGAAATCTCCGCATAGCGATTCTCAGGGCTGATTTGCGCCACCAACTGGGCCAGGGTTGGGATTTCTCCTATCCGATGCAACTGCACAACCCCATCGGCAGCCACTGCGATCTCTATCGGGTCACCCAGTTGGAAGTGAGCGTCTTCAGCTATGGGCTTCGGTATCCTCACCGCCAAGCTGTTTCCCCATTTCAGCACTTGAGCTTGCATATCTCCTCCCGTAGATACATTGTATCTACCATCGGTATTACCAGTGACAACTAACTGGAGGCCTACGCGGGGTCAGACCATGTTCTCGCGATGACTTGCTGAGGCTCTCGACAGGCAGAACCTACGCTGCCGACGCCACCCTCGCGGCGCGTTCGATCGTCACCACCGTAATATCATCGGACTGGCCAAACTTCTTTGCCGCCTCGGCAATTGCCGCGGCCGGCTGCATTGAAAGCTCCCGCCCACGCTCGAAACCGAACAGTTCGCCATTCGGTTTCTGCGCCTCAATCACCCCATCGGAGTAGAACGTGAGGCGACTGCCTGGCTCAATGCGAAACTCGGTCGTCTCATAGCACACGCCGCCCATCACTCCCAGCGGCAAGGCGCCGTTCGATTCCACTTCCTTCCCATCAAGATAGGGCGGCAGGTGTCCGGCATTGGCCAGAGTCACGCGTCCATCGGCTGCAACGTGTGCGGCCAGCGCAGTGGAAAAACCACCGCCCGCACGACCTACCAACCGCTCATTCAGGCCTGCGAGCAGCTCGGCAGGGTCCTGCGTGTACTCGCTCAAGCCGCAAATGGCTCCTACGATGACCGAGACCAGCATGGCGGCCGGCAGACCCTTGCCCGCCACATCCCCCACAACGAGCACCAGGCCCCCCTCGCTCGCCGGCACAATCTGGAAGAAATCGCCGCCCACTTGCTGCGCGGGTTCGTAGACCGATTCGATGGTGAAGCCTGGGATATTTCCTCGATGCTCCGGTACAAGGAGCTTCTGCACTTCGTGCGCGGCGGCCAGTTCGCTATCAAGCAGTGCCTGGCGGCGGCTCATGACTGTGGAGCGGATCAGCATGATGATTGCCAGGGAAAGCGATGAGAGGATTCCCGCCACGCTGGCAAGCGGCACGGCAAACGGGCCGGCGGGGAAACGCTCGATCAGATTGAAGCCGCGAATCGCAAAGGCCTTCCAGGCTGGGATTTGGAACAGCGTGCTCATCACGACTTCTGCGTAGATATACAGGCTGAAGAGCAGCAGCGGAATCAGCAGGATGCCCGCCTCGCGATTGCCACGGCGTAAGTGCATTGCAAGCACGATGGGGATGACGACAGAAAGAATGAGAATGAAGGGGAGATTACCGAAGAATTGAAGAGGCAAGGGAATGGCAAAGAAAATGCCATGCATGCTTGTCAAGGCAAGCAAGATCCCGACAAGGACTAGCACAATTCGCCATCGCCACCCAACGCGTTGGTGTACGAACGCGAAGTACATCGAGACCATGACGAATGGGGTTGCCACCAGCAGCGAAGCCTCAACGAGCTGCCAGAATGCGGGCACATTGTGAAATAAGGAAATGGCGGGAACCGGGGCTTCCACGAGTCGAAGAAGTCCCGCAATCGATATCCATAAGTATTCGGGTTGTCGGGATTGAGCGGCAAAAAGCACGAGCGCAACAATACCCAGGCCGATCCCCATCAAGCGATCCATCCAAAGAAATGCATTCTCGCCAATGATGGCAAGCCAATCGCTCTGGTAGAGAGAGTGCTCCTGTCCGATTGTCAAGTTGGTGGCAAAGTAGCCTGGGTCCTGACCGGCGACCCACTCAGCCTCCGAGATGTGAACACGCAGAGCGATTACCACCGAACCACTGGCCACCATGCGGTCTGGAATGCGCTTTTGGGTTCTGGCATTCATGGTGTAGGGGACGAACGGCGCAACCTGACCGACGGAGATCAGCTGCTCGCCGTTGACATAGACTTCGCAGGCCCGAGAAATGGCGTACTCCCTCAACGCAAGGCCGGTTTGATCCGGACTGACCTTGACGCGAAGACGGTACCAGATCAACTCCGGATCACTCTTTGGGAAAAGCATCTTGATCGAGCTGTGAGGATCGAAAGGCGTCCAATGCGAGTCATCGAAGTTGGGGTTTGCGTAAGCAGGATCGTCCCCGGCCTTCACCAGCCAGCTGGCGCTCAGGTCCGCGGGCTCCCTGAGGTGGGTGGCGTCAAAGGTCTGCGCTTCGGCCTTCGACCAGCCGTGCGCGGCACACAGCGATAGAGCCGCAATCGCAACGAAAACGGACGTGCCCGCCTTTCGTGAACGGGGCCTCTCGATCGATGAAAACCGGCGGGCAAAGACGCGCAAGATGCCTCCAGGGCTTCGGTTCCACCCTACCATTCCGCTATCGATGCATTCCAGAGGATTATCAGAACCACGGAACTACTCAGTCAGTCACGTTCATCGCCGGCGCCAGACAATGAGTCCAACCAAAAGAACAAACCCGACCGCAGCGACAATGCGAACCAGTTCGACCTGGTGCGGGGTGGGCTCCATCTACCTGGCCTGCGGGGCGCGATGAATGCGTTCCACTTTCTTGTCGTAGCGTCCAAGCAGGGCATTCCATCGAATGATGGCGATCTCTTCCAGCATCTTCATGCCGTCTTTCAGGTAGCTCATGCGGGTGCGCTCATCGTGAGCCCAGCTCACCGGAACCTCCACAATCTTGTAGCCGCGCTTGAGAGCGATGAACAAAATCTCAGGATCGAATCCCCATCCCTCAATGGTTTGAAGTTGGAAGACCGTCTGAGCGGCGGCGCGGGTGAATGCCTTGAAACCGCACTGCGTGTCGGCAAAACGCAGGCCCATCACCGCGCGGGTGACGGCGTTGAAACAGCGGCCAAAAAACTGCCGGTAGAGCGGTTGGCGATGCGTCTGGCGTCCGCTCTCCAGCCATCGCGATCCAATGGCGATGTCCGCTCCGGCCGCGATGGCAGCAAACAGCAGCTCCGCCTCTTCAATGGGCGCCGAAAGGTCGGAGTCAGTAAACATCACCACCTCACCACGAGCCTCCAGAAGTCCGTGGCGGACGCTGTAGCCCTTGCCGTGGTTGCCGGGGTTTTCGATCAATCGAACTTCCGGCGCGGTCTGGGCAAAATTATTCACCACTGCCGGCGTATCGTCAGTGGAACCGTCGTTGACTACAATCACTTCAACCTGCCAGCCCTTCGCGTGGACATAAGACAGCACCCGCTCAAGCGTGGCTGGAATACGCGCGCTCTCGTTATAAGCCGGAATGACGATGCTGTACTTTGGATACTGGCTCACGACGCCGATCACCATCTGGGAGTCCTGATTGTTAGATGGACTTGATTTCCAGAAAGACTCTGGTCATCATATACTTCGACGGCGGGCCAGGCGGTTGAATTTGGGCCTTCCGACCGTGTGCGCCGGGCGCTATCATTCAGTTTGTGTGCGGGAAGGGGCTCGAAACCTACAGGTTAGAGTTCTTTTTGACACATTACCGGCAGAATGCGGTTATGCTGTGAGCGGAGGCCTAAGGGATATGACGAAGGCAGACCTGGTGGAAAAAGTGACCGGACTTGGCGACCTTACCCGCCGCGACGGTGAGGTCATTGTGGAGACCATATTCGGGTCAGTAATCGGGGCTCTGCAGAGCGGCGATAAGATTGAGATTCGAGGCTTCGGCTCCTTCCGCATCCGCCAGCGGAACCCGCGCATCGGACGCAACCCGAAGACCGGTGAGCGTGTCGAGGTGCCGGCCAAGCGCGTTCCCTACTTCAAGCCATCCAAGGAACTCCGCGACCTGGTAAACCCCGAAGAGGCCGCCAAAGCCTCCTGAGTCCGGAATCTCGCATTATTGAATTAAGCATCGTTTCAGACGGAGTCTGCTTCACGCTGACTTCCTCCCCGCTGGCTTTCGCCGTTTGGCGCCCGCGCCGCTTCCCTTTGCGGTTTCCCACTGGTTGAGCCAATCCAGCAGGAATGCTGCGGCCAGAAGTGGAATCAACCAGATGACTCGGCAGCCGTATCGATCGTCAACGGTCGACAACACCCCCGTGACAAACGCGTTGGCAACCACGATGGACAGCACCACGACAGTCAGGCCTGCAAGCTGCGGTGACGGCCGGCGCCAGAGAAACGGAATCGATGCGGCAATCACTCCAAGCGAAACCGAAACGGCCGCAGACTGGATGGAGGTCGTCAGGTCCAGCGGGAGAAGATCGCGCGCCTGCCGGCTGTCCACATAGCTTGCACGCGCGCTCGGCAGAGCCATATTGAACTGGTCAAGAAGCCACGGGCTGGGATCGAAACCGTAGATACCGAAAGCCATCAGCTGATTCCAGAAATTGTCTTCCGCCTTCGAGAGCTCATCGCGCGGATAGGCGCGAATGGCCGCCACCACAAAGGGCATCTCCTGCTTCCCCATCAGCTCCCTGTCATCGTCTGATGCGCTGGCGTACCCTCCATCCGGCCCCCACAGAAAATTATCGGCATCCTCTGTAAGTTGCGAGAGATGGTTACAGACCGCCCACTTCACCTGCGAGCAATGCTGCTGAAGGTAGGTACGCCCGGGGCCATCGGCGATGATGCGCGCCATCAGGTAAGGTGGGCGCTCGCCGTTCAGCGACGGCTTGCCATAGAGATATCCGTTGAGAGCCATCTGGGCCGCGATGGCGACCGCAAGGATTCCTGCCACTACCCCAAGAGCTTTCAGTCGACTGAAAAACAGTCGCCGCTCAAACGCTGCGAAGACCACCAGAAGAAGCCACAGTCCGCCGGCGAGCAGAAGATGTGACGAGTGGGCCGTGATACCCCAGACGGCAAGAGCAAACAGAGCCCATTGTTCAACTCGTGTGAGCGTCTTGCGAAAAAACACCAGAAGATAGATCAAGAGGTACGCGAGCGGACCCAGAATATCGGGCATGATGAAAGCCGAATACCAACTGACGCCGGTCAGAGTGCTGAGCAGCAGAACCACTGTCAGGTAACGCGTGACGGTATGGCGTGGATCAAGGGACCGCATCACAAGCCAGAGAGCCCAAGCCACCAGGACGCATTGCAATCCAACCACTGGCCAGGGAGAAATATTCCAGTGAAAAGGCAGAATGCCAAGGCTGTAAAAGAACGACCGCATCCCGTAGTACGCAGAAAATTGGTGCAGGAAGATTGCCCGCGCCACAGTGCGCCCATCGTCCAGGTAAGTCATGGAGTCCGGATAGAGCAGCGGAAAGCCGTTATAGAAAGCCGGCCACGCAAGAAATAGCGCTCCCAGCAATACCGCAGCGCCGTGCCAGATGGAACCGCGGCCTCTCCCATTCCCCGCGGACTCTCGATCCGCAGCCTTCTCATATTTCATTCGAGCGCGCCCTTCCGGCAGTCTCTTATCCTGGGTCGCCCATCATCGTATCACCGCAATGCGCGGCGATTCCGTGAGTTGACCTCAGGTCGACTGCCGGGCAGCGTCTGTACGCGACCGTCAGTCTCCCCGTTTATTGAGCGCCGCTGAATGCGAAGGTGCAAGCGCCACTCCGGTTGCCTCAGAAGCCAGTTGAATAGCGCGCAGGATGAGTTGCGTATTCCTGTGCGATATGGCGATGAGAATGGAAGCAAGTCCGCACATGAACATAGTCCCGGCTACGACCGTCGCTACGTACAGCAGATACTTGTCCATGACTCGCATATTTATCATCGCGGGAACAATGCTGATTTCGCCCACAACAATGAAACCGATTCCGATAAACAAAGCCACCTTCGACGCCCTGCCCAGCTTCTGCTTGCGGTCCGCGATATCCAGCGACTTGCGGAGAACGTTTTCATACGCTTCTGCCATGAAATTCACCCTTTCCTTCGGTTGCCGTGCGTAAACATTTCAGCCCGTATGCGAGCCGTGACTTGACCGTGCCTGTGCTCAATTGCAGAATGGCCGCAACCTCCTGGATCGTCAGGTCCTCGATATAGTGCAGGATCAGGACCGCTCGGCTCGCTGGCGAGACGCCATCCAGAAAGTGATGGAGTTGCTCAATAAGGATTGCGGAGCTCTCTTCGAGACCGTTGGGAAGCTCATCCATTTCGATGTCTTCTTCGTGCCGAACCTGCCACAGTTTCCTCTTGCGAAGAAACGAAAATGAGGCGCGCGATGCAATGCGGTAGGCCCAGGCCCTGAAGAACAGCGGCTCCTGAAGCGCCCGCATGTGGCGGATAATCTCCAGGAACACATCCTGCAAAACATCCTCCGCTCCATCCGGACCTACCAGACGACGAACGAAATTGAACAGGATTGCCTGCACGCCTTGCAGCAGTTCTTCCAGCGCCTCGCGGTCGCCCGCCTGGCAACCCAGAACCAACTGCGCCTCATGAATGCGGTCGTTCAATATTGCCCTCCACTAGCTGAGAGGCAGCGAGGCTACTGGATGTTCGAAGATTTCCGGAAGAAAGACGATCTTATCCGGTTTCCGCACCACTTATTTCTTCCATCTAGGCCTTTGCGGGCGGAACCCAATCACGCTCATCATCCGCCCCGCATGCCCTTTTGAGGCGCGATGGGAGAAGAACAGTTCCGGATGGCAGTTTGTGCAGCCGCCGATCACCTGAATCGAGCGCGGCTTGAGCCCCGCATCCAGCAGTTGCCGGCGGTTGGCCTCAATCAGGTTCAGGTGCAGGCTAGGGCCAATGGACGAGTGCCCCGGAGCCCGCTGCGTGAGAAACAGCATGGGATACTTGGTCCGCACCGGATCAGTGGAACTGACTTCGCGGAAGAGTTCGCGACCGTAAATAAACTGCGCCTCGAAGTTGGAGAGTATCTCCTCGCCCACCGCATAGCAGCACGGCCCGATTCCGGGGCCAATGGCGGCAATCAGGTCCTCGGGCTGTGATCCGAATTCCAAACGCATTCGCCCGACCCCGCCCTCGACAATCCGCTTGACCGTCCCTCGCCACCCAGCATGAAAGGCGGCAACTGCGCGCTGTTTGCGGTCGGCCACCAGCACCGGAATGCAGTCGGCAGTTTGAACCCCCAGCAGCACGCCCGGCTGATCGGTCATCAGGCCGTCGCCTTTACAAGGTCGCTCGCGGAGCGCATCTTTCCCACCCGAAAGCACCAGAACGCTGGAGTGAATCTGGCGAATCGTCACCAACGGTGTCTCCGCGCTCCCGGTAACGGCCTCTGCCAGCAGGCGTCGATTGGCGGTCACAGTTTCACGGTCGTCATCCGGCGTAAAGCCGAGATTTATCTCGCCCGGAGCATCCTCCGCACAATACGCCCGGCTCAGCCCGCCCAACCGGGTACTGAAACCAGCCCACAGCCAGTCCTTGGTTCGATTTCCGGGCTTCTCCCAGGCAGGTACCGGCAGCCATTGGACGCCATTCGGCGCCACCCGGGGAACCGGTGGAGGCGCAGATTCCTCGCGGTCACCGCGTTCCAGGCGGGCACGCGCCCGGCGCGTCACTCCCGCAGCCTTACCGCGAAGAGTGCGTACCAGTCCCGCCTGCTCAAACAGCGCATCAACTGCCTGAATGGCAGGATCGGATTGGTTTTTTGGAGTTGAAGGAATCGACATCTCTATTCGATTCTATCGGGCATCCAGCTCTCCGGCGATTCCGGATCGCTAACCTGCATTCGGCCCGGATTGAGTCGCGGAGCCTTTGCTCAAGGTGGAATT
>JBAWCO010000953.1:0-2034 GCA_049590315.1 Occallatibacter sp. | reverse complement strand
GTGCATATGTCTCTGCTGGCCACCATCGAATTCCTGCCGATGGCCATTCGGAGTTAACATGAAGCACTCTTTCATCATCGAAAACAGCATCCGCAGACCCTCCGCAGATGTTGAAATTGTCATCACGTGTCGATCCAGGCAAAAGATCGGAATCTGGCGAGCTTGGTCTGGACAATTTTACCAACCTGGTAGCACGCGACGGGTATGCTTTCGTGGCGGGATCGCAGATGTGCGCCCTGCTTGAGCAGGCAGGCCTCCAGGACTGGGACACGTTCAAGGATAGTTGGAATGATCTTGAACGCGACTCATACATGGCCGACGGCGGTGGCTATCGACGGCGGCGCTACGCTGCCTTCACGGTCTCAACCGACAATATTGTTCGAAAGCCGCACCAGCCTCACTATCAAAGCCGCGACTACAATCATTTGAACGGCGGAATTCAGCGTTGGTTTGCGCCAATCTCCGAGGTTATCGGGACGCACGCTGCGCTTCGCGCCATTCTGCGCACTTGTCATACTGTGTTCTCAAAAACGACCTCTGCGGAAGATCGACCGACCAATTGGCAAACGGAAGTTCATCAATTCCGCATCGAAGCCAGCCCCAATCGCGCCGGCCAACCGACCCCAGAGGGGGTTCATCGCGACGGTGTGGACTGGGTATTGGTTCTCCTTGTCGCTCGCGAGAATATCGCACAAGGAACAACGACAATTTATGATGCCAAGAAACGGCTACTGGGCAGCTTTACGCTCGCTGTTCCGTTCGACGCTGCGCTCGTCGATGATCATCGAGTTTTTCACGGTGTTACGCCGGTTGTCCCGGAAGATCCGGAACAACCTGCCTATCGCGACGTGCTCGTTGTGACTCTTCGCCAAGCGAGTGATCAGGACGATGTTCCCGGCAAGTAGATTCATCCCAGAGCCGCGCCGGCCGCGATGCGTGTGAGCGAATTGCGCCGGCCTCGGTCCATTGCGGACCGCATGGACCGCACCGTCGCCGGTAAGCCAACGAAAAGCGCCTCGCTGATCATGGAGTAGGGTCCAGACTCATTAAGCCCACCAGACGAGAGCTGCAATGAGGCACAAGGCGCCGAAGTATGAGATGATGTTACGATCGAAGCGGGTTGCGATCCGGCGAAAGTCTTTCAGTCGCCCGAACATTCGCTCGATGACGTTTCGTTGGCGGTAGAGAGCTTTGTCGTAGCGATACTGGACCTTGCGGGACTTGCGCGGAGGGATGACGGGTGTGGTGCCACGCTTGCGCAGCCAGTCGCGGAATGCGGCACTGTCATAGCCTTTGTCGGCGATCAGATGAGCCGACGGAGGCATCGCATCGAGGCACGGGACGGCGGCTTTGTGATCGTTGGTGTTCCCAGGGGTGAGAAGCATGACGCAGGGACGGCCCATACCGTCGCTCACGACGTGGATTTTGGTGGTCCGCCCACCCTTGCTGCGGCCAATAGCATGTATCGAGGCCCCCCTTTTCCACCGCCGGCGGACCGGTGGGCTTTAACGATGGTTGAGTCGATAATGAGCCGGTCGGGAACCCCGTCGCGTGCTGCCAGCGCGGCAAAGATGTCTTTCCAAATGCCTCGCTCCGCCCAACGGACAAAGCGATTGTACAGGGTTTTCTTGGGGCCGTACTCCCGCGGGGCATCGGCCCATCGTCCGCCCGATTTGATCACGTGCACAATCCCGCTCAACACCCGCCGGTCGTCGACCCGCTTCATACCCCGCGTCGTCCGCGGCAACAGCGGCTCAATGCGGGCCCACTGGACATCCGAGAACCAGAACAGATCACACATGACCCATCCCCCTTTTCGAGGAATTGAATCATGAACCTATACCCTTGGGAATCCTTCATCCTTAATGGGTCCGGACCCTAACCGGACGTTGAGTTCAGCGATTTCGGGCAACGTCGCAATGGTCTCGGCTGTGGCATAATCGAGACCATGGCCGGCATGCACTTCGAGCCCCGCGGCGCGCGCGAGTTTGACGGCTCCGACGATGCGTTGCCACTCGGCCTCAGCCTTGCCGG
>JBAWCO010000952.1:0-19449 GCA_049590315.1 Occallatibacter sp. | reverse complement strand
CCGTCTATGGAAATGCCATGGCATATAGCGAACTTTTATACGCAACCGGGACTCTGACTCCGGATGCTGCGGAGGAACTGCAATGAAGAATATCTTGTGGGCAAGTTTGATTGCCGCATCCGCCGCGATGATTGCCGGCTGCCATGACGGCGAGCGTGCGGTTGCGCCGGGAACCGTTCAAACCATGCAGGCGATGGTTGTTGAAAGCCAGCAACAGCAATTGCCGGTATCCGTACAATCCACGGGCACGGTTCACTCCAGGGAAACTGCGGTTGTATCGGCGCAAGTGATGGGCCGCATCCAGCAGGTGCTGGTGCGTGAGGGAGACGCCGTGCGCGCCGGACAGACGCTAATCGTTCTGGACGATGCGGCACTGCGCTCGCAGGTGGAGCAGGCGCAGGCAGGAGTGAAGGCGGCTGAGAATGCGCAAGCCGCCGCGCAGACGAATGCCGCCCTAGCAACCAGCACGCTGAACCGGTACAAGCAGCTTGAGTCCGAAAAGAGCGTGAGCCCCCAAGAGATGGACGAGGTGTCGCAGCGGGCCGAAGCAGCAGCGTCGGGTCTTGAGGCAGTACGTGCGCAGACTGACGCAGCTCGAGCCCAGGAGAGCGGGGCGCGCACCATGCTCGGATACACGCACCTGGTTGCTCCGTTCGCAGGAGTGGTGACTTCTCGCATGGCGGATCCGGGGACCATGGCCGCACCGGGCGTGCCCTTGCTTCAGATCGATCAATCCGCGGCGTTGCAGCTCCAGGCCACGGTCGATGAATCGATGATCGGAGCGATCCACAAAGGGATGAAGGTGCAAGCCGCAGTCGGAGACGGGGAGTCGAACCTGGCGGGAACGGTAGCCGAGATTGTTCCTGCCGCCGATCCATCGAGCCATAGCTTCCTCGTCAAAATCAATCTGCCAGCCTCAAGCCAGGTGCACGCAGGCATGTATGGCACGGTCGAGTTCGCTAGTGGCACAAAGCAGGCAATCCTCATTCCGCGCTCCGCTCAAGTCGCTCGCGGCTCGCTCAACTGCGTGTATGCTCTCGACGGCCAGGGCATTGCGCAACTTCGCTATATCACTCTGGGCGCACCCCATGGCAGTCTCGTCGAAGTACTGTCGGGCGTTTCCGCCAATGAAAAGTTGGTCGACGTGCCCTCCGATCGCGACCTGGCCGGCAAGCGCATCGAGACCAGCGCTGGAGTCCGGCCATGAAGCAAGACCTCGGAATTGCCGGGCGACTGGCCCACGCATTTATCAACTCCAAGCTGACGCTGCTCTTCATTGCCGCGTCGCTTGGCGTCGGAATCTTTGCGGTCGCTATCATTCCCCGCGAAGAAGAGCCGCAAATTCTTGTTCCGATGCTGGATATTGCGACCGCCATGCCGGGCGCATCTCCGGCCGAGGTGGAAGAGCGCGTAACGCTGCCTATCGAGAGCCTGGTTCATCAGATCTCCGGCGTCGAGTATGTGTACTCGACATCGGCGCCGGGGCAGAGCCTGGTGATTGTGCGCTTTCTTGTTGGCACGCCGCAGGAAGATGCACTGATCAAGGTCTACAGCAAGCTCTACTCCAACTTCGACCGCATACCGCCCGGTGTTTCGCAGCCACTGATTAAAGCTCGGTCGATCGATGATGTTCCGATTCTGGCCATGACCCTATGGGGCGAGCACTACAACGACTACCAACTGCGCGCAATTGCCGACGAGATGCAGCACAACATCGCGCAGATTGGCGATGTCTCTGAAACCACAATTATCGGCGGACTTCCGCGGACCATGCGCGTCATTTTGAGCACGCAGAAGCTGAGTGCCTATGGGCTGTCGCCGATGGCGATCGTTGGGCATCTGCAGGCCGCCAATGCCAGCGTTCAGGCTGGAAACTTCTCTGATAATAACCAGGAAGTGCGCGTCGATGCAGGCAATCTATTCACGCGCCGCGAGGACCTGGAATCCGTAGTTGTGGGTGTGGTTCACGGGCATCCTGTCTATCTCCGAGATGTCGCCGACAAGATCGTCGACGGCGCCGCGGAGCCGTCGGACTATGTCGTCTACGGCACGACGAACGTAGGCGCAGGGTCGCAGCAAGCAGCCCGCCAATATCCGGCGGTGACGATTACCGTGGCCAAGCGCAAAGGGACCAATGCGACCGACATCTCGAACGCTGTGCTCAAACGCGTGCACGAGATGCAGGGCGTTACCGTTCCCAACGATGTGACGGTTACGACCACACGGAATTATGGTGAGACGGCCAAGAACAAGTCGGATGAGCTGCTGGAGCACCTGTTGCTGGCCACACTGTCTGTGACTCTTCTCGTTGCGCTGTTCCTGGGATGGCGCGAATCGGGCGTTGTGCTGCTGGCCATTCCGGTTACGCTGGCGCTGACCATGTCAGTGTTCTACTTCCTGGGCTACACCATCAACCGCGTTACGCTCTTCGCGTTGATCTTTTCGATCGGCATTCTCGTAGATGACGCCATCGTCGTAGTTGAGAATATGGTTCGGCACTTCCGCTTGCCGGAGAACCACGGCCGGCCCATGAGTGATGTCGCTGTCGAGGCAGTAGCCGAAGTAGGTAACCCAACGATTCTCGCCACATTTGCTGTGATCGCAGCAGTACTGCCGATGGCCTTCGTCCGCGGATTGATGGGGCCGTACATGCGGCCCATCCCGGTGGGCGCTTCGGCGGCAATGCTTTTCTCGCTGATGGTGGCTTTTGTGGTTTCTCCCTGGGCGGCTCTTCGCCTGCTTGGCAAGCATCTGGAAAGCGCCAAACTACTCGAGCCGGAGACGGAGAACTGGCGGACCAGGGTCTATCGCCGCATCATGACGCCGCTGATCCAGTCTCCGCGCAAGCGTATTTTGTTTTTCATCGGAGTAGCCATATTGTTCCTGGTTTCGGTCGCGCTGGTTCCGCTTGGACTTGTGAAAGTGAAGATGTTGCCGTTCGACAACAAAAGCGAACTGCAGGTGGTCATCAATATGCCCGACGGCACGCCTCTCGAACAGACTGCGCGTGTCGCGCAGGCGCTTGGCGATGAGCTCGCGCGGCAGCCGGATGTACTGAACTACCAGACGTACACGGGTACGTCGGGCCCTTATAACTTCAACGGGCTGGTGCGCCACTACTACATGCGTCGCCAGCCAAATCAGGCAGACATTCAGGTGAATCTGTTGCCGGCGAAGCAGCGCAACGTGCAGAGCCATGCGATTGCCAAGCGGCTTCGCCCCTTGCTGATCGCGATCGGCAACGCTTACGGCGCGCGCATCCAGGTCAGCGAAGTGCCGCCGGGGCCGCCGGTGATTCAGACGCTGGTTGCCGAGGTCTACGGTCCGGACATCGATGGTCAGACACAGGTGGCGCAGCAGATCAAATCCATCTTCCAAAACACTCCTGGCGTCGTAGACACCGACTGGTACGTCGAAGATCCGCAGCCCAGGCTGTCAATTCGCGTGGATGAAGTAAAGGCGGCGCTGCATGGCATTGCGGTCTCCGACGTCGCTCATGCGCTGGCGCTCGCCGTTTCCGGGACCCAGGTAGGTCTGCTGCACGATCAGGCGGCACGGGAGCCGGTGCCTGCAATTGTCGAGCTTGACCGCGCGGATCGCTCGTCTGAACAAGCGCTTGACAATATTCGTCTGCCCGGCGCCGACGGAGGCGTGGTTTCGCTGCGGGAACTGGTGATCGTTGACCATAAAACAATCGAGCGCAGCATCTATCACAAGAATCTGCACCGCGTCGTTTATGTTACCGGCGACGTGGCTGGTGCGATTGAGAGCCCGGTTTACGCGATTCTGAAGATGAACAAGGAACTCGACCACTTGACACTTCCGGCCGGATACACTTTGACCCGTTATAACGCGTCGATGCCGGAGTCCACCGACCACTACTCAATGAAATGGGACGGCGAGTGGCATATCACTATCGAGGTGTTCCGCGACATGGGCCTGGCCTTCGCGGCGGTGTTGGTACTCATCTACGTGCTCGTCGTGGGCTGGTTCCGGTCCTTTATCGTGCCGCTGATCATCATGGCGCCCATTCCGCTCACTCTCGTTGGTATCATGCCGGCGCATGCGATGATGGGCGCTTTCTTCACTGCGACTTCAATGATCGGATTCATTGCCGGGGCGGGCATCATCGTCCGGAATTCGATCATCCTGGTTGACTTCATCGAACTCAGAATCCGAGAGGGCATGCCACTGGCCGAGGCAGTCATTGATGCGGGCGCAACCCGCTTTCGTCCCATGCTTTTGACAGCGGCTGCGGTTGTGGTCGGCGCTAGCGTAATTCTTACCGATCCAATCTTTCAGGGGCTGGCATTATCACTGATCGCGGGAGCAGTGGCGTCGACGTTCCTTTCGTGGCCAACCATCCCCGTGCTCTATTACATGGTTCACTCCGGGGATAAGGCGGGTAAAGGGGTTGAGTCTCAAACGGAAATAGAACAAGGAGTTTCTTTATGACGGTCGAACGCGGTTTGCGCCTGATGGCGGGTGTCATGATTCTGTTATCGCTTGCTCTTGCACATTTCTTTTCACTCTACTGGCTTTGGCTGACGGTTTTCGTTGGGCTTAACCTGTTGCAATCGGCCTTCACTAATTGGTGTCCGGCTATGCTCATGCTGCGCGCCGCCGGTTTTAAGGACACAACGTGCAGCCCCAGGAGTTAAGGAAATGTCGCAGGACAAGCGATTTCCGGCGTCCCAGGCCGCGCGGTTAGACAATCCAGAACGCCTGGCTTGGCTTCCCCCTGGCGAGGTAATCGATGCGCTGGCAGTGCACACCGGCGAGACCATCGCCGACGTGGGCGCGGGCACGGGTTACTTCACTTTGCCACTGTCGAGCGCGGTTGGCGCGGCGGGAAAGGTGTACGCCATTGATGGGCAAAGTGAAATGCTCGCCTGGATCAAATTGAAGTTGGAACGAGCCGAATTCCCCAACGTCGAACTGACTCACGCCGAAGCTGAACATACCGGCTTGCCTGCATCCAGTTGCGACCTCTTTTTTCTTGCAAATTTATGGCATGAGATTGAGGATCGAGCCGCGGTACTATTCGAAGCCACGCGGGTCCTCAAGAGAGGCGGGCGAATTGCAATCCTCGACTGGCGCACCGATGTCGAACCCGTTGCAGGGCCCCCGCTGGCACACCGAATTTCGCCGACTCATGCGCTTGGCGAGGTGCGGCTCGCAGGTTTCGAACAGCTCGCGTTCGCCGAAGTCGGTCGATACTCATGGCTGGTGCAAGGGGAGAAGGTGCAATGACAGTCCGCAAGAGTAAATCCCGGCCAGCTCGCCCGCGGCATTTTCACGGCGAGAGGATCAAGGACGAGGTATATCGGCAAATGTTCCGTCTGGAAGAAAGCCGCCCCGGCGCCGAAATGGGGCTAGCTCTGGCGTTGTTACGCGCATGGCTGGCCGCCGACTCAAATCCTGCAGGCGACGAGGAACGGGATTGGTTGAAGCAGATATCCTCGATCTGTCTGGAGATGATTGAGGCCGCATTAGAAGCAGGCGGCAATGGGCATTCCTGTGTGCAATGAGTTTTTCCCGGATGCTATGCGCAGTGAACTTAGGGACCTTCGGGAGGACCAGTTACCGGATACGAATGCGCGCATATACTGGAACTGATCTCGATAACCCCAAACGATGCGACCTGAACTGCTACAAGCCATAGATCTACTGCGTCTCAACACCCCTGAAGCTATTGAAGAGGCGATTGGGTTGCTTCAGAACACTGTCTACTCCTTCAGCATGAAGGTCTGCGGGCATCCCGAAGATGCGGAAGACACCATGCAGGAGGTGCTTTCCCGTTCTCTTCAGCACCTGTCCAAGATTCGGGATCCGCAAGAATTGGCCGTATGGCTTTACACCGTCACCAGAAACCGCTGCTGGCGGATGCGTCGCAAACCAGCCCATGCTCCGGCAAACATGCTTTCGCTCGACGAGTTGATGCCGAGCGATGAAGAGCTGGGATTGTTGCTCCAGGATGCCGGCAAGGGCCCGGAATTAAGCCTGCTTCAGACCGAGCAGAACTCGCTTCTGCATCAGGCTATCCTGCGTATTCCGGCACCATTGCGCATTGTTCTCGTGCTCCACGACATGGAGGAGTTGACCACCGAGCAGGTGGCAAAGATTCTCGAATTGCAACAGGGAACAGTACGAATCCGGCTTCATCGGGCGCGCCTCAGCGTTCGCAAGGAGATGAATCAGCTGCTCAGCGGCGCCAGGGAAAACGTGGAGAGCCCACAAGCGTTGCCGGATAGGTCCAAAGGCGCACGATCCAAGCGCGGACGACGCCCCGATGAATGCCGCGATTTGTTTGCCAACCTCTCTGAATATCTGGATGGCAGAGTGGACCCTGTTACGTGCGACCAGATGCGAGGGCATATCGAAGCATGCCCATCCTGTGTCGTATTTCTGCGCGACCTGCGGGCAGCCATCGATCGCTGTCGCTCCCTGGACATTCCCTGTGACTCGACTGTGGCACCTCGATTGCGCGCTCTCCTTACACGCGAGTACCTGCGCATGCTGGTAATGCCAACCGCAAAATAGATGTCTGCGATCTTGTAACGGAATACTCCCTTTGTGTCTTTCTTCTAATGAACAGGAGAAACACAATGGAAGTAAAGATTACGCATCTTGACCAGGTTAAATTTGCTATTCATTCGCGGTCTCATTCCATTCTTTGCGACCAGCCGGCGGAAAACGGAGGTGAAGACAGCGGGATGACGCCCCCTGAGCTTTTGCTGGCGTCATTGGGCTCTTGCGCTGCCTTTTACGCGGTGCAATACCTCAAAACCCGCGCCCTCAGCGACCGCGGCGTGGAGGTTACCGTAACTGCGGAAAAGCTCAAGCAGCCTGCGCGGCTCGGCAACTTTCGTGTTCATGTTCTGTGTCCTGTGTCTCTGACAGAAGACCAGACGGAGGGGCTCATGCGTTCGGTACATCACTGCCTGGTGCACAATACGCTGCTGACGCCGCCGGAAATCAAGATTGAACTGGCTGTGGGCGAGACGTTGATTCAGCACCCTTTGACTCAGTAATAACCGCTAGGCCGCATCCACATTCTCCGTTGATTTGCTCTGGGTGATGCTTCGCGGCACCAATACAGACAATTCACGAT
This sequence comes from Occallatibacter sp., assembly GCA_049590315.1. Lineage (GTDB taxonomy): Bacteria > Acidobacteriota > Terriglobia > Terriglobales > Acidobacteriaceae > Telmatobacter. Next base: position 12,335 of record JBAWCO010000952.1, on the reverse strand, counting down.
GCGTGTCACGATCCGTCCCTGATGCGCACTGCTCGCCGAAGACCTTGGTGCAGACCAGATGAATCTGCACGAGTGGCAATGAAAATCAGGCGGAAAAGAGGAAAGAGGGACGTATGTCGAGTCATGTGGAAACTGAGACGCAGAAGCCGTCTTTGACCCTTGCGCAATCTGGACCAGTAACATCTCCGCCCCAGCTTGGAATGGCTGCTCCCGCGTTTGAAGCGGTCACCACGCACGGAAAACTTGGTCTTGAGGATTTTCAAGGTAACTGGCTGGTGCTCTTCTCGCACCCTGCTGATTTCACGCCCGTCTGCACAACAGAGTTTCTTGCCTTTGCTGCCATTGCTCCGCAAATGCGTGAGCGCGGTGTGGAACTGCTCGGCCTAAGCATTGATAGCCCAACCTCGCATATCGCCTGGGTGCGGAACATCAAGGAAAAATTCGGAGTAGATATTCCGTTCCCGATCATTGCCGATTCCAATAAGGAAGTGGCATCCCTGTACGGAATGATCATGCCCGGGGAGAGCAAAACTGAGACCAGTCGCTGCGTCTTCGCGATCGATCTGGTTGGGACCGTGCGCGCCATGATTTATTACCCGCTCACAACCGGCCGCAACACCGAAGAGATAGTTCGCGTGATCGATGCGCTGTAGACCACCGATAAACACGGAGTCGCAACACCCACGAACTGGAAACCGGGTGATCAGGTGATTGTCCCGCCTCCGAGCACCATGGAAGAAATGGAAGCGCGACTTAACGCTGGCTTTGAGTGCACGGACTGGTATTTTTGCAAGAAATCTGTATGACCGGAGATCCGCAATGGCATGTGTAGGCAGTAATGGAAAACTGACCGAGTCCGCGCGCAAGATGCTGGCAGCCTTGGAAGAGCATGCAACTGCGGAAGAAGTTGCGGCACGCACCGGGCTTCCGCTCTATCGTGTTCGTGGAGGCTTGCGAGAGATGTCCGAGGCTGGGTTCGTGGAACTGAAGAGTGGCGCCTATTCACCAACTCAGCGCGGCCCTGCCTTGTCACGAGGATAACTGCAGGATGCTTCAACTCCGAGGACGTGGCGCTCGAGCGCTGAGGCGGAGTTCGTTGCAATGCGAGAGGAACTTGGCCCGACGGAAGCCCCAAACAGGCCATGCAAGCCCGGTTCCTCACTTTCGCCATTCTGCTTGGCCGGGGTATCGGAAAGATCCTGAACTCGAATAGGAGGATCTCGTTTTTTGCTTCTGCGAGTTGGATCGTGCGAATGTCCTTTGAGACTACATTTATCCATAAGAGCAAGACAGGCATCCACTGGCCCAGGTTCATCCTCTGCTGCGTGGTGGCCGTTGCCAACACTTATCCATTCCATGGTCTCGGGGTAACCCGGCTCAATGGAGTGCCTTTCCAATTGCCTTCCTCCCGAAATCGGCCAGGATGAGTCATGATCTGCAGCGTTTTCCGCCAGAGTTCACAGTAACCCACCAAATGCTCTCGTCTCGCTCTTGAATCGTACCTGTCATTGGGTAGAGGGCCTCCTCTTGCTAGCCACGGGGCACGGATCGCCGCTGCACATGGCAGAAGTAATACCCTTCCCCTCAGTGACGGTATAAATGCGGTCAAGGGCTGTCAGTTTAATGGACTCCCTGTTTCCACTAGGCCAGTGAATCTCGACACTGCCGATTTTGTCTGCGTCTCCCAATCCAAAGTGAACTCGCAAGTCATTGGATGAGAGGTAGCTGCCGCCGCTGAGTACATCGCCACGCTGGCGAATCCCCCCCGCAGTGAGGTAGACAGTAGCTCCCACAGCGTCCCGCGGACTTCTTGGTCCTCCAATGAGCCTCAGTTCAACCCAATGGTGGTGGTCCGAATTCACATTACGAAGCAGCACTGGAACGCCGTCCAAATTGTCGATGACAACGTCAATCTTGCCGTTGTTGAATATATCCCCAAATGCGGCACCGCGACCGACGCTGACCACCGCCAAGCCGGTTCCCTCAACCGCCGGAACCACCTCAAACTTTCCATTCTTCAGATTTCGGTAAAGTAGCGGGCGCTCGGCATAGCTGGTCCCCCACTCTGGATGTTGATCCACTACCGGATAGACGTGGCCATTCACAATCAGCAGGTCTTTCCACCCGTCGTTGTCGTAATCGAGGAATCCGTCCGCAAACTTGACAAACGGTATGGAGGCCTGAGCTATGCCGATCTGACGACTGACATCCGTGAAGTAACCATTTCCGTCGTTCTGATAGAGGACAACATAATCGTCGCCAAAGCTGGTATTTACGAGAGATAGGTGGCCGTTGTTCTCGTAGTCACCAGCCGCGATGCCCATGTTGGCTATCTCGCGACCATCTTGGTTAAGGGCATATCCGCTCATATAACTCTGGTCTTCGAACGTTCCATCGCCCTTGTTCATATATAGGTAGTTTGGTGAAGTATCGTTGGCCACCAGGAGATCCGGCTTTCCGTCCCCGTTTACGTCAACAAACAGCGCACCGAGGCCATAGTATCCACCGGGATCATCTACCCCCAGCTTCCTGCTCACGTCCGTAAACGTCCCATCCCCGTTGTTGTGAAATAGGTGGTCCTGTTCACCCTTCAAGCCGCGCGGGCCGCACATCACCTGCACCCCGCGAAATTGGCAGGCCGAATAGCCCACAACCTTTGATCCGGAAACCGGAGGATTAGACAGGTCAATTCGAGCGTAGCCGGCGACGAATAGATCCAGCCTGCCGTCGCCATCGTAGTCCCCGAAGGTCGCACCAGTTGACCATGTTCCCACTGTCACGCCAGCCTTTTCCGCGACATCGGTAAACGTTCCGTCATGGTTGTTGTGATATAGACGATTGCTGCCATTGTTGGTGACATAAATGTCCGGCCAGCCATCGTTGTCATAATCGCCGACTGCACACCCGTATCCCCAGCGGTCATTAGCAACTCCGGCCTTCTGGGTAACCTCGGTGAACGTGCCATCGTGATTGTTGTGGAATAGCGCGGAATGCGGAGATGCAGTTTTTCCGGCAAGGGCGTCATAGGTCGAGCCGTTCACAAGATAGATGTCCAGCCAGCCGTCGTTGTCATAGTCCAGCAGGCAAACACCAGCACCTTTCGCCTCAAGAATTAAACGCTTCTCGGGCGTTCCGGACGTGCGATACCAACTCGTAAGTCCTGCCGACTTTGCAACATCCATAAAGATGACAGGGCCAGTTCTTACGAAGCCGCCTGCGGTGATGGGCCGGTGTTCATTATCGAACTCCGCCTTATGAGGACCAGCATTGGCCATGCCGTCTTGGGATTGCGGAGTCGCCTGTGCACGGGTCACCTGCTGAGCCAGTAGCATTAAGGCAACAAGCCCGATCAACAATCTGAATGTGCACGACAGCGGTGATCTCTCCATTGCTGAGGCTTGCATCGTATCGATCAAAACGTCTCTACCTCCACTACTGTTCGCGCGGCTCGCCGATCGTCAGAAAAGCTGCTCCGGAAATGTCAGCTCCCGAAGTTCGTACATCCCTTAGCAACTCCGAATTGGCGCCCCTGCGGCGGCAGCCGTTTCAAGCAGGTGCAGCCTCGCTGCCAGAGATGTCTCTGAGGGCAGACGGAATATACACGGAATGATAGTTGAGGAGAGCTTCTTGTCGCTGCTTAGGACGACTACGGGTACAAAGGCCTTCAACGCCAGCTGCTCGGCCAGGTGCGCTGCGTCGCGATCAAGCATCACAATCGCCCGTGCGTGTTCGTCCATCGCCGAGAGCGTGTCGCCACTTGAGTTAGTTACGAAGAAACGATCGCCCAATGCAGACAACGAAACCACCCGCGGCGCCTCGGCCACCGCGATTTTCCCAATAACGGGGAAAGTAGTTGCATCCAGCACGCGCACTTCCTCGCTCTGCTGACATAACACATAGAGACGCTTGCCGTCACGCGAGAACAGAACCTCAAGCGGCGAAGCATAGTCCTGCACGGTGCCCTCGTTCCCTGCGCCTCTGCGCGAACAGGACGATCAGTCCACAGTCCCGACGCGAACGATGCCGCCGCAACCCCATTTCTCGTTGATGGCGCAGGGCTCGGTCTTGTTGGAGTAATGCACGCGCAGGGCAAGTATGGAAACCGTCACGCCTGCTAGGGCAAGCAGCACTATTAGGTACCGCATCGTCTTCACTGGAACATACCTTTCAGACTGCGTTCGTAAACGACTTCGCAAAGAACGATTTATCCTAGCGAATTGCCGACGGAGGGAAGGGCAACTCCTGTGAGTTCGACTGCCGATGTTATGTAGTCCCGATCCGCACTGAGCTTGGACCGCATCCATTCAAAGCGCTATTCGCAATTCGGAATTGATCCTATTTGTGCTCCCGGTGCTCGAGGTTTAACCCCGGCAGCAGGAGAAGACTTCAGAGCCTTCCAGCTTCGAACAGCAACACCCGTGACCTCCACCTTGTTTTGTTGAAGCGTTCGCCGGTTGCAGAGCCAACTGTCCAAACAGTTGGAGTGCTTGTTGTCCGGTGATATCCTCGGGCGCAACCCAGCCACGAATACCCGCTGCGCTTAAATGCCCAAAAGCGCCATTTCCAATTTCAGCGAAAATGACGTCTGTGCAGCCCTGACGGATCACAGTCTCGACGGCACTCTTGCCGTTCAACCCATTATTCTTTACAAACTCAATACCATGGCTCTCCGTGTCGTCGATCATGATCCATTCGGCTCTTCCAAAATGCGAAGACATCGGTCCGTCAGCGCAATCCGCTGACATCAGTACTCCAATTTTGCTCATAAGGCTCCTTGTTTAGGTATACGGCAATCGAGTCCGTTCTTGGGTCGGACGAATAAGTGTAATATACATCTAGAAAAGCGACACGTTCAGAAGTGACACTTTTATTTTGAGGAGAGAAGGACGCACTTCTTATGTCGACTAGCCTGAGTTCCAAAGCGCGCACGCAGAATGTCTCGCAGGAGACCGGGCGCAGGTGCAGTAAACAATCCGGCCAGGATCACCCATGCACCTGCGCGATGGGGAACGTCTCGCGCTTTATCGAGCCGGTCGTTTTGCGAATTCTCAAAGAGAAGAGGAAATCGTATGGCTATGAAATTGCCGAATGCCTCCCACGGTACGCCCTGACGGACGCCACGATCGAAGGCGCGGCTCTCTATCGCACGCTCAGGGCCCTGGAGGCTAATGGGCATGTTTCCTCGACCTGGGATGCTGGGGAAGGCCCGGCCAGGCGCAACTATTCGTTGACTCGGTCTGGTCATTTGCACTTGCGTGAGTGGGCCTGTCTTCTGGAAGGGCTAGGAAAGGCAATGATCGAGTTTGCCAAAGAGACAAAGCACGACAAAGACGATCGCAACTGATCGCTGACAAGGAGGTCTCCTATTCTGAATAGATCTACTATGTGAGGTCGAAGTTGGGATAGCGGAGGAATCGAGTGATCCATCGTCAGTAACTACGGTATTTGTAAGTGAATCTCTAAATCCAGCCTGCTTCGTATGCGGGGAAGAGAACCCGCAAGGAATGCATCTTGAATTTCAAGCCGATAGCCGCCGCGCATTTGCAAGGTGGACTCCAACCGCCGGATGGGAGAGTTTTCAGGGGGTAATTCATGGCGGTATCCTATCGGCCGTCTTGGATGAGGCGATGTCGAAGGCCATTATTTCAAGACGCGATGAGGCTTTTACAGCCGACCTGAGGATTCGGTTCCGTAAGAAGATCTGCGTTGGAGATGTTGTATTGGTAGATGGATGGGTTGTGAGTGTCGAGAAGAGGAAGATATTGGCAGAAGCCAGTCTCAAATCGGAAGATGGCGAGGAAAGAGCTCATGCGTGGGGTCTGTTTTTGATCGCACGATGCTCCTGAGGCTTGCGCTTGGATTATGGTTTCCTCCTCAAGGGAGGAGAAGCGGCTTGAACTCACTCTCGATTGAGTCCACTTTAACCTCGCCTTGAATCTGAGCTTCGACTTTTCCATGCCTGTCGATCAGGAAAGTTAGTGGAAGCCCCATGACTCCGCCGTACAATTTGCCCAGCCTAGCATCGCCCATTGCCACCGGATAATTCAACTTCAACTTCCTGACCAGGCTGCGCGCCAATGCAGGATCATCGTCCATTGAAATACCGATGATCTGGAGACCACGCGAGCCGTATTGACTCTGCCAGGCAGCAAAACGCGGCATCTCAAGCAGACATGGCGCACACCAGGTTGCCCAGAAGTTCAGGAGCACAACCTTACCTTGGTAGGCATTGAGATCCAGTCTCCTGTGATTCAGGTCAGTCCGCACAAACTCGGGAGCGGTCTTGTGAAGCAGGGAACTTTCACCGATCGATATCTGTACTACGCTTGCCGCGAGAGACACGCACAAAAGCAATTTGAGCAGGGTTGAGCGGCGAAACGCGCGCCGCCGAATTCGCATGGCTCTCGAAGGATTGACCTCATCGTGTCCCTCGTCCATGTCAGCGTCCTTCTTCCACCGGATATCCCTTGTTGGCCCAATCTGCGCCGAAATTATCAGCCAAATAGAGGACCTTTACATTGGTAAAGCCCATCTCATGCAATTTTTCGAACGCAGGAGCTAGATTGGGACACCGAGTCCACGGACAGCACCCACAATAAAACACAATGGGCTTTTTTCGTGAGAGCGAACTCACCCGGTTCTGCAGTTGCTGGAGTCCACTTGGCTGCGAGCCTTGACCTGCGTATTCCGATCCTGGAATGTGAGCCTCCGCATAAAGCAGGTGTGAGCCAACCTGCAGGATGAGGGGCCTGTCCACACCTCCAATTTGCAACAAATGGCGCAGCACTTCTGGCTGAATGACTTGGGCTACCGGAATTGTGAGCGTGCTTCCGGGTGTGATCGAGGCGCCTGCATACTGGGCTCTCGTCTTGGGATTGCGGGAGAGAAGTGCGAATACGAGAAAGGCTGCTACCGTTATCGGTCGCCGAGTCAATTTGATTGTCAAAGTGGCATCTCCGTGCGAGTGTTCCTGCTGGTCAAGGCTTCATTAGAATTGCGCCGCCATCAGGGTTTGCTGATGTGTTCGTCATCACAGCAGGAGAGGTAGGTCAACCTCCTTCTTAAAAACCGGTCCAGTCAGGTACGCTTTCGAAGGAAATCGCGGGCAAAATCTGCGCAGCAATTCTAAATTGGCAAATTCTTTTATGAAAGATAGAAAATAATTGGACAACCTTCTCGTCCGGATATGCTATCAAAGAACATGAGTTCCCTCGCTTCGGCGGTTTGTAGTCAAACTGACGTTTTGTTGTAAACGTGAAATTAGATTTGGATAGCCATGAATTTTGGGAGCAACAACCGGCCTTTTGGTCGCATAAACGTAGTCGCGTTCTTCGCATTGGCTTTCTGCGTCTTCATGTGGGGTCTGCAATACAAGCTCTCTCTTTACGATCCGCCCGAGGCGGCCTCTCATAATATTCCGAAGGCAAAGCTGCTTTCTGAAGCTGAGCAATCCGGCTCAACGGAAAGCCCATTGGTTGTTCGGACCCGAACATCTACGAGAGTTATATATACCGTTTCCGCAGCGGTTTTCTTCATTTTGTTGCTGGCCGCTATCGTATCGAACCCGCCACTATTAAGTCAGATGGGGCAACGCGCAAACCAGTCTTGGCCTCTCCGTCGTCCACACTTAAGAAGCTACTTCGTTCGTCCCCCTCCCCTTCTCGCCTAGCCACTTACCAACAGCCAATGCTGAAGCATTCGACGCGGTTCAATGATCGAATGCGGCGGCGCATTCTCTATTTGAGAACGCGTCCTGCCTTCCCTGACCTACAACCGAAAACTCATTTAGAGGGGCATTCGAGATATGCGAAAGCGATCCTCATCGATCCTCGCGGCAGGAATGATATTTCCTATCCTGGTTGCCATCGTTGCGTGCGATTTCAAGAGTCAAAATCCCGGCGCGGATGCCGCAGAGATTCCATCGGCGAAAGTGGCAACAGCAATGCGCGGAGACATTGCACACACTCTGAGCCTCGCCGGACAATTCCAGCCTTATCAAGTGGTCGATGTTCACCCGAAGGTGACTGGCTTCATGGTGAAGATCAATGTGGACATAGGCGACCGGGTGCGCAAGGGCGAGACCTTGGCGGTCTTGGAGGTGCCGGAGTTGAGTGCGCAGTTGAAGGGTACGGTATTCGAGGTGGAGCGTGCAAAGGACGATCTGCTTCGCGCGCAGCATGAGATCAAACGCGCAGAGGCGATCCATTCCGCGTTGCATGCGGACTATGAGAGATTGCTTGAGACATCAAAGGCGCAACCAGGCTTGATTGCACAACAGGAGTTGGACGACGCAGAGAGCAAGGACCTGTCTTCAGAGTCGCAGGTGGATGCGGCCAAGGCTGCCGCAGCCGGTGCGCAGCAGCACGCAGAGGTGGCACACACTGACAACGACCGAGTGCAAGCCCTCCAGAACTACACCAACGTTGTCGCGCCACTGGATGGAGTCATCGTATGGCGCTATGCGGACACCGGCGCGTTGATCCAAAGCGGAACCAATTCCAACGAACAGGATATCCCGATTGTAAGGCTCTCGCAGAGCGGCTTGCTGCGCTTACGCATGCCGATCCCGGAAAACGATGTGCAGTTTGTTCATATCGGCGATCCGATGCGGATCCGCGTCGACGCCATAGGGCGTTCATTCACGAGAAAGATAGTGCGATTCACTCGTGACGTGAACTTTGAAACCCGGACAATGGAGACCGAAATCGACGTTGAGAACAGCGACCTCTCTATTTCACCGGGCATGTATGCCAACACCGAAATGCAACTCGCGCGTGCGGTAAATGTAACGACCATTCCTGTCGAGGCGTTGGTGCTGAAGGGAAATCGGGAAACGGTCCTCGTGCTGGATTCGAGTAATCGGATCCATGTTCGGACTGTTGAGGTTGGCCTGCAGGGATCGAGACTGGCTGAAATCAAGAGCGGTCTTGAACCTGGTGACCGGGTAGTTTTGGGAGGTCAGGAAAACTACACCGAAGGCGAGCAGGTATCCCCGATCCTCACGCAGACGCCTTCTTCCGATGTGTTGCGCGAGTCCGGAGGCGTCATCGATATGAAGGCAAACGCGGAAGAGAACAGCGGAGGTGCGAAGTAATGCCCAAGTTTGCTCTCAGGTTTCCATTCTTCATCCTGATGCTTTGTCTCGTTGTGGCGCTGGTGGGTGCTGTGAACGTGGCTCGAATGCCGGTTGATCTGTTCCCTAACATCGACATGCCCGTCGTTGTGGTGGCCACGTTCTACAACGGCATGCCTCCGCAGCAGATTGAAGCCGATATCACCAATACCTTCGAGCGGTTCTTCACACTGGCCGCCAATGTCGATCACAGCGAATCGCGCTCGCTAACCGGCGTCAGCCTTATCAAGATCTACTTCAAGCCAGGCACCGATCCAAATGCGGCCCTGAGCAACATCGCAAACCTGGCGATGGCCGACTTGCGCCGCCTGCCTCCGGGAACACTGCCGCCCGTGGTGCTGGGTATGGATGCCTCGACGCAGCCAGTATGCCTGGTCACTCTGAAGGGCGAGGGGCTGAACGAAACGAACCTGAAGGACCTGGCGCAATTCCAGGTGCGCAACCAAATCTCGAACGTCCAGGGCGCATCCGTGCCGCAGCCCTATGGTGGAACCTATCGTCAGATTCAGATCTATGTTGACCCGCTCAAAATGGAGGCACGCAACTTGAGCCTGAACGACATTGTGACGTCGGTCGACAGTTCCAACCTGATTCTTCCCGCAGGGGACGTACGCATCGGGTCGAGAGACTTCAACATCTATGCCAACAGCCAGTTCCCCGATGCGAAGTCGATGAACCAAATGCCGCTTAAGTCGATGGGCAACTCGTCGGTACTGGTTGGCGACATCGGCAAGGCGATCGACTCCGGCGCCTTGCAATACAACATCGTGCGTATCGATGGGCAGCGCTCTGTCTATGTTCCGGTTTTCAAGCAAGGCGGCGGCAGCAACACCATCACCATTGTGGACGGAATGAAGCACGCCATCAAACACCTGGTTGATATTCCGTCTTCGCTAGAGACCGCTGTTGTCTTCGACCAGTCTGTCTTTGTCATAAAGGCAATCTGGAACGTTTCCAAAGAAGCGGGCATTGGGCTCGTGCTGACTGGAATCATGATTCTGATCTTCCTTGGCAGCGCCCGCGCCATGGTCGCGGTGATGATTTCTGTTCCACTCGCGATGGTGGTTTGTCTGCTCATCACCCATTACATGGGCGGCTCGATCAATACAATGCTGCTGGGCGGTCTGGCGCTTGTCTTCTCCCGGCTCATTGACAACGGTGTTATCGTGCTCGAGAACATCTTCCGCCACATGGAGATGGGAGAACTGCCAACGGTTGCCGCGGACAAAGGTGGAACGGAGGTCTCGATGGCGGTCTTGGCCGCCACCTTCACGACTTCGATCGTGTTCTTTCCGGTAACGTTCTTCAGTGGCGTCAGCAAATACATTTTCACGCCCCTGGCACTGGGCGTGGTGCTTTCTATCTTCGCGTCGTACTTTTTCGCCATGACGGTAGTGCCGCTCTTTTGCGCAAAGTTCATCCGCCTTGCGGACGATGGCGAATTCGGGACGGAAACGAGGTCGCATTTCTTTGCTCGATTCGACAAAACGTTCAACGAGAAGTTTCAAACACTGTTGGACTGGTACGAAGGTCTTGCCAAGCGCGCAATGCGGAGGCCGGGCTTTACCGCCGCAGCTATCCTCGGTGGCGTGGTGCTCGTGCTAGCTTGCACATCTCCCTTTCTCGGTAGAGCATACTTTCCGCGCACCGACCCAGGACAATTCGTCATCGACGTGCGAATGCCCAGCGGGACGCGGCTGGAAAACAGCGACAACTACATCGCAAAGGTGGAAACGATCGTTCGAAGCGTCGTCAAGCCTTCCGATTTGGACATGGTTGTCTCCAACATAGGTGTCTATCCCGATCTCTCAGCGATCTACACAACCAACGCCTCCATGGACACGGCTTTTGTTCAGGTCAGCCTCAAGGAGGGACATGGCATCGGCAGCTACGAGTACATGCGCCGCGTACAACAGAAGCTTTCCCGCGAGATGCCCGAGCTCACCACTTACTTTCAGGCTGGCGGCCTGGTGGATAGCGTCATCAATCAGGGTCTGCCGGCCCCGATCGATATCCAGGTCAGCTCCAACAATATGGATGGGGCTTACGCTCTGGCCAGGAACCTGGAGCAAAAGATCGCAACGATTCCCAATGTGAGCGGCGTCTACATTCCGCAGAATTTGGACTACCCAGGTATCCAGCTGAACATCGATCGCGAGAAGGCCAGCCTGATCGGTCTCTCCACAAAGGATGTGGTGGACAACGTAATCACTGCCATGACCTCCGACGGCATGGTCGCACCCAGCTACTGGATTGATCCGAAAAGCGGCAACAACTACATGGTTACGGTTCAATACGCGGACCGATATCTCAACAACATGACCATGGAAGACTTCGAGAGCATTCCTCTGCGCGGCGTTCGTCCAGCCGGTTCCAGTTCCACTCCAGGGAGCCACGAGGCTTTCAGCCAGTCGCGCCAGCTCTTGAACGGCGACCACATTGCTGGTTACACGCCCTTGAATTCCGTTGCAGGCCTCAAGTTGATCAACACTCCCACAGAAGTGGACCACTATCAAATCCGACGCGTAATCGACATCTATGTCTCAACCAAGACCGAGGCGCTCCAGAAGGTGGGAGGAGAAATCGATAAGCTCCTGGCGAGTACAAAGACGGACAAGAATACGGTGCTGAAGATGCGTGGGGCCGTGGTCAGCATGAACCGGTCATTCCTTGAATTTGGACTTGGGCTCATCGTTTCTGTACTGCTTGTCTACCTTATCCTCATGGCCCAGTTCACATCTTTCATCGATCCCTTCATCATCCTCATGGCCATTCCGCCGGGTCTCGCTGGGGTTGTGCTGATCCTTCTCGTCACGGGGAGCACGTTGAACATCATGTCTTTGATGGGAGTGATCATGATGACCGGCATCGTGGTTTCGAACAGCATTCTGATCGTCGAATTCGCCGGGACCCTGCATCGGCAGGGGTTGTCGTTGTTGGAAGCCGTTGTCCAGTCGTGCAAAATCCGATTGCGCCCAATCCTGATGACCTCGCTAGCGACGCTGCTGGGCATGATCCCGATGGCGCTCGGAGTGGAGGCGGGGAGCGAACAATATGCGCCGCTCGCGCGTGCTGTCATCGGCGGACTGGCAGTTTCCGTGGTCGTAACCGTTTTCCTGGTGCCTGCGATATACCTGGTTGTTCACGGCCGGCACGACAAGAAGTCCGCGGTTGCGGAGGGAGCTTAGAGAATGGCTAGACG
>JBAWCO010000951.1:0-2582 GCA_049590315.1 Occallatibacter sp. | reverse complement strand
CGCCAAGATATCCGGAAGGGAATCCTTGAGAGCGAACCAGCGTTGAAAGCTGCGCCCAGTGACGCTGGCTGTGCAAAAGGATATGAGCGAGCGCCTTGCGAGGGGTCGGTTTGGGCGCCTCAGGCCGGCGCCATGGGTAATGCACAGATTTCTCGTCCCAGTTTATGGGCGGATCGTCGAGGAGGGCCCGGAAGTTCCGGACGGCGGAGAGATGCATATCGTACAGCGCGTCCAGAGGGCCGTGCGGCCAAACGTCATAATCGGTGACGGGAAAGCCAGAAATGATCTGGCTCCAGACCAGTTCAGCTCCCCAGATGTGGCGGACAAAGGCTTGAACGTTGGCATTCCCGCCAATACCGCAGGGCAGCTCCAGCAGCTTCGGATTGGCATCAAGATGAGCTTTCCAGAAGCGAGAGGACTCCTCATTCCAGGTCAGCAGCTCATCCAATGTGATCGCGGGTGTCACGGTTTCCTCTTGAGGGCGCGGTGGCCAATGTCGCGCCGATAGTAAATGCCTTCAAAGTGGATCTCTGCAATGGCCTGGTAGGCGCGGGCCAATGCCTCCTCAAGCGTGGGCGCAGCGGCAGTCACTCCCAGCACTCGGCCCCCGGCAGTCACAAGGTGGTTCCCGATCTGCGCAGAGCCGGAATGGAAGATTTCGACGCCCGGAGCTTCGGCAGCGACGGCAAGACCGGAGATGGGAAAGCCCGTCTCATAGCTGCCCGGATAACCGACCGAGCTGGCAATCACGCAGGCCGAGACGCCGGGGGTGAAGCGCAACTCGGTCTCGCCAAGTTTTCCGTCGATGCAGGCCTCCAAGGCGTCCACCAGGTCGCTCTCCATGCGCACCAACAGAGCCTGTGTCTCTGGATCGCCAAATCGCGCATTGAACTCGAGCACCTCCGGCCCGCGCGGGGTCATCATCAGCCCGATATAGAGCACGCCAACGAACGGCGCTTCCTCTTCGGCCATGCCACGCACCGTCGGCTCGGCGATGTGGCGCAGAATCCAGTCCTTCATGCCGGCGTCGAGCAGCTCATCGCTGGAGTAAACGCCCATGCCGCCTGTGTTAGGACCGGTATCGCCCTCGCCGATCCGCTTGTGGTCCTGAGCGGGCGCGAAAGGCGCTACGTGTTTACCGTCGGTCAGGCACAGGAAGCTGAGTTCGTCGCCGGTGAGGAACTCCTCGATCACCACCTGCTGCTCAGCCTCGCCCAGCAGCTTGCCGCTGAACAAATCGCGTGCCGCCTCGACCGCAATATGTCGCGACTCGCAGATGAGGACACCCTTGCCCGAGGCCAGTCCATCGGCCTTCACCACAATCGGCGGATGAAACTTGTCGATGGCCTTCTCCAGCTCAGCCGCGCTGGTACAGACCGCATATTTGGCCGTGGGAATGTTGTGTCGCTGCAGAAATCGCTTGGCGAAGGCTTTGCTGCTTTCCAAGCGTGCCGCTGCCTGGCTGGGACCGAAGACGCGCAGGCCGTGTTGCTGGAAGACATCCACAATTCCCATGGCCAGGGGAAGTTCCGGGCCTACGATGATCAGGCCGGGTTTCTCGGCCAGGGCGAGACGGAGCATCGAGTCCCCGCTTTTGAGGTCGACCGGAACGCAGCGAGCAATTTGACCAATGCCAGCGTTGCCCGGCGCGCAGACCACCTCCGTAACGCGTTCACTGCGTTTCACCGCCCACGCCAGTGCGTGCTCGCGGCCACCCGAGCCCAAAATGAGAACCTTCATTGCTTGTGAAATCCCCCGACAGGCTATGGTCGGCAATCGGGGTGGGAGAAGTCAAACGGGAAGGAACGCTGCTCAAGTCTGTTGGAGCTCATTCAGACAAATGCAGCAGCTACGTCTCGGAGATATGACTGCCGTAGTTCTCTTTTCGCCGAAGAATCTCTGGAATTGGCTCTATATGCTCGAGGCCATGGCAGCCGCGCGGCGTTTTCCAGAAAGCGCCACCTTGCACAAAGCCTGAAACGGGTGGCATTAATGCGAACCCGGTCTATAGCATTTTTCGGATCGGTATAGATTGCTCGTTGCTCCGAACCGGATGGTGTCTGGGGCGCTTGCATAGTGGAATTTGGCCGTGCTGGTGCTCAAACACATTGGCCTACTAATGATTGTTGGTGCACCGCTGACTGGCGCGGCGAAGGTGGCGGACAAACGGAATAAAGATGTGCAGCACGCCAAAGTCGTGCCCTGACACAAAGGTAAAATCGGGAACTGCTTGAAATTCGGAGATGGACTCGATGAATCCCATGGTGATTTTGCGCTGGGGATATTCGCAAGGCTGAAGGTGCGCTAATCGGGATGCCCTTTCTGGACAGCTGGATCAGGGAAATCGAGCCGGAGCTGACGAACACGAGCCAAGGCAGTTCTGTAAAGGCACTCCTCCATCGCGGTGCCCGCTCCAGAACCGGTGGTAAAGCTTAAGCGCACAGCGTCGCAATATTGGTCGCGGTAGCTGCGCCATGAAACCTGTGAATCCTCTAGCTTCTTAGCTGCGTTTTCGAGGGCCTGAAGAACTATGGGCCCATCAAGCGCCTTCTCCTTGGGACTTGTTCCGCGCAGGTTTGCGG
>JBAWCO010000950.1:0-3696 GCA_049590315.1 Occallatibacter sp. | reverse complement strand
GGTTTGAGCGCTGGTGAACCGCAGACCGACGTATCAGAGAGGTATGAACGCGCGGAGGCCTGGCAGTTGCTGACGGAGTGGACGCAAAGCGAGAGCCTGCGCAAACATGCGCTGGCCGTAGAGGCTTGTGTTGCCGCCTGCGGTGAGGCAGAGGCGGACCGGATGGGACTGGACGGTAGCGATCGGGCCGCGATGGTGAATCTGTATTCGACCACTGCCCTGTTGCACGACTTCGATTACGAGCGGCACCCGTCGGCCGAGGAACACCCGTTTGTGGGGGTACGCGAACTGGAGCGGCTGGGATGGCCCGTTGAGCTGCGCACCGCCATTCTGGGACATGCGCAGTACTCGGGGGTGCCTCGGGTGACGCATTTGGATAAAGCCTTGTTTGCATGCGATGAGCTAGCCGGATTTCTTACTGCGTGCGCGCTGGTTAAACCGACAAAAGCCATTGCTGACGTAGAGGTGGCCAGCGTGCGGAAGAAGATGAAGGACAAAGCTTTTGCGCGGGGAGTAAATCGGCAAGATGTGATTCAGGGGGCGGAGGAGCTTGGGGTGGAACTGGATGCGCACATTGGGTTCTGCATTGAGGCGATGAAGAAACGGGCGGGAGAGCTGGGGCTGTGAGAAGGGCAGCTTTTAGCTGCTGGATTTCAGGTCGGGTGGAAAGGTCATCGGAGATGCCGCACAAGCGACGGGCCGAAGTCTAACACAGCGCGCCAGCACAAGAAAGCAAGATACACGAACAAAAACACCCTCTTCAGGATGAAACGCGCCTTCTGCCTTGATAATTCGCGCAGGTAATACTCGACCGGGTTTGCTGGATCGTATCGGATGCCGACTGTCTGGCCGTCGTAAAGCTGGAAGAGCCGAGAGCCCTCGGAAACCCAATACCTGCCCTTGTGGGACGAGCTCAACGCATCGGTCCAGCTAATCACGCAGTTCGATTGCCATCCCCCGTCCGGGCTTTGGCTTTTGTGTCCGGTTTTCCATGGCCGTTCGGGCTTCATCTTGACCAACTTCGACGACAAGATCGTCGCCTCCGTTGCCGTCCACTTGTCGTAGCCGCGCAGGCGTTCCCAGATTTCGGCTAGCATGATTGAGCCAGTGTGCCACAAAAGTGTCAGTGTCTATTCGCCCCCGGCGTACAACCATCTCTTCCCCAATATAATCATATAGATATAAAACAGCACCAACAGGACCGAGGCCAGAATGCCCGACGACGAATCCCCGAAGAAGTCCCGATCCCGGCCAAGCTCGGAGACACGGCAAGTGATCCATTACCCCACCGCGCATCTGGATAAGGGGCCGCCGCCGAAATTCATCGCAATCTGCTGGCCGCTGGTGGCAGGGGTGATTCTCGCGGTCATGGCGCCCACCCTGCAAAGCGACCTTCTCTACGGTCCCCAATGGGCGATGTGGCTCACTTTTCCCTTCGTGGTGCTGACAGGCCGCCGGGATCTTGGTATCCCTCCGCTGGTGACCGATACGCTGCCCACGGCGATCCTATTCCTCCAATTCCCGCTGGAAGGTTTGTTGGCCTTTGAGGGCCTGAAGCGCCGTGCCCCCATCGCCGCTGCTCTAGCCCCGGCTTTTTTTCTGCACGTCGGAGGATTCTTTGTACTGCTGCTGGTGAACATTTACTTCAAGTAGACCGGCGGCGAGGTCTGCACGGACTGCACCGTAGACGGGGGGCGCGCGGGTCCGGCGCTACCGGCTATCTTGACGAAGCAGCGTAATCTGCGTCAGATTTCACCGCATACGACACGGTGGGTGCCAGGTTCCCCGGTCGCCTTTAGTGATTCAAGTCACCCGCCCTGTAATGGAAATCTGCGCTACGATAAGCAGTCCGATCTGGATGCCGTAGAGCGGTTCCAGGATAGATATACCCTTTCCGACGTAGTGCAGGGTCGCCGCTGCTTCAACCCACGGACGAAGACCTGTCCGTTGGGCCCCGGCTCCTTGGGGTCGCGTCGACTTGGCTGTATTACCTTCGGTGTAATGTAATCCTGGAACCGCTATAGCCGGCGCGGGAGGAGAATCCATGACCCGTTTCAACCACATCGTGACCGCGTCGGTGAACGGCGTAAAAACTATCACCCTGAATCGGCCTGAGAAGCGCAACGCCCTCAGTCCGGCGCTGATTGAAGAGCTCACGCTGGCGCTGAATGAGGCGGAGACCTGCGATTGCGGGGTTGTGATTCTGACCGGCGCCGGACCTTCCTTCTGTTCCGGCCTGGACCTTGAGCACCTGGAAACCATGAACGCCCGCACGCCTCAGGAGCATCGTCGCGACTCGGAAAATATGGCCCGCGTGCTGCGTACGCTTTACGACTTTCCCAAACCGATCATTGCGGCGGTCAACGGTCCGGCGATCGCCGGCGGGATGGCGCTGGCAACCATTCCGGATTTCACGCTTGCTGTTCCGGAAGCAAAGTTCGGATACACCGAGGTGCGGGTGGGTTTTGTACCGGCTATCGTGGCTTCGTTCCTGATGCGCCAGGTGGGCGAACTGCGAACCCGCGAATTGCTGCTTTCAGGCAAGATTCTCAAGGCCCAGGAGGCACACAACCTCGGTCTCGTAACGCAGATCGTTGATCACGACGATCTAATCCCGAGCGCCAACGCCCTGGCTCAGACGCTCCTGCTGAATAGCCCTCAGGCCATGCGCGCGGTAAAGGAGTTGCTGGCCAAGCATGCCAAGCGCCGGCTGGACGAGGAACTCGCCGACGGCATTGAGGCGAATGCGCAGCAGCGCTCGACGGAGGACTTCAGGGAAGGCGTCAAAGCATTCCTCGAACACCGCCGGGCCGTCTGGCCGAGCATGCACGCTAAGGTCTAGGAATACCATCGAAACCGCTTCTCTCCGCTCTTCGGCAACGGCGAGTTGGGTGAGAGCGGGTTTTCCACACAAAAACTGACTCTTTACATAGTTTGTGTCGATGATCAGCTTGCTAGTGGTCTGACCTTCTTGATAATATTTACTGTCAAGAGACACATGGCAGATCAATAACAGGTGCTGACTTAGCTGTTTCACGGCTTGATCAGGCGCTACGCATTCTCTGGCCCCAAATTGCCAGTGGTCTGACCGATTGGGAACGCTTGTGTGAAGGGGACAAATGGCAGATCGAGATCCGCTAGCTGATGACTTTTGCCCACCGATCCTGGATGAAATCTGGTTCCGTATCGAAAGGGATACCGACGGCTATCAGGAAAACAGAACCAGGGAGGCCGTTCTCGCTGAGAGAATCACTGGCGGTTACGTAATCGCGAGCGTTCCCTTCTTCATCAAGAATGTTTCTGTCGGAGACATGGTGGAGGTGTCGGAGGGGAAAACTCTCGCTTTCAAACGAGTCGTGAGACGTGGGGGCCACAACACTTACCGATTGCTCGTTCAGGCGGATTCAGGCCGGGAAATCGATGAAACGGTAGTGGAATTGCTTGATTTAGGTCTGACGGTTGAGCCGGTAACCAGCAGGTTGATAGCAGTCGATGTTCCCCCGTCTGTAGATCAAAGGCAGATCGACTCCTACTTTGTCAAAGAGAGCGAACTTGGCCGGTGGAAGATGCACGAGGGATGCCTGAGCGGGTTCACCAGCAAGGTTAGTGCTTGATCGCGGGCGATTGCGGTCTTTGGTAGCGGTGCAGTTTCAGGTTTGCTGTTTGTTCAGCTATTAGGTCGGGACGCTGTCCCGG
>JBAWCO010000949.1:0-1910 GCA_049590315.1 Occallatibacter sp. | reverse complement strand
GTTGAGACGCGGTGGGAGATGAGGATGGTGGTGGAGGCGGCTGTGTAACTGCGCAACCCGGTGAGGATGCGTTCTTCAGTGTAGGTGTCTACGCTGGCCAACGCGTCGTCGAGGATGAGGATGGCGGGGCGACGCAGGAGCGCGCGCGCAATGGCGCAGCGCTGCTTTTGTCCGCCGGAGAGCGTTACGCCGCGTTCGCCGACCATGGTCTCATAGCCTTGCGGGAACTCTTCGATTTCCTGGCGAATGTGAGCTGCTTCGACGGCCTGCAGCATTTCTTCTTCACTGGCGTTGGGCGCGCCGAAGGTGAGGTTTGCGCGGATGGTCTCGCTGAATAGGAAAGTCTCCTGGGGAACCATGCCGATGTTGTGGCGAAGCACGGCCAGCGGGTATTCGCGGACCGGCCGGTTGTCAATCAGAAGCGAGCGCTCGGGCGATTCATAGAGCCGTGAGAGCAGGTTGACGAGCGTGGACTTGCCCGCGCCGGTGGGCCCGACGATGGCGAGGCTTGAACCGGCTGGAACTCTGAGCGAGATGTCGCGCAGAACCGGGGTGTCTCCATAGCTGAAGTTCAGGTTGCGGAACTCGATGTCTCCATTGAGTACGGCATCGGCTGGAATCGAGGGATCGGCGGCGCGGTCGTCGATGGCGGGCTCTGCTTGCAGCAATTCATCGATGCGCTGGACCGAAGCCGTGCCGCGCTGAAAGAGATTGACCACCCAGCCGACGGCGATGATGGGCCAGATAAGCAGAATCATGTAGGTGTTGAACTCGACGAAGTCGCCCACGGAGATGCGATGGGCGATGACGAGATGGCCGCCCACGTAAAGAGTGATGACCATGGAGACGCCGAGGATGAATTCAAGCGTGGGCCAGAGCATGCCCATGAGCTGAACCAGACGCAGCGATCGGGCAATGTATTCGCGATTCAGTTTTTCGAAGAGGCTGATCTGCGATTCTTCTCGGTTGAAAGCGCGGATGAGGCGGGCGCCGGAGTAGTTTTCCTGGGCCTGCGAGGAGATCTCAGAGAAGCTGGCCTGGATGCGCTCGAAGCGGTCGTGAATCTTGTGGCCGAGGTACTGAACCAGGATGCTGGCGAGGGGCATGGGCGCGAGAGCGACCAGGGTGAGCCAGGGGCTGAGATGGAGCAGAAAATATAACGCGAAGAGAGTGAAGAAGACGGTATTGGCAGAGTACATGAGCGCCGGGCCGAGCAGCATGCGGACGGCATTCAGGTCGTTGGTCATGCGGGCCATCACGTCGCCAGTGCGATAGCGCTGATAGAAGCCCGAGTCCTGACGTTCGAGATGGCGGAAGAGGTCGTTGCGGACGTCGAATTCAATTTCGCGAGAGATGCCGATGAGAATCCAGCGCTGCGCGTAAAGAAAGACGCCCTTGGTGGCGGAGATAGCGATCAGCAAGCCGGCAAAGAGGAGAATCATCTGGTGATCGGCCTCATGCTTTTGCAGCTTGTCCACCGCCCAGCCCAGGACGCGAGGGAACTGAACCGCCGCGGCATTGGTGGCGATACAGGAGAGGCTGCCCCACAGGTATCCCCAGCGGTAACGGCGCATGTAGACAAAGAGGGGGCGCAGATCGCGAAGCATGGTTTTATTGTACGGGGAAGGAGCGGCGGTATTCGCCGGGGCTATTTCGGCCGCATTGCCTTGAGCCTTTCACAACGGAAGAAGGCGCACATTGAGGGTGGTGACGGCGAGAGCGCTGGAGCTTGACTGCACACGAATCCCAATAGCATGTTTCATAAATCGCCGCCGTGATTATGCTGTCATCTCTCAGGGGCTTTGCCTAAAAACTCCGATTTTTAGGCACGACGAAGAGCTTTTGGGCAGGGAGCGGACTTGTTGGGCAAGAGCCAGATTTCGCAGATTCAGGGCCGGATCGGACCGGAC
>JBAWCO010000948.1:0-14842 GCA_049590315.1 Occallatibacter sp. | reverse complement strand
CATTCCCCAGACCATTCGCTCGCGCTGCCAGCACTTCAGCTTCCACGCCGTCAAATTCGACGACATCCGTGCTCAGCTCAAAATGATCGCCGGCCAGGAATCGGTCGATGCCGAAGACGCCGCACTCGCCCTGCTGGCCGAAGCCGGTGACGGCTCAATGCGCGACGCTTTGTCCATCATGGATCAAGCCATCGCTTCCGCGCCTGTCGAAGCCGGGCGCCCCGTGCTCTCCGGCGCGCAAATTCGCGAGCTGATGGGCTCGGTGCCCAACGCTGTCTTCGAACGTCTGCTTGAAGCGGTCGCCGCCGGCCAGAGCGCCGAACTGATGGAGCAGTTGAACCTTCTCCTCAACGCTGGCCACAGCCCCTCATCTCTCGCGCGCCAGATGGTCCGCTATCTCCGCAACGCGCTCATGGCGAAACTTGGCGGCGAACAAACTGAGCTTCTCCAGATATCCGGCGACGAGCGTTCCCGCGCCACGCGCACCGCTCTTTTATTCACGGAAGAAGAACTAACCCGCAATCTGCAAATCGTTCTACGCACCTTCGACGACCTGAACTACCGCCAGGAACAACGCTTTCACCTCGAACTCGGCCTGCTCAAGTTGATCCATGCCCAGCGCCTGCTCCCACTCGAAGAGTTGCTAAGCGGTGTAGCCAGCGGCGTTTCATCGCGCGGTTCCGCCGCACCTTCTTCATCACGGCCATCTGCGAGTGCAACGCCATCCGCAGCCCCGTCGCGACCTGCTGCAACGCCCGTTGCTCCACCGGCCGCGTCGCCCATCTCGCCCTTTGGCCCCGGCGCAGTCGGTTGGAGCGCGCCTCCAACTGCGAAGCTATCCGCAATCGCCAGCCCCGTCGCAGAAGCCGAACTCGACCGTCCGTCTCCAACTCCCGCAGTCCCAATCAACGGCCACGCCCTCACTCCTCCACCCGTTGCTGAAACTGCGCCGATCAAATCTCCAGAGCCCGCGCCGCTCGCCGCCGGCATACCCAGCATTGACTCCGTGCGGCACTCGGTTGTCTCCGCGCTTGAGACAGCCGGCCACAACTCGGCTGCGCAACTGTTGGGCACGGGCGCATGGACACTCGACGGCGCGAGTCTCCGTATCGAAGTCCCCGGCATGGGCAAAAAGATGCTCGCCCTCACGGTCAATGCAGCCGCGGAAAAAATCATCCGCCAGGAGCTGCAACGTCTCTCCGCGCCCACTCGTTTTCTCGTTGTTCCCGGCGAGGCAAACGGAGCAACGCCCAGCGCCAGTGCACCCACGGCTCCGCCGCTTGCAGGCAGCGTCCAGGAAGCCGCGCTCAACCATCCCTCCGTCCAACGTGCGCGTGAAATCTTTCACGCCGAGGTGCGCAGCGTCATCGATCTTCGCAAACCGTAATCGCACTTTTCAGCAAGACAACCCCGAGGCAACCTCCATGTTCAATCCGCTCAAGATGTCCGAAATGCTTTCTCAAGCCAACCAGATGCAGGAGGAAGTCCAGCGCAAGTTAGCCGAGACCGTAGTGGAAGGAACCAGTGGCGGAGGCGCAGTCTCAGCCACCATGAACGGCAAAAAGCAGCTCCTCAAGCTCCACATCGATCCCGCCGCGGTCATCGGCCTCAGCGGCAGCCAGCCCGACGTGGAGATGCTCGAAGATCTGGTGATTGCCGCCGTCAACGAAGCCGGCCGCAAAGCCGACGAAGCCATTCAATCCAGCGTCCAGGGAATGCTCGGCGGCCTCAATATCCCCGGCCTCACTTAGTTCTGCTGATAACTCCACGGAGAAGATACTGCCATGTATCAGGAATTGAATCGCCGCAGCTTTCTGCAATTCGCCGTCGCCGCAGGCGCCGCAGCCATGGCGCCGCGCTGGATGAGTGCTCAGACCCCTACGCTCCCCGACCGAGTGCTGCAAGGCCGTGCCGCCGCTGCAAGTAAACCCATAATGACGACCAAGCTTTATGACAATGTTTACCTCCTGCAAAACGGCGCAGGCGGCAACATGGCTCTCCAAACCGGTCCGGACGGCAATATCCTCATCGACTCCAACTTCGTGACCGCAGTCCCAAAAGTTCGCGAAGCCATCGCTGCCGTCAGCAAGGACGCACCCGACGCACTCATCAACACCCACTGGCACTACGACCACACCGACGGCAATGAATCCCTGCACGCCGCCGGATTCAGCATCTTCGCCCATCGCAACACGCGCGAGCGAATGTCCACGCCACAATCAATTTCCTTTTTCCACCTCGTCATGCCCGCTTCTCCCGCCGCGGCTCTGCCCACCATCACATTCGATCAATCCATGCACGCCTGGCACAATGGCGACTCGCTCGATCTGGTCCATTTCGACCCCGCGCACACTGACTCCGACATCTATATTCACTTCCACAACGCCAATGTTCTCCATGTCGGCGACATCTGGTTCAACGGCATGTATCCCTTCCTCGACGAAGCCACCGGCGGCCGAATCGGCGGAATGATAGACGCTTCCGCTAAGGCCCTCACCGTTGCCGACACCAACACAAAGATCATTCCCGGCCACGGCGCGCTCGGATCAAAAACGGATCTACAGAAGTACCACGACATGCTCTCTTCCATTCGCGACAAGGTGGCCGCCATCAAAGCCTCCGGAGCCAGCGAGCAGGAAGCCATCGCCCGCAAACCTACTGCAGATTTCGACACAGCTTGGGCCAAGGGCTTCATCACCGGAGATGTTTTTACCGGACTCGTCTATCGAACTATCTAATCAATCGCATCACTTAGGAGACACGCGGAATGTCACGCTATGCCGAGCCCATGGCCCGGCTCATTGAAGAGTTGAAAAAGTTACCCGGTGTTGGCTCGAAGAGCGCTCAGCGCTACGCCTTTTACATTCTGCGCTCCACAGATGAGGATGCTGCCGCTCTGGCCGATGCCGTCCGCGGACTCAAGGCCGCCCTGCGCCTCTGCTCCATCTGCAACAACGTCACCGACGTCGATCCCTGCGCCTACTGCACAAGTCCCACCCGCAACCAGCGCCTCGTTTGTGTCGTTGAAGAACCCACCAGCATCGCCGCTGTCGAGCGAGCCCGCGGCTACCTGGGCGTCTACCATGTTCTGCACGGAACGCTTTCCCCGCTGCACGGCGTAGGCCCTGATCAGTTGCGCGTCGGAACGCTCATTGCTCGCGCCGAACGCGGCGAATTAGACGAGGTCATCCTCGCCACCAGCCCCACCCTCGAAGGCGAAGCCACCGCCAACTGGCTCGCCGGAATTCTCCGCGGCTCAAATGTCCGCATCACGCGCATCGCCACTGGAGTCCCCGCCGGCAGTGACATTGAATATGCCGATGAAGTCACCATGGCCCGCGCCATGGAAGGCCGCCGCGACCTCTGAAACTTTGTCATTCAAGAACGAGCATGGGTGGGAAGCATGAAGCTCGATGTCCACGGTTGTTCCAGGCACCAGGCTCCGGGTGCGAACCTTCGCGCCATTTTGAAAAGACCTTTAGCTGCGCAGTTTATTCAGCAGATCCTGCGGATGAACCGGCTTGGCCAGAATCTCAAACTCATAGCCCCGCGCCCGCGCCTTTTCCAGCAGATCGGCAGTCGCCGCCTGGCCGGAAAACAGCAGGATCTTGATCTTCGGCAAAAGTCCGCGGATCCGGATGGCCGCATCGATCCCGTTCAGGTCGGCCATGATCACGTCGGAAATCAACATGTCTGGCCCAAAGGCAACAGCTGCCGTCAGCGCCGCCTCTCCGGAGTAGACGGCCCGCGCTTCAAAGCCGCTCTGATTTAAGATCATCGCCAAAGTGTCGGCGATCACTCGCTCATCGTCGGCAACAAGAATCTTGGGTTTTCCCTTACTCTCCGGCATACTCTCCTAGACGATTTACCACCGCTGCTGGTCGAGAAATTCCAAGGCAGCCTGGCAAATCTTGGCTTGGGGTTCGATGCTTCTACTCTGGCTAGACCCTTTACTTAAATGATACTCTCTCGATAAGCGGTCGCCGCAAGCACCTCCGGGGGTCGACGATCGCCTCATCACTGCTTTTATCCCATCTGGACCGAACGTCAGAATCCGGCATCCCAATACCTGTTCATCTGGTATCAACCGAGAAATCATACACTTGCAACAAGTACCGGCCGCAGCCTTTTTATGCGGACCAACACCGGAGAACCTCGCATGCAGGAAACGGCCATCCCCACCGAAACCCAGACCACCCCTCCCGTTGCTGAGCCCATCATCCGCGCTGAGAAGGTCGAGAAGTACTACGCCCAGCCCAGTGAGAACCGCATTCAGGTCATCTCCGCGACCGATCTCTCTGTCGTCCCCGGCGAAATTCTAGCCCTGCTCGGCCCCTCCGGCTCCGGCAAATCCACCATGCTGCGCATGTTGACCGGCCTCTCCACGCCCTCGGCTGGCCAGGTTTACTGGCATGAGAAGCCCATCTCCGGCGCTGAAATCAACGTCTCCATCGTCTTCCAGAGCTTTGCGCTTTTTCCCTGGCTCACTGTTCTTCAGAATGTCGAAGCCCCGCTCCAGGCTCGGGGCGTCGACCCCGAAGTGCGCCGCGCACGCAGCATGAAGATGCTTGACACCGTCGGCCTCGATGGCTTCGAAGGCGCCTATCCCAAGGAGCTCTCCGGCGGAATGCGTCAGCGCGTCGGCTTTGCCCGCGCCCTGGTCGTCGAGCCCGAAGTCCTCTTCATGGACGAGCCTTTCTCCGCTCTCGACGTCCTTACGGCAGAAAACCTGCGCTCCGAACTCCTCGAGTTGTGGGCCAACAAGACTATGCCCACCAAGGCCGTTTTCATCGTGACCCACAACATCGAAGAAGCCGTACTGCTTGCCGATCGCATCATCGTTCTTGGCCGCAACCCCGGCCACATCCGCACCGATTTCCGCGTCCAGATTCCCCAGCCCCGCGATCGCAAATCCGAGGCCTTCACCAATCTCGTCGACTACATCTACAAGGTGCTCACTAAGCCCGATATTGCCCCCACCCAGGCACCCGACCCGCAAGCCGGACCCAAACCGCGCGACCAGCGCCAGATGCATTACCAGATGCTGCCCCACGCTCGCCCCGGCGGCATCGCAGGACTGCTCGAACTGCTCCTCGACAAAGGCGGCCGTGACGATATCTACCGTCTCGCCGATGACCTGGCCTTCGAAATCGACGACCTGCTTCCCATCGTCGATTCCGCCCAGTTGCTCGGCTTCCTAAAAATCGAAGAAGGCGACGCGGCCATCACTCCCAGCGGCGCGGAATTCGCCAACTCCGAAATTCTCCGCCAGAAAGAGCTCTTCCGCGACGCCGCCCTCTCCAACGTCCTGCTGCTTCGCCAAATTCGCCGCGCATTGGAATCGAAGAGCGACCATACCGTCCCCGAAGACTTCTTCCTTGACATGCTCGATGAGCAATTCAGTGAGGAGGAATGCCTCCGTCAAATGGAAACCGCCGTCGCCTGGGGCCGCTATGCCGAGCTGTTCGACTATGACGCCGGACGCCGCCGCTTCGTCTTACCTGACGCCTCGGAAGAGCAGATTGCCGAAGAGACCGCCAACAGCGAGGACAGCAAGTGAACCCCCAGCACCCCCTCGCACGAACCCTGGTCATCGCACGCACCGGCCCATTCCTCATCGATGTGGGCGTAGCCGCCTGTGGGCTTGCCGTTTTCTTTTCCCTCATCAGCACCGGCCACTACTGGCTGGGTAAACCCATCCCCGTCGTTCCCATCTCCCACTCCATCCGCGCGCTTCCGGCCTACGCCATTTTTTCCGTTACCCGCATAAGCATCGCTTACCTTCTTAGCCTGACATTCGCCATCAGTTACGGCTATACCGCCGCTTACAATCCCCGCGTTGA
Source organism: Occallatibacter sp. (assembly GCA_049590315.1). Lineage (GTDB taxonomy): Bacteria > Acidobacteriota > Terriglobia > Terriglobales > Acidobacteriaceae > Telmatobacter. The sequence continues at coordinate 8,999 of JBAWCO010000948.1, read as the reverse complement.
AGCATGGATGGTCGCGGTTCTCGACATTCTGCAATCCATTCCAGTGCTCAGCTTCTTGCCTCCCGTTGTGCTGGCCATGGTCGCCATCATCCCCGGCCATCAGTTGGGAATTGAGATGGGCGTAATCCTGCTCATCTTCACAGGTCAGGTGTGGAACTTGGCCTTCAGTTTCTACTCATCGCTAAGAAGCATCCCCCGAGAAATGCTTGAGGCATCGCGCATCTATCGTTACTCCGCGTGGCAGCGCTTCTGGCAGCTTGAAATGCCCTACGCCACCATCGGCCTTGTCTGGAATTCAATCGTCTCCGTCGCTGGCGGCTGGTTCGCCCTCATGGCCTGCGAAATGTTCACCATGGGTGATCGCAACTTCCAATTACCCGGTCTCGGCAGCTATCTGCAAACCGCCGCCGATTCCGGCGACGTTCGCGCTCTCATTTATGGGTTCGTCGTTGTAATCCTGATCGTCGTAGCCACCGATCAATTGGTCTGGCGGCCGCTCATCGCGTGGAGCGACAAGTTCAAATTCGAGCAGGTCGAGTCCACTGATCGCGTCACTTCGCCCATCCTCGAACTAATCCATCGCTCAAACCTCCTTACTTCTCTGCCTGGCCGCGTCCTCACCCGCATCGAAGAACCCATCTATCGCCGTATGGCGCAGACCAGGGAATGCCAGGTCGTCCGTCCACTCGACGAGGGCCCTGCCCAACGAACCATGACTCCTGGTCTTTGGGCGCTGGCTCTTGCGGCAATCTGCGTCATGATCTGGGGAGCGACCCAGGCCGTCCTCATGCTCCGCACCGTCACCTGGCCTGAACTGCAACTGCTTCTCGAGGGCGCGGGCGCAACCTTCCTGCGCGTCAACGCAGCTCTGCTGATCTCCGCCGCGTGGACCATCCCCGTCGGCGTCTCCATCGGTTTCAATCCCAAACTCGCTCGCTACGTGCAGCCCATCGCGCAGATCCTGGCCTCGGTTCCCGCCACGGCGTTCTTCCCCATCCTGCTCATCGGCCTGGTCAAAATTGGCGGCGGCCTCGGTGTTGGATCCATTGCTCTCATGCTCCTCGGCACGCAGTGGTACATCCTCTTCAATGTCATCGCCGGAGCCATGTCCATCCCCTCCGACCTGCGCGAAGTCTCCTCGCTCTTTCACTTCACCCAGTGGCAGCGCTGGACAAAACTCATCCTCCCCGGAATCTTCCCCTACCTCATCACCGGCATGGTCACTGCCTCCGGCGGAGCCTGGAACGCCTCCGTTTTTGCCGAGTATTCCCAGATGCCCGGCCGCACCCTTCAAACCATCGGCCTCGGCGCGCAAATCGATTCCGCCACGGCCAGCGGCCGTTTTCCCATCCTGCTCCTGGCCACCATCTTCATCTCGCTGATGGTTGTCACTATGAACCGCCTGGTCTGGCGTCGTCTCTACCGCCTGGCCGAAACCCGTTATAAACTCGAAGGCTGAAGGCAAGCAGCGGAGCTTGCGGTGTTAGCGTGGTTAGCGGAGCTAGCAAAGACTTCGCATCTAACTCCGCCAACACGCGCGAAGCGCGGCTAACAACGCTAACTCCGCTATCTTGGAGGAATCATGATTCGCGTAGGTCTGGTAGGTTTCGGCATGGCCGGCCGCGTCTTCCACGGCCCTCTCATCTCCTCAGTCGAAGGTCTCGAACTCGCCGCCGTCGTTGAGCGCAGCACCAACAATGCCGCCCAACGCTATCCCGGCATCACCACCTACCGCACTCTCGACGACCTGCTCGCCGATTCCTCCCTCGGCCTCTTCGTCGTAGCCACGCCCAGCGGAACGCACTTCGAAGTAGCCCGCCAGATCCTCGAAGCCGGCAAGAACGTCGTCGTGGACAAACCTATGTCCACCACCTCGCCCGAGATCGCCCAGCTCATCGCACTAGCCGCCGCAAAGAACGTCCATCTCATCCCATTCTTCAACCGCCGCTGGGACAGTGATTTTCTGACCATCCAGAAACTTCTGCATGAAGATCAGCTAGGCCGCCTCGTCTATCTCGAATCCCGCTTTGATCGCTGGCGTCCCCATCCCCCCGCCGACCGCCTCTGGAAAGAGGACCCTGCTCAGGGCGGCGGTGTCCTGCTCGACCTCGGTACCCACATCGTCGACCAGGCCCTCACCCTCTTCGGCAAGCCAGAATCCATCGCCGCCGACGTCCTGTGCGAGCGCGAATGGGCGCGTGTCAACGACGCCTTCACCGTCCGCCTGCGCTATCCAGCGCTCACCGTTGTCCTCGGCGCCAACTGCCTCTCATCTCCTGCGCGCCCCCGCTTCCACCTTCGCGGCACCAAGGGCAACTACATCAAATCCGGCCTCGACCCTCAGGAAGCCGCACTCAACCAGGTCGTCAGCATCACCGACCCGCAATGGGGCCATGAGCCTGCAGCCAACTGGGGCGCTCTCCATGTCGACGTGGACGGCGGCATGGTCAGTCGCCCGGTCACGCCGATCCCCGGCGACTACCGCCTCTACTACGCCGCGGTCCGCGACACTCTTCTCGGCAAGTCTCCCGCCCCCATCAAGCCAGTAGAAGCATGGCGCGTAGCTCGCCTTCTCGAGTGGGCAGCTGAAAGCTCCGCCCAGCGCCGCGAAATCCCCTGCGACTGGACCGAGGAACCAAAAACTACGTTTTGATTTCATTTGAATCGGAACCGCAGCCTGCGCCAAACATCGACAAGCGTGAGCCCAACCACTTACAGGAGCAACCATGCCCGAGCAACCACCCTTGAGCTACACCTTCTACATCGCCGCCACACCGGAAAAAGTCTGGGACGGCTTCGTCTCGCCCGAATCCAATCGCATCATCTTTGCAGGCGCGGATTTTGAAGCCGACCTCAAGCCCGGTGGCTCGCTAGCCTGGGTCGGTCCCGGCCCCGATGGCAAGCCCATGACCTATGTTCATGGCAAGGTCCTGCAGGTCGAGCCCCCCATACTCTTCCAATACACCTTCGCAATGGGTCCCAGCGGCAAAGAGTCGCGCGTAACGCTCGAACTCACTCCGGAAACCGAAGCGACCAAGGTCACCGTCCTCCATGACGAATGGGCTGAAGACGACGCGACGTACGCTTCCTGTTCAGACGGATGGCCGCGCATTCTTTCGCGCCTCAAGACCCTCATCGAAACAGGCAAAACCTTCAAGCCACATTGATGCTCAGACCTCTGCTTCGGCCTCTGGGGTAGCAAGAATCTCAACACACGAGCGTGTGGTTCGGAAATCTAGAGACTGTCTGCCGCTTCCGGTGGGGAGTCGCTAACTTTTCCCAATACGCTCCTGAGCTTCTCCAACGAACCGCGCGATGCGCGAGCCTTCAGCCGCGTCCACTCGTTCGCGCGCTCGTTCACAACCGACGCAACGAGCCTGTCGACAGAGACTTGATCGGCCTCAGCCAACTCTTCGGCCCGCTTGTAGACATCATCAGGAAGTTGAATGCTCTTCATAGCATCTCCTCCATCAGTATAAGGAATTCCTTCGGGGTCAAGCATTGAATTCCAAATCTCCCGCATTCAGGAAAGTCTCGCTTGTTGAAAGTAATAATGAAATCACTGTGACTCGCAATTGAGCACTCCATCATTAGATCGTCGTTCGGATCGGCTGCCACAGGCCTCCATTGAAAATAGAGCCGATGCAATCCTGCCCGGGAACAGATTGCGTCCAGGATGTCGTCGATATCACTTTCTGTTAGGCCGAATTCATGGCAGTTGCGTTTGAGCACTGCTTCATATTCCAGGACAACTGCCACCGTCAGGTTTGGACGCCATCGGTCATCTCCCAGCCGGCTCATGAGCAGAAAGGAGGCGCCAAGCTTGGATCGCATGGCTGCCACCAAAACGTTTGTATCCAGCACCACCTGGTACATCGCATCCTGCTTTCTTAAGAGCCCGGACTTACCGGCTCCTTCTCCACCAGCGGCACCCAGAACCGAAAACGAGCCCCTTTCCCCGGCACACTCGTAGCCTCAATCCCTCCGCCATGCGCCGCAAGAATCGCGCGCGTAATCGCCAGCCCCATCCCCGATCCTTTTCCGGCGCTCTCGCCTTTTTTGCCGCGATAAAACTTCTCGAAGATCAGCGGCAAATCCAGCGCATCGATCCCTGGCCCGTTGTCCTCCACCAAAAATTCCAGCCGATCTTCCACCCTCCGGCTGCTCAATAAAATTCGGCTTCCCGCCGGTGTATAGCTCGCCGCATTCTCCAGCAAATGCCGCAGCACCCGTCCCAGCAGGTGCGGATCGAACCACGCCGGCTCGTCCGGATTCCCCTGCTCTTCGACAGCAATGCTCACCTTGTGTTTCGTGAGCGCTTTACGCGTCTCCTCCACCGCCTGCTCCAGCAGCGCCCGCGGATGTTGCGACACCAAGTGTACCTGCACCACCTGCGCATCGATCTCGGCCATCTCCACAGCCTCGCCGATCAGCACATCCAGCCGCTCCGCCTCTTCGTCCACAATCATCGCCAGGTCCAGCCGACCCTCTTCGTCCAGCCCTTTGGCCTCAAGCAGAGTAGTCGCCGCCGCGCGAATCGATGTCAGGGGCGTGCGCAATTCGTGCGTCAGCGAGTCAATCAGCGCCGTCCGCAGCCGTTCTCCCTCACGCGCAGCCTCCATCCGCGTTGACGCCTCAATCGCAATCGACCTTGCCAGCACAATCGCCACCTGCGCGCTCACCGCCGTAGCCACCTCGCGCGAAAGCACCGCCGGCCGCCAGCCCAGTGCGCCCACCGGCCGCATCCCCAGCGTCAACGGCGTGGTGTAGTAGTCCGAATCCGTCGCCATAGTCGGATTCACCCCTTGCGTCATGGCCTGCATCCCCGCCTGCACGCTCGGCGTCAGGTCGCTTCGCGATGAGTAAAACTGGTCATGGTCGCAGACATACAGCACAACCCCGTCCAGTGCAAAAATGCGGTCGATCAGCCGCGGCAAATCCTGGATGAGCCCTGCCGCATCCCCGTGCAGCATCATCTCCTGGCTCAGCTCGTAGAGCCTCTCCACATCTTCGCGCCGCTGCTCGGCCTGGTTCGTCTGTCGTCGGGCGCGTTCCGCCACCCGGCCCACCACCAGGCAACTGGCCACAAATGAGAACATGGCCACCCACTGCTGTCCGCTGGCCAATCGAAAAGTATGGTAAGGAGGCAGGAAGAAGAAATCGAATGAAGTGGCGCAAAGCAGGGCCACAAAGAGCGCCAGCCAGATCCCCGCCTGCGTTGCCGACCACACCACCAGCACCAGGAACACCATTCCCGCCGTGGTCGAGTCGGCTCCAAGCCACACCAGCGTGGCCGTCGTCCCCCCCGCCATCAGTGCACCCACAAACCAGTGGAGAATCCCCCGCGAATCAGCTAAACCCTTCACGATCTTCACACCGTGAATCATAGCTGCCCTCCCGGATGTTGTAATCTTCCGATGGAAGAAGAAATCGCATGCCCGGAAGAATTCTGGTAGTTGACGACGAACCCCAAATTACGCGCGTCCTTCGTGCCGCACTCACCGCGCAAGGCTATGACGTACGCACTGCCAATGATCCCCAGGAAGCTCTTCACGTCTTCAAGGATTGGCCGCCCGACCTTGTCGTAACCGACCTCATGATGCCCGGCCTCTCCGGCGTCGAAGTCACCCGCGCCATTCGCACACACGCTGCCACCCCCATCGTCATCCTCTCCGTCCGCGATCATGAGCGATCCAAAGTCGAAGCCCTCGATGCCGGCGCCGACGACTACGTCACCAAGCCCTTCAGCATTCAGGAACTGCTCGCCCGCGTCCGCGCTCATCTCCGCCGCGCCCCCGAGCGCACCACCGCTGCTATCGAGGCCGGCGATTTCATAGTCGACGAGACCGCCCACACCATCACCGTTCTCGGCAAGCCCATTCATCTAACTCCCAAGGAATTTGACCTGCTCCTCCACCTGGCTCGCCATGCCGGAAAGGTCATGACCCATCGCGCTCTGCTCACCGCCGTCTGGGGCGCTCAATCCGCGCATCAGCCTGAATACCTCCGCGTCTTCGTCGGCCAGCTACGCAAGAAGCTCGAAGCCGAAACCGGAAAGCAGTACATCCAGACCGAACCCTGGGTAGGCTACCGTTTCATCCCCGAGGGAGTGACCGATAACGAAGCGTAGTAGGGAGAAACAGGAGAATCAGGCCCAATGACCACAGCTATCTGATGCCAACGGGCGTACATTGATTCGAGGAGGGTCTCCATGAGAGGGACTCTGCTTTTCGCTCTGGCAGCGTTTCTTGTTTTGCCCGCAGCCTTCGCGCAGAACGATGGCGCAATCCAGGTCTCCGTTCAGAAGGCTCTCAAGGGTTCATCCTTCAGGAATCTCCGCGCCTCCGTGCAGGACCATGTGGTGACTCTCACAGGCTCGGTCGATCTGTACCTTGCTCGCATCAACGCCGAGCGCCGGGTTAGCCGCGTTCGCGGAATTCAAGCCATTCGAGACCAGATCCAGATTTCATGCCCTGAGATTCCCGACCGGCAATTGCAAACCAATCTCGAAAAGAAGCTTGCCACCGACCGCAGATCCATCTACGTCGAAGTGCACAATGGCGTCGTCACGGTTGGAGGTCACGCAGCCCGTAACCTCCATGTCTTCGTGATCGAGACCATTGTCCAGACAAAAGGCGTCAAAGGTTTCCACGACGTGATCGAGCCGGGCGGATCCGCGCTCGATAACGAATGGCCGAATGCTGCCCCGATAGGGAGCGTCAGCACGCATTGAGTAGCCCGTGCCGTCCGAGCAAGACTTCCTTCGGGCTCGCGGAGCTTTTTCAATTTTCCGGCACGCCAACCCTGCGCCCATCCCGCCAGATCCCGCATCGAAATGATGATCGCGTGAAGAACACATCAGGATCTTCGTCCATTTCTTCATATCCTTACAAATTCTTTAGGGACCTCTTTCGATATTCATACATGACGTAACGCAAAATGGTTCTTGAACTTGTCCGGATCAACCCTCCGGGCTGAACTGAGAGATATTCCATGCAGGATGTCCTGATGTTGGTGTTTACCGTAGTTTTCTTCGCCCTGGCGTTTCTCTACGTCAAGGGCTGTCAGAAGTTGAGGTAGCCGCGATGCAGATCGACGTCATCACCATGATTGCGCTTGTTGTCTCTGTCCTTCTACTTGGCTACCTGACCCTCACCTTGCTTTTCCCGGAGAAGTTCTAGCATGTCCGCCAACGGTTGGTTGCAGTTTGCCATCTACTCCCTCGTTCTTCTTGCAACTGTTCGCCCAGTAGGCGCCTACATGGCCCGCGTACTGGAGGGCGAGCGCACATGGCTCGATCCCTTGCTTCGCCCTATCGAGCGGCTCATCTACAAACTATCCGGCGTCAATGCGGCTGAAGAGATGAACTGGCGCGAATACGCATTCGCTGTCCTCGGCTTCTCCGCGGTCAGTCTGCTCGTCACCTACGGAATTGAGCGTCTGCAGAACCTTCTGCCATTCAACCCCCAGGGGCTGCCCGCGGTTGGTCCCGACTTGGCATGGAACACCGCCGCCAGTTTCACCACCAACACCAACTGGCAGTCCTATGTGCCTGAGACCACCATGAGCTATCTCACCCAGATGGCCGGACTCGCCACGCATAACTTCTGGTCGGCTGCTGTAGGAATCGTCGTAGCGGTGGCTCTTATCCGCGGCATCAAGCGCACCACCTCGCCCACCATCGGTAATTTCTGGGTCGACACCACGCGTACCATTCTGTACATCCTGGTTCCAGCGTCCTTCATCTATGCGCTCTTGCTGGTCGGTCAGGGTGTCCCGCAAAATCTGCACGCATACACCACGGCCCACACCCTCGAAACACCGTCGCAGACGCAGACCATCGCGCAAGGTCCCGTGGCTTCGCAGGAAGCCATCAAGATGTTGGGCACCAACGGCGGCGGATTCTTCAACGGCAACAGCGCCCATCCCTTTGAGAACCCCACCCCGTTCTCCAACTTCCTCCAGATCCTCTCCATCTTCATCATTCCCGCCGGCCTCACTTACACGCTGGGCCGCATGACCGGTTCACCCGGCCACGGCTGGGCTGTGCTGGCCGCCATGTTCGTCCTCTTCGCTGCCGGCTTCTCAGCCGTCTACTGGGCGGAGTCCCAATCTCACCCACTCATTCACGGAGCGCAGCAGACCCACACCGCCACCGCGCCAGGCGGCAACATGGAAGGCAAGGAAGTCCGCAACGGCATTGCCGAGTCGGCACTCTTCGCCACCATCACCACCGACGCCAGTTGTGGCGCGGTCACCAGCATGCACGACAGCTTTACTCCCCTCGGCGGCATGGTGGTCCTCATCAACATCATGATGGGCGAGGTTGTCTTCGGCGGCGTCGGCTCGGGCCTCTACGGCATCCTGATCATGGTTGTCCTCGCGGTCTTCATTGCCGGCCTCATGGTCGGACGCACGCCCGAGTACCTGGGCAAGAAGATCGAGTCGTATGACGTCAAGATGTCCATGCTCTACGTGCTCATCTTCCCGCTCATCATCCTCTCGCTCGCCGCGGCCTTCCTGCTTTCGCCCACCATTGGTCTCAGCAGCCTCAACAATCAGGGGCCGCACGGTCTCACGGAAATTCTCTACGCGTTCACATCCGGCGCTGGCAACAACGGTTCGGCCTTTGCTGGGTTGAACGCCAATACCTGGTGGTACAACACCATGCTCGGCTGGGACATGCTCTGCGGACGTCTTCTCATGATGATCCCCGTGCTCGCCCTCGCCGGCAACCTCGCGAGCAAGAAAAGCGTGCCGCCCTCGCCCGGAACTTTCCCGGTCAACACCAGCCTCTTCACCGTGCTGTTGGTCGGCGTCATCGTGATTCTCAGCGCGCTCACATTCTTTCCGGCCCTCAGCCTGGGACCGATTCTGGAACACCTGCTTCTACAGGCTGGGAAGCTCTTTTAGCTCATGGCTGTTGGCGTTCAGCCTTTAGCTCTCGGCTGCGATTGCAGTAATGGCCGGGAACTGATAACTGACAACTGATCCCTGAC
>JBAWCO010000947.1:0-2109 GCA_049590315.1 Occallatibacter sp. | reverse complement strand
GTAATGTCGTGGTCGAAGTGAACGGTCGGCGTCATTTCGATGTTCACGCCCACGTCCTGGTACTGGAACTGAGTATTGACCAGCGAACTGACCACCGCCGTTGCCGCGCCCGTCTGGTAAGAACCGGTGGCGATCGGAATCTTCTCACCAACCTTAAAGGTTGCCTTCTGCCCGTCGGTGGCGCGGATGCGCGGATTCTGCAGAATCTTGGTATTGTCGTCCGTCAGCAAAAGATTGGCGGTGGCAGATCCCACGGTCACGGCGAAGTCCGATGCCTGCAAGTGAGCCAGGTTGTAGAGTGTTGGAACCGTACCACTGGAGCCGGATGGGCAGGTGACCGTGGCAGAGGGAGTGCATGAAGAGCTGCTGCTGCTCGATGGCGGCTGAATTGCCACGCCCACGCTGCTGGGCCATGCGATGCCGAGGGTCCGCTCCCAGTTCTTGCTCACCTCAAGCACAGCGATATCGACCACCACTTCGGCGCGCGCCTTGTCCAGATCGTCAATGAGCATTTGCGCCATCAGCAGTTCGTCGGGAGTGCCGCGCACAACAACCGCATTCTGGCTGGGTACTCCGTAGACCTTAAAAGTGGTTCCCGTCAGAACGTTGCGCAGGGCGGTCTGCACGTCGTTCAGGTCGTTCTGCTGCCAGGCATTGGACAAGTAGAAGGTCTGCACAGCCTGTTCTTCAAGGTCCCGGCGCTTGGTTGGAGTGTTCTGCGCGACAAAGATCGTATTCGAAGTAACCGGGCGCCAGAAGGTGTTGGACAAAGTGCCCACGATACGCAGCGCATCCAGCAGCGTCATGTTATTCAGGTCGACCTGGACGCGCTTCGAAATGTAGTCCGGGTCAAAGAGAACATTGACGCCCGCGGCCTTGCCAATGGCCTGATAAATGACCTTGGCATCTTCCGTCATGTGCAGTGTGAGCGGTTCGCTGGAAACCGGCTTAAGCTCGACCGGCGAGCCCATCGAGTCCAGCACTTCCTGAGTACCGGGCACCTGGGGAAGACTAGTCTCATTCTGCGGCGAAACTTCGCCATGTTTCTGGCGTATCTTGGCAATCTCCTGTTGTGCCGCCTCATTGCTGGGGTCGATCTCAGCCGCATGCAGAAACTCGCTCAATGCCCCCTGCTCGTCTCCAGCCTGGAGCTGCTTGCGGCCTCTCGCCATGTGCTCCCCGGAGGCCGAAACCCGCACCCGATAGAGCGATGTGCGAAAGGCAATATCCTTGGGCGCCTTGGCGCAGGCCTTCTGGTAAAAGTCGACGGCCGTGTCGTATGCCTGGCGCGCCTCGGCATCCTGCCCGTGCTTGAAATCGGATCTGGCCGACTCAGCATGCAGAGTGACCGTGCACAAGCTCGCGACCGCTAGGAAAGCAAAGAGCGCGATCCGGATAGCGAATTCCGGAAATGCACTTCCGAATCGTTTCGCTCCAAATGATTCCGCTCCAAGGACAGCCTGACCTGCAACGCGGCGGTTCATCGAACTCCCAGGCGTCTTAAGCGGCCCGCATTCCACAGTGGGCACTCGCGGGCTGCCTTGGCCGCCCCTGACGCAATTCCTGACACAAAATCCAACGACAATTTTCTGCAACCGGCAATGCCTCATTTTAGCAAAGCCCCACTGTATCGCGGCCGCAAGGCACTGCGCCGCTCAAATTCAAGCAAATGTTAGGATAAAGACTTGAGGATTGACTGAAATGGCCCGCCAAACCAGCCACGTGATCGTTCAGCCGACGGCTCCAGGCCCGCAGAAGGCAGCCAAGCCTCGCGACCCCGTGGCCTCCGGTGAGCGGGACGCGGCGCACAACCGTGTGGCCAGCCACAATTACTTCCTGCTGGAGAAATTCGAGGCCGGCGTGGCGCTGCGCGGGACTGAGGTCAAGTCCATCCGCGAGGGTCAGGCCAACCTCAAAGACTCCTACGGTCTGATCAAGGATGGCGAGGCGTTTCTGCTCAACGTGCATATCGGTCCTTATTCGCATGGAAACATAGCAAATCACGACGCCACTCGCACGCGCAAACTGCTGCTGCATCGCGAAGAAGTTCGCAAGCTACTCTCCAAGACGCAGATCAAGGGCCACACGCTCATCCCCACCCGGCTTTAC
>JBAWCO010000946.1:0-3967 GCA_049590315.1 Occallatibacter sp. | reverse complement strand
GTCTTGCCGTGATCGACGTGGCCCATGACGGTGACGACGGGTGAGCGGGGAACTTCGAGTTCGCCGGTGTTTTCGGCTTCGAGAACTTCTTCGATGGCCTGGTTAGCGATCTCTTCTTCGTAGCTGATGACGGTGGCTGCTGCGCCGAATTTGGCGGCGACATCCTTGACCATCTCGGCGTCGAGAGACTGGTTGACGGTAACGAAGATGCCGCTCATCAAGAGCGTCGCGATCAGGTCCTTGGCGCGTACGTCGAGCTTCTCGGCCAAGTCCTTGACGCTGATGCCTTCAGTGACGGTGATTTCGCGGGTGATGGGCAAAGGCTCGCCGCCGTATTGGACTCCTCCGTATCTAGGAGGCGGCACAAAGCCCTTCATTGGGCCTTCTTTGGTCTTCGGATACTGCGGACGACCGCCGCGGCCTCTGGGCGCGGCACGCTGCGGACGCGGCGCTTCGCCGGTCGGTGGTGCGCCGCCTGCGCCGGGGCGAGGAGGACCGCCAAATCCACCCGGACGGGGTGGTCCACCAAAACCAGGACGCGCGCCAAATCCAGGCCGTGCTCCGGGGCCACCGGCACCGGGACCGCCCGCACCGGCATAGCCGGGTGTAGTGCGGGTAGGATGCTTGGGCCGCGGTCCACCGGGGAATTGACCAGGAGCCGAAGAACCCGAGGAGGGTCCGCTGGAAGTGCGCTGCGGATAGCTGCCCGGTCCGCTCGGAGGCCGGCGGTCGAAGATTGGCTTGCCGCGCTGAATGCCGGCGCCCGGAGCCTGGTTGCCGGTGCCCACCGCTGGAGTGGTTGCGGCCACGATAGGCGCCTTGTAGACAGGGCGGGGCCCGGTTTGCGGCATCACCACGCGGCGCGCCGGCAGGGCAGCCGTCGGCGACGGAGTGTGCGTATGACCTTGAGCACGTTGCGCCGTGACAGGGGCCGAATCGGCAGGTGCCGCGATTTCAGGTTCTTCAGTGAGTGTTGGCGTGCTCTTCTCCGGTACTGCTGTGGGGGTATCGTGGGGGATCGGAGCAGCGACCGTCGCGGCGACCGGAGCGGCCTCAACCACAACAGCAGTCGGTGCTGCGGGTGCAATTGCCACTGGAGTTGGCGGGACAGGCGCGGCGATGGGCTGATCCGCAGAAACTGCAACGGGTGCGGACGGCGGAACAGCCGCGACCGGGGGCTTGGCAGCGACGGCTGGCTGCTCGGCTGCGCGAGGATGATCTTCGCGGGGCGTGGGAGCCACCGGCGGCTTCACTACCACAGCTGCGGGCGGCGCTACCACCACCACTGGTCGCGCAACCACAACAGTACCTGCCGGGGCCTTGGCGACCACCGGACCAGCCGGCGGACGAGAGGCAATAGCCGGGGGCGCCGGCGGCGGGGCGACGATAGGCGGTGCGCTTCGCGGTTGGGGAACAATCTTGCGCGGTTCCGGACGGCCAAGGGCCGCGGGCGGAGGCGGAGCCGGAGCCGCAACAACCGCGACAGGTGTCGGCTTGACCGTCGAACTAACCGGCGCAGGCGGAGGTGTCGGCGGGCGCACCGGCGCATGACTTTGCCGGGCCTCTTGTTCCTCTTTTTGTTTGTTGGCCAGAATGGCCTTCATTACGTCGCCAGGCTTGGATACGTGCGAGAGGTCGATTTTCGGCGTGATTGCCTGCGGGGCGCGCGAAGCCGTAGAACTCCCATGACCGCGCGATCCGCGGTCCAAATGCACGCGAACCTTCTCCGCCTCGTAATCCTCCAGCGAGCTGGAGTGGGTCTTCCCGTTAGCCAGGCCAAGTTCCGCCAATATGTCAAGAATCTGCCGGCTCTTGACTTCCATCTCGCGTGCGAGATCGTTGATACGAACCTTACTCATCCGCCTCTTTTCAGATTGTGCTACCCAAAGCCCTTAGTCGCTCATAGCTACCTCATGGCATTGGCTGCTCTTTGGAACTCCCTGATTGCCCGATTGGCCTGGGAGAGATCTGCGCATCGTACGCGCCATCCTCGTTGGCCGCCTCTTCTTGAACTCGTTCGCTTGCTTCCCCATCCGTCGCCTAATCGGCATCCGGAACATTCTCGATTGCGTCTTCAATTGCGGGCAGCGTCTCGGTATCCTCTTCAGCCGCTTCCACGCCTTCCGCTTCTTCCAGAACCTCGGCAGCGTTTTCGGCTCCAGCTTCCGCCTCGGCCTCCACTGCTGGTGAGTTCTCTATCTCTGCTTCGCCCGCTTCGCCAACGGCCTCTTCCACAGAGACACTCTTGTCTTCCGCAGCCTCGGCTTCTGCATGCTCGGCGTCGGTCGATTCGCCGTCGGCCGATTCCGGCACGTGGCCTTCTTCGCCCTCTTCAAAGTGCCCGAAGTAGTGCCGCACGGCAACGCTGATCTTCTCCAGCGTCTTTTCGCCGATGCCTGGAATCTCTTCAAGCTGCTCGGGAGTCATATCCGCCAGCGACTCTACAGTGGTGATGCCTGCCGCCACCAGCTTCTGAATAATGCCCTCGCCCAGTTCGGCAACCTGCTCGATCGGCGTCGAGGGGCCACCGGAAAGAGCCTGCATCTGCTGCTCCACTTCCTGCCGCTTTTCCTCTTCGCTCTTGATGTCGATCTTCCAGCCCAGCAGCTTGGCCGCCAGCCTTACGTTCTGGCCTTTCTTGCCGATGGCCAGCGAAAGCTGCGTGTCATCCACAATCACTTCGAGCTGCTTGTCGGTAAGATCCGAGATCGAAACGCGGCTTACTTTGGCAGGCTGCAGCGCCTTTTCAGCAAAGGTTGTGATCTCGTCGCTGAATTCGATGATGTCGATCTTCTCGCCGCGCAACTCGCGAATAATCGACTGCACGCGCATGCCCTTCATCCCCACGCAGGCGCCCACCGGGTCCACGTCTTTATCGCGGCTCTGCACAGCGATCTTGGTGCGCTCGCCGGCCTCGCGCGCAATCGCGCGGATAACGACAGTGTTGTCGTAAATCTCAGGCACTTCCGACTGAAATAGATTCGATACCAGCTCCGGCGCGGCCCGCGACACTATCACCTGCGGTCCCTTCGCGGCGCGGTCCACCTTCAACAGCACCACGCGCACCCGCTCCCCAATCGAGAACTGCTCCAGTCGCGATTGCTCACGCCGTGGGCAGCGCGCTTCCGCCTTGCCCAGGTCGTAGATCACGTCTTGGCCCTCAATCCGCTTCACAGTGGCGTTCAGCACTTCTTTTTCGCGGTGGGCGTATTCGTTGAAAATCGTATCCCGCTCGGCTTCGCGCACCTTCTGGAAGATGACCTGCTTGGCCAGTTGCGCGGCAATGCGGCCCAGCGGAGTGGTGTCGCGGTACATCCGGATCTCGCTACCGACCTCGACGCCGGGGGCCAATTCGTTGGCCTCTGCCAGCGTGATCTGGTTCAGCGGGTCTTCCACCTGCTCCTCGTCCGCCACCACCGTCTTATAGATGTATGCCGTAATCTCGCCGGTCTCTTTGTTGAGTTCCCCGCGCATGTTTTCCTGAGTCTTGTAATACTTGCGCGTAGCAAGGGCGATAGCTTCTTCCACGGCGCCAACAACGATGCCGGGTTCAATGCCCTTCTCGCGGCTTAGAAGCTCGATACTCTGATATAAAACGCTGCTGGTGGCCATACTCGGTTGACTCTCTCGGTTTTTGTTCTCGGCGCAGCCCGTTTGCGGTCCACGCCGGTTCGATTAAAGTTGTTGTTCACGAGGTGTTGGGTGCCCCATCCATTTCGCGCTCTTTACGAAATGGATGGGAGACCACAAATGCTTAGATCTCCGGAACCAGTTGCGCCTTCTCGATGTTCTCCAGCGCTATTTCCACTATGCTCACGCCGGTCTTCCGGCTCTTGCTGTTCTGCTTCACGGCGTTCAAATCCAGCGTAATCGTCCTGCCTGGCGCCCCGGGCCCAGCTTCTGGCGCCTGAGAAACCAACCGCCCCTGCCAGTGCCGATTGTTGCGGATCGGCTCGAAGGTTTGTAC
>JBAWCO010000945.1:0-2146 GCA_049590315.1 Occallatibacter sp. | reverse complement strand
GTCGAGCCCTTGTCCAATTGACCTACATTGCGCGGGTTGTTGTAGTGGTCGATTACCTTGTCGCTGTATGCCATGTTCCGTCTCCTCTTGCGGGGGAAGCCGCTGTAACTCTGATTTGATTCAGCAGGCTTGCCTGCTGATTCGTTCACTCAACCTTTTCGTGCCGAAGGCGTCTGCCCCACCGCAGGTGGTTAGTGCGCCGCCCACTGAATCTTGGTCAGGTCGATCCCTTCCAACACCATCTCGTAAAGCGGTGAAAGCTGGCGCAGATGCTTCACAATCTCAATCACCTTGGCAGCCACATAATCAACTTCAGCTTGCGTATTGAACCGCCCCAGGCCAAAGCGAATTGAACTGTGCGCCACATCGTCGCCCAGACCCAGCGCCTTCAGAACATAAGATGGTTCCAGCGTCGCCGAAGTGCAGGCCGAGCCACTCGAGACCGCAACATCGTTGATGCCCATCAGCAGCGACTCGCCTTCGACATACACAAAGCTCATGTTCAGGTTGCCCGGCAACCTGTGCTCCCATGAACCGTTGACATGGACGTAATCCAACTCCGACTCCAGCTTCGCCTTCAGCCTGTCGCGTAGTCCGCGCAAATAAGCTGCCTCACTGTCCATCTCCGCGTAAGCAATCTCACACGCCTTGCCCAGACCCACGATTCCAGGCACGTTCAACGTACCGGACCGCATGCCGCGTTCATGCCCGCCGCCATCGATCTGCGCCGCAATCTGCACCCTCGGGTTACGCCGCCTGACATAAAGCGCGCCAACACCCTTAGGCCCGTAAATCTTGTGTCCCGACAGCGAAAGCACGTCGATGTTATCGGCAATCACATTCACCGGAACCTTGCCCACCGCCTGCACCGCATCGGTGTGGAAGATGACACCCTTTTCATGACAAAGCTTGCCGATTTCGCGAATCGGCTGCAGCACGCCAATCTCGTTATTCGCCGCCATGATGGTGACCAGGATCGTCTTGTCGTCCATGGCGCGCTTCAAGTCTTCCAGGTCGATCAACCCGTCAGCCTTCACCGGCAAATACGTCACGCGGTAGCCATACTTTTCCAGCCGCTTGCACGTATCCAGAACCGCCTTGTGCTCCGTCACCTGGGTAATGATGTGGTTGCCGCGTTCGCGGTACATCTCCGCAATGCCCTTGATAGCCAGGTTGTTGCTTTCTGTGGCGCCGGAGGTAAAGATGATCTCCTTGGATGTTGCCCCAATCAGCTTGGCAATCTGCTCCCGCGCCGTTTCCACGGCCTGCTCTGCTTCCCATCCAAAGGAGTGGTTGCGGCTCGCCGCATTCCCGAACTTGGTGGTGAAGAAGGGCATCATCGCTTCCAGAACCCGCGGGTCAAGCGGGCTGGTCGCGTGATTATCCATATAAATTGGTAAGCTCACGCCTGCGGGCGCTTCCACGGTACTCGCAAAGGTACTCATTCCGGTCTCCATCCTCTTCAATGCTCTTCTCCGCTCATCGCGAAGGGGGAAAGCTCTTGCTAAATCGTCAAATCTCTTACATCTCTTACGGCGTCAATGAAACCAATCCATGGGGCTGGGTCGTCCGGCCCGCCGGCTGTTCGTGTTCCGCCAGGTCCTGAATGCTGATACTCTTCAGAACTCCGGCAATAGTATCGTTCACTCGCGCCAAAGGCTCTTTGATGGTGCAACTCGGCGTCAGGTCGCAGCTCTTCGCGCCCTTGGTGCACGAGGTAATGAAAAACGGCCCGTCGATCGCGTGAATCACTTCGTAGGCCGAGATCTCGCGCGCCTCCCGAGCCAGCGCATAGCCGCCATTCATCCCAGCATGCGATCGCAGCAAACCGCTCTTCGTGAGCAATTGCAGAATCTTCGCCAGCAGTTGTGCCGGAATCCCATAAGCGTCCGCAACATCCTTGGCGCTCAACGCAGGCATTTCAGGGTGCTCGGCCAAGTACTTGAGCGCCATCAACCCGTAATCCGCCTTTTTGGTCAGCTTGAGCATGATATATCCGACTTCTTCGGTCCGCATTCAGTATACGACCGATTCTGTCGGGATTTCAAGTCCGCCCCGAAACTGTCTCGTCTTTGCCGAGACAATTCCGGTACGATGGCCAAAGATTCAACAAATACACGTTTTCAATTGTTGAAAAGACCGCTAC
>JBAWCO010000944.1:0-2059 GCA_049590315.1 Occallatibacter sp. | reverse complement strand
CGCTTTCGGTAACCTTCACTCCTACGGATGCTACGGACTATTCCGCAGTGCAGGCCAGCGTGCCGCTCACAGTAGCCAAGGCAAAGCCGACTACGATCACATGGCCGACACCAGCCGCGATCACACATGGCACCAGACTGAGCGCCGCTCAGCTCAATGCCACGGCATCAATCCCGGGACGGTTTGTTTACTCTCCGGCGGCGGGTGAAGTGCCCGGTGCGGGTACGCATACCCTCTCAGTGACCTTCACTCCGGCGGACTCGAACTTCCCCGCCGCGCAGGCCACGGTACCTCTTACGGTGACGAAGGCCGTACCAACCATCACGTGGCAGACACCGGCCAGCATCTCTTATGGCACGGCGCTCGGCTCAGCTCAGTTGAAGGCCACGGCATCGGTTCAGGGAAGCTTTGTCTACACTCCCCCGGCGGGCGAAGTGCTCGCGGCGGGAACGCATACGCTCTCGGCAGCGTTCACACCAACGAACACCGCCGACGACGCGACTGCCGAAGCCACGGTATCGCTGACCGTCAACAAGGCCACGCCCATCATCACGTGGTCGACGCCTGCGGCCATTTCCTATGGCACGCCGCTCGGCGCCGCTCAGTTGAATGCCACTGCCCTGGTGCCGGGAACATTTGTCTACACTCCGGCGGCAGGCACGGTGCTTGCGGCAGGGACACCAATACTCTCTGTAACATTTGTTCCGGCCGATGCTACCGACTACACCACGGCGCAAGCCACGGTGTCGCTGGTGGTGGAAGGCCTGGCAAACTTTGAATCGCTCATGCCGGCGGGAGCGGAAGCGGATGCAGTTCTTCGCAGCGAACCGGCAGAGATGAAACAGGCGACGCCGCAAAGCGGCAGCGCCCCCACTCAGCAAAGAAAATTTGAAACGCGCGTTTACAAAGGCGCTACGTATGTGAAGGGAGCCGATGGCCAATGGTACCTCCAGAAGGAATAGACAAGATTCAACCCACAACGCTGCCCGCGGATTTCGGGGAATGGGATAGCGGAGACGCTCCTGCAGAGGCGCCTGTCGAGGTTAACGGGTTCGATCGTTTCCCCGGTTCCGTTGCTGCACCAAAGCCGCCCACGAAGCCCGCGACGGCGCGAGTTGCCGTACTGCCTGCGGCGGATCGGATGCCGCCGAGTGCGCCTCCTCCTCTGCGCAAACCGGTCAGGCGCTATCCAGAACCTGAGCCCGTATATCAAGTGCCTCAGTCCCAGGACGCGGATCTGGACGATTTGCAGGAGATGGACGAGAAGAAGGCCAAGCAGAAGAAGATGTTTATCGCTGCCGGTGTGGCTGCGCTTGTGCTGGCGGCCGGTGCCGTAGGCTATCTCAAGCTCAACTCGAAGCCTGCTCCTACGAACCAGCCAACAACGACTCAGGTGATAACAACGGGAACAACCGGAGCAGCGGAGACCACCGAGACAGCGTCATCGGCGCCGCTGAAGCCCGGAGCGACACCGGCGGCGAACTCACCGCAGACCACCGCTCCGGTAGCCGCGCCTCCTGAGGCCCCGTCCGGTCTTGGCAGCAGGCAGTCGGAAGCGATGAGCCGCAGCTTGAATGCCCCTTCGAGGATTTCGACGGATCTGAAGGCGTTGGGTGCGAGTCAAGCGGCACCGACATCGGGCTTCAGCCCGGCGGGCATGGACATGGGCAATGGCAATGGCATCTTCACTCCCGGGAACGGACCCAAAGTGAAGGTCGAAGCTCCGAAGAAGGTGAGCATCTCGGCTGGTATCGCTGTCGTCCTGCTGGTTCAGAAGACCGCCCCCGTCTATCCTCCGATCGCCCGTAGCGCGCGGGTCTCGGGTACGGTGGTGATTCAAGCCACTATCTCCAGGAACGGTGCGATTGAAAGTCCCCGCGCAGTCAGCGGGCCGGCAATGTTGCGGCAGGCCGCTCTGGATGCGGTAAAGACTTGGCGCTTTAGGCCCTATCTGCTCGATGGCCAACCGGTGGAAGTGGACACTACGGTGAACGTGGTCTTCAACCTCGGCTCTTAACCAGGTGTCCGGCTCTTTGCCGCACTTTGGTAAGGGCTATGG
>JBAWCO010000943.1:0-3739 GCA_049590315.1 Occallatibacter sp. | reverse complement strand
AATTCCGCATTTCCATCGGCTTGATTAAGAAGAGGAGATGGAGGGGGCGCATAGTCAGTTGGCCGCCATATCTTTATGGAGAGCCCGCTCTTTGCTATATGAGGCGTATCATGGCGACGCCGATTTCCGCGAAGCCGAGACGTGCGTACAATCGCCGGGCGGCAGCATTGTTTCGTATAGTCCCCAGCCCCATGGCCGTGATCGCGCGAGGCCACAAATCGCCTTGCGCAATAGCCGTAAACAGCGCGCTGCCATGGCCGTGGTTTCGGAGCTGCGGGACGACAAACAACTCATCGACCTCGCAAATCTCACCGCCGAGTTCATTCGACCAGAACGCAATGAGCAGCGCGTAGCCCGATATCTTCCCATGGATATCCAGCACGACCGCTCGACCGCGACCGGGGTCGCGACGCAGGGTCGCTAGAGTATTACGGATATTCTCCTGTGGAATGGGCGATGGACCGGGGTCCTCAACGTATAGGCAATGGCACATCTCCGCGATGCAATCATCATCTTCAGCCTGCGCAATCCGCCACATATTCGTTGACATGTTTTGTACGCCCCGGCGATGATCGCGTGCGACCTAAGCCGCGTTTTAGCGATCGACACAAATTAAGATCGTGCGCGGCAGAAAAGGTTACAGGGAAATGGAGCACCGTCATGATGAGTAGAATCATGCTCGCAACAGGTATCGATTAGGCCAACGCAACGCGCAGCTAGTGTTTGCTGCGGCTCTGGTGGGGCGGAGAAAGCGCCTTTCGCATTGACGCGCGTCGAGTGACGGGATCGAACTGGATTACGTTGTACATGCCCAGAGCTGGAATACGAAGGGGTCGCGAGCGATGAAGTAAGCGGCGGCTGTCTATGCAACGGCCGCCGCTATTTGTTAGACAGCCCGGAGCAGGTTGAGTTGCGTGAGCGCCGTAACGCCGTCATCAAGGCCGATTTCTTCAGCGATCTTGCCGTTCTCAATCCGTAGCACTGTGGTCCCGGTGAAGTGCATCTCGCGACCTGTGGCACCGGGCAGCGAACCGATCAGAAAGTCAGTAAATGCGGGACCAGTGTGCGTGCCTCCTCCCTCCCAGCGTCCGACGACATAATCGCCCTCAGCGATGAGGTTGGCAGCGCCCCAGAAATTGAGGTCAGGAAAAGCTTCTCGAAAATCGGACATGAACGCCTTGATATCAGCATGTCCACGACGCGGTGCGTGCAGTGAATACTGCAGCAGCATATCGGGAGCTGCCAATTCGTCGACAATGGCGGGGTTGTAGGTCTTGCCCCAAAACCCCGTGAACCAGCGGCCCACGAGATCCTTGTTCTCTTGTTCTTTGGACATAGTCAAATTCCTTTCAGATTCGCTCTCAAATACAGGCCTTGGCGCCTGCATCTCGGAGCCTAGAAGACTGCCGGGAGGTGAGCACTCCGTATCTTGCTCTGCAATTCGAGGCGCACTTGGAAATTTGGGAGCAAGAATCGGAGTGTTTCCCCTGACACGATTCACTAGAGTCATCTCAACGGACGAAGAAGGGAGTCCCAAAAATGAGCAAGGGCTCGGCAATCGAGGAACTCGCAGGCGTGAGGGGGGACGATGCGTTGAAGCGTGTGCTTCTGGAAAGAGAGGCAGCGCATGAAGATGTTGTACGAGGATGAAAAGATTTCCGTCGCCGAGATAAGCGAGGTGTTGCGAGACGCGACGAAGGCTGTGTCACGAATTGAAAAGCTCGATTGGCAACAGATCGTCAAGGAGTTGAACGAGCAAGGCAGCGCAATGCTCAAGGGCGCCCTCACTCCCGAAGAGTGTGGAGCGCTTGCTGGTTTGTACCCGAATGAGACTGGATTCCGCAGCCGAGTGGTCATGGGCCGCCATGGTTTTGGACGCGGAGAGTATAAATACTTCAGCTATCCATTTCCGGGCATCGTACAGGGCTTGCGAACCGCGCTTTACCGTGAATTGGCCCCTGTTGCCAACCAATGGAACCATGCGATGGGAATCGAAGTCCGGTACCCTCATGAACACACCGACTTCATTCAGCGCTGCCACGATGCCGGACAGTTACGGCCAACGCCACTGCTTCTACAGTACGGCTCTGGTGACTACAACTGCCTGCATCAGGATCTTTACGGAGAGCACGTCTTTCCGATCCAGGTAGCCTTCCTGCTCTCCGAACCGGGACGGGATTTTACCGGTGGAGAGTTCGTGTTGACCGAACAGCGTCCGAGAATGCAATCGCGGCCGGAGGTGGTGCCGCTACGCCAGGGGGATGCGGTGGTTTTTGCCGTTCATCATCGGCCGGTGCAGGGAACGCGTGGAATCTATCGCGTAAATCTGCGACATGGCGTGAGCCGTCTTCGTTCGGGACAACGACACACAGTTGGTATCATCTTTCACGATGCGAACTAGAACTAGTGTTAACAGGCCCTAGGAGCCGCTATGTCTGCAACGCTCTTCGGCAGTGACCCGGAGCCGATACTCTCGCAGGACCTGCTTGGCCCTGGGACCGCAATACTGAATGGATTTGCGCTTGAGGTGGAAGCCGACCTTGTTTCTGCGCTCAAGGCGGTCGTCGAGCGCGCGCCTTTTCGCCACATGGTTACACCCGGCGGATTCCGCATGTCCGTGGCGATGACGAACTGCGGCAAAGTCGGATGGGTAACAGACCGGACAGGCTATCGGTATGACGAGGTCGATCCGGAGACGGGTTTTCAGTGGCCCGCGATGCCTTCTGTATTTCGGCGGCTCGCAGCAAACGCCGCACATGAAGCGGGTTTTCCATCGTTTTCCCCTGATGCGTGCCTCATCAATCGTTACGAAGCGGGCGCGAGAATGTCGCTCCATCAAGACAAGGATGAGCGAGATTTCGGTCAACCCATTGTTTCGGTGTCTCTCGGGCTACCGGCGGTTTTTCAATTTGGCGGCGCGGAACGGTCTGACAAAACGACTCGCATTCCAGTGATTCACGGCGACGTCATCGTTTGGGGCGGCCCGGCTCGGCTTCGCTATCACGGTGTCGCGCCGTTAAAAGAAGGCAAACATCCTCTGTTGGGAAGCTATCGTTATAACCTCACTTTTCGAAAGGCAAAGTGAACCCTCGATGAGGAGCAGGAAGATGGTCGCAAAACAAGTCGCTCCAGTGAATCCGTCCTAAGCAAACAAGGCAGAGGCACCGTTAAAGCACCTGTCGGGATAGGCAGAGGTTCGGGGGGAGCGAGGATTTCATCTGCCAGAAGAGGACACCGAGAAATACTGGCGGGATCGAAGATTGTGAGACGAATAATTCTCAGAGGCGGCCTTTGAGGTTCTCGATTCATAACGTCGCCATGGACGCGTCGAACTACCGGATGACAACCCCGGTAAGGGGGAAAATGGCAAACGAGGAGAATTTGAGCGATTTTACCTGCTATTCACGTTCTGGAACGGCGGAAACGGTTGCGTTGCTGGGAGAACAGCGTCAAAATGTCATCCATCAGGATTTTTGGGGAGAATATATGCGCATTGGCCAAGTCGTCTCCAGTTTTGCAGGTTTTGCCCTGATGCTTGGGGTGAGCCAAGCAGTGTTCGCGCAAATCAGCGGCTCAGTTAGCAGTGGAAGCGTGGCACTTCCCGGGGGAGTCGTCGGCACAATAGGAACTGGCGGTACGTTTGCCGGTCCAATGGCCACGACCGGGGCGCCCTATACCGCGATTCGCAAGACCACGCGCGTGCAGAGGCTGGCGAATGGGACCACCATCACCCACGTGA
>JBAWCO010000942.1:0-2942 GCA_049590315.1 Occallatibacter sp. | reverse complement strand
AAGCTGCTTCATGCCACAACATTGAAGCCTGGAACAGATTTAAACAAGATGGGCTTTACGTAGCGCTCACGCATGTTCTTTGCGTTGCTGAAACGGGTTGGAGCTGACCTGCCCTCAGGGCAGGTCTTTGCTGATGTCTGCCATACCGTCGCAGTACCGCGGGCTAGTTTGATTGCAGAAGATAGATCCCCCAAGGCTGAATCGCATCCACGCCGATCAAAAATATGGCATATTTCCCGTTGATCTGGCCGGCGACCGCGACTGCTCTAAACGGGGATGCGGAGGAACCATCATTATGCGGAAAGGAAGTCGACACATACACATTGACTCCCGTATAAAGGCCATTATTGCTCGCGTCCTGACTTCCCAGGTCGATTGCCAGATCGCAATTCCCGAATGCGTTCGCAGATGGATCGTTGTTGTTGAATTCTCCACCATAAAGAATTGTGTTGGACGACGTCTGCGCGGGCAACCCTGCGCAAGACGGCGTCTGCGACTTTGGGTATCCAAAAGAGCCAATTAGTCGAAAGCCAGGGCTGCTTATAGGCGCGCTTGAACCGGACGCGGCTCCGTAGAGGATTCCCTGGTATTGAGCAGAGACCAAACTAGTGGTTGTAAGTGCGGCCGCGGGTTTGGGCAAGCCGATTGCGCCATAACCGGCTCCCAGCAGATTCTCGTAGGGTGGAAGGGAGGTATCCGTTCCCGACGGTGATCCCGCATCCTCCACAAGAAAACCTGTGGGGCCAATCGCGATTGTGGCCGAGGGAGGGATTGACTGAGTGGGGCCACCCGGGTCAGTAACGGTGGATGAGGTCGGATAGCTGATCGTGTCGCCGAAAAAGGTTGAAGAACATGCGGCGGCAGCGCTGGAGGGGGCCGGGTTAACAGGAGCCCCGGGTGCCCCACCGTTGGCTGACGGCAATGTGAACTGACCGATATTGGCGAAGTTCACAGAGTTTGCATTCGTCGTAACCGAAAAGCTACCGAAAGCAGTCTCGATTTTCGGATTCCATCCGCCGGCGCTGATGGTTGTTTTCGTGCTTAGTTTATTGGGGATGGTTACAAACTGAAAACTCTGGCTAGAAGAATAGCTCGGACACGAACTCGTGGGCGCGAGCGGAGCGAATGAGGTGAATGTAATGCCGGAGCTTGTGGCCTCCAGTTCGTTGAGCGCAGCTTG
The DNA here is from genome assembly GCA_049590315.1 of Occallatibacter sp. GTDB lineage: Bacteria > Acidobacteriota > Terriglobia > Terriglobales > Acidobacteriaceae > Telmatobacter. The sequence goes on along the minus strand of JBAWCO010000942.1, from coordinate 1,762 downwards.
CCCCGGCATCTCCACCAGCCAGTTACCCGTCAGAGGCGGGGGGCCCAGCGTATATCCTCCGAGAAGATAGGTAATATCCAAGTCATAGATTCCGCTCCCAAGTTGGGAAACACTGCCCGAATCCTGAATCGACCCGCCGATGGCCGTACCGCCAGTAGCGAAGTTGTAAGAAGTCACTACGAATGTATTACCAACATGGTCGATTTGGTAAGTCTGCAAGTTGCCTACTCCACCTCCCAGATAATTCTGCGCCGTGTTCGGAGTCTGACTGCCATTCCCCGCCTTAGTAATCGCGCTATTGCACCCCGGGAGCGTCACTGCGACTAGACCCAGGAGAAGCAATTCCGCGGCGAGACAAAGGCCCGGTGACTTCATACCGCGAGAGATCCTGGATCGGAATTCTGTAAGTACCCTGATGAACCTCATAGCTCGCCTCGAATTCGCCTAAAAACTCAATTTCATTCCGAACTGCATGATGCGCGGATCATGTGCATTGACCGGATGCAGAAAAGAATTGCCCGCCAGACAATTGCTGGCGCCGGCCGAGTAACCGGTAGTTACATCTCCGTAACAGTTCACGACGTTATTCCCCGTATCCCCCGGATTAGTCGGATCATAGATTCGAAATTGAGTATGGTTGAATATGTTGAAAAACTCCGCTCGAAATTCGAGATCCTCCTCGCTGAAAACCGGCAGCTTTTTGATCAGCGACATATTGAAATTGGTTCGAGCGGGATTGTTGACGGAATTGCGGCCGGCATTCCCAAAGGTAAGTCCGCGGGGAGCAACAAAGGCAGCGGGGTTCAGGAGTAACGGTCCGATATTCTGTCCGGAAGGGGCAACGTTTGGCTTCACTCCCCTTGGGTTACCGACGCGATCTGGAAAAGATCCCAACCCTATCGCGTCTCCGACTCCCGCGTTATCGGCTGTTCCCACACCGCTGGCACTGCCGGCATTCACGATGCTGAATGGAGTGCCGCTCTGGTGCCCGATGATGCCGGAGAACTGCCAATGGTCGAGCAAGATCTTGGCCAGCCGCCCAGCGCTCCACTCCGGTGAGGTCGAGGGCGAACCAGCATCTGAATCTGGATTTTCGCTTGCAAATTGGCCAAAGCGATTCAGCAAACGAATCAGCGGCAAATCGTAAATGTAATCGATGCTTAGGAGATTTCTCTCGTCGAAATCGGAGCTTGCATAGTTAGCTTTGCGATCAAGCGAGTTTGCAAAGTTTGCAGTGGCGCGGTCAGACGCTTCATCGAACGAATGACTGTACGTATATGCCATTCCGAATGTCAATCCATGCCCGGATCGACGGAGCGTGGCCTGCAGACCGTTGTAATTTGAGTTCGCTATATTCGCAACGGAAAGAATATTGCTGAATCCGTTGTACGGGCGTACCTGATCCGCACTGACGCCCAGAGGTGCGCCTCCGTTGCTAACAAACCCTGGCGACCCTGAACAGGCGATTGACATGTTGATATAGCCGGGCTGATTCGGACCGATTCCCGGCGAGTTTGTGGAGCCATTTCCTTCGGAGGTACCACCCACCGGAAACGTCCCCGAAGATCCCGCCTCGCAGATATCGGCCGTGAGCGGTTGCCCGTGCGGAAATGGATTTAGACCGTTTGATAACGGCTGCAGTTGATTCAGGTCTTGTTCGGAGGTTAAATGTGTACCCTTGGTGCCCACATATGCCAGTGATGCCGTAAAACTAGGCGTAAGGGCTCTCTGAACGCTGAGACTCCACTGCTGAGTATAGGAA
>JBAWCO010000941.1:0-4749 GCA_049590315.1 Occallatibacter sp. | reverse complement strand
CACGCTAACCGGAAGCGCCCCGTAAGGCCGAAGACCGGGAAGGTTCAAGGCGCGGAGTGGGACCAATCAGGGCTCTCGCCGTCCGGCTCTAGCGAGCTGGCTACGATTTGAATTCCCTGCTCCGGCTCCACTTCCACACCCTTCATCCAGGCAATTCGGCCATCCACCTCCAGCACCGGCCAAATCGCCCGCGCGCTTCCCGTAACCCGCAATCGTTCAAGCACTTCCTTCACCTTCCGAGGTCCACTGGAGTAGCGGAGCCTGACCCGATCCCCCGGTTTCCAGTTGCGCAACCTGGCCTCATTCGGAACCACCCCATTCGCGCCCTCCGGCACCGCCGAAGCCTCAATCTTGAGCCGGAGGCTGAACCGCGGGGCCAGAATTTCGCCCGGAACGGACCCGCTGTATTCAGGAATGGGCGCCTCGGCTTCCGTAGCCGGCCCCACGGCCAACCGCAACTCACGCGGGGTCCGCTCGCCCCGCAAACCGTTGCTCAACTCAGACTTCTGCCCTGCGCGACCGTTGAGGGCGAGACCCCGCAGAGCCTCCGTGGCTGAGAAATCGGGGGTAGCGCCGAGAGCCCCAGCCGCGTACCGGAGCAATCTACGCTGCAACGCCGGAGCAAGTGCAGCCAGCCTTGTTACATCGATTGAAACCCCATCCCCGCCTGCGCGGCCGCCACCTCGCACCGCGCGTCCAGTCATCACCAACTGCGGCGCAATGTTCGCCAGTTCCGCTTGCCACCAAGCCTCCTCGTCGCGAGCCAGCGTAGCCATCTGCGCCAGGTGCTCGCGCAGTCGCGGATTCCAGGTTTCGAGCAATGGCAGAAGTTCGTGCCGGATACGGTTGCGGGTGAAGGTCAGGTGTCGATTGGAGGAATCCTCCCGCCATTCTTGAGCGATCGAGTGCAGGTAGGCCTCAACCTGGGACCGTGTGACGCCCAGCAGCGGGCGGAGAATCGGACCCTCGTCAAATTGAATCTGAGGGTGAATCCCAGACAGGCCCTCAGTCCACGCTCCGCGCAGGAACTTCGACAGCACGGTTTCGGCCTGGTCGTCGAGTGTGTGAGCGGTAGCTACAGCGTCCACTTCGCCCGATGCCAGAAGCTCCCGGAACCAGGCATAACGCAGCCGCCGTGCCGCCTCCTCGATAGATTCTGCCTGTTTGCCAATTTCGAGCTTAGCCCTGGCCTCTGCGGCGGTATCCACGCGAGCTTCACGGAAAGGCAAGCCCAGCCTCGACGCCAACGCGCGACAGAAGTCTAGGTCGGCGTCCGCCTCCGCGCCCCGCAGCCCGTGGTGCAGATGCGCCGCATGTAGCACCAGCCCTAGTTCTCGGCTCTGCTCCGTCAGCGTCCGCAGCAACGCCACGGAGTCCGCCCCTCCCGAGAGACCCACAGCCAGGCGGAGCCCAGGCCTGAGCAGCCTGATGTCAATCGGCAGGACTGGACGAGGCGAGGCATGCATTCCAAAATCATACGGCGCTTCCCCGCCATTGCCTTTCTGTCGAGTTTTTGCGATAGAACCAGAGCGGCAAGAAAGAAGCCAGAGCGAGCCTCCCGCGAGCGTATGGCCCCCACCGCAGGTGGTGCGAGCCTCCCGCGAGCGTATGGCCCCACCGCAGGTGGCCGCACCGGAGGTGGGTATACTGAAGCGCATGTTGGAGACACGTGTTGCTACCGCGGCCGATGCCGCACTGGTCACAGCCCACCGGCGAGCCATGTTCGCTGCCATGGGCCGAACTCAGGAGTCCATTCTTGACGCCATGAGCCGCAACTTTGAGCCATGGGTCACTCGCATGATCGTGGAGGGGAAATACGCCGGCTGGATCACCGAAGACGACGGCCGCGCAATCGCCTCCGCCGGACTGCTGGTTCTCGATTGGCCGCCCCACCCGCTGGACCCCACCTGCGAGCACCGCGGTTACCTGCTCAACGTGTTTGTGGATCCGGAATACCGCAAGCGTGGTTTGGCCCATGCGTTGGTCGACCTCTGCCTGACCGAGGCGCATCGCCGGCGCTTGCGCGTGGTGGCCCTGCACAGCTCCGATGCGGCCCGGCCAGTATACGAAGCCTTCGGCTTCCGTGCCACCAACGAAATGTTCTACGTCGAGCCGGTGGAGGGCTAGGGCTCGGGCACTGTGATTCTGTATCAACGCCGTGCCCCATCCATTCGCGTTTTTGGCGAATGGGTGGGATAGCACAAACTTCAAGTCTCCGCCAAAGAGCCAGTGCCCTGCTATGAAGAATGTGACAGACGCGGTTTCAGTTGCGGAACACGCAGAGAAACCGCCACGTGCAATGCGGGGTTGTATACTTCACGAGTTATGCAGGTATTCGCAATACTTCCCGCGGCAGGCCTGGGCACCCGCATGGCCGGTGCGCAGCCCAAGCAGTTCCTTGCCTTGAACGGCATCCCCATCCTCATTCATTCCCTGCGCGCCTTCGCCTCTGTCGAGCGAGTAACAGGCATCTACGTAGCCGTACGCAAGCCCGAAATTGAGCGCGTAGAAGCGCAAATCGCCGAATATGGTCTCGCCGACCGCGTAAAAGTAGTCGAAGGTGGCGATAACCGCCAGGAATCCGTCTCCCACGCACTGGCGGCTCTTCCGGCTGAAAGCGACGACGTGGTCCTGGTCCATGACGCAGTCCGTCCGCTGATTGACGCCGCCACAATCGACCGCACCATCGACGCTGTCCAGTTGCATGGAGCGGCCATCGTGGGTCTTCCGGCGGTGGACACAATCAAGCAGGTCGAGCGCACGGCGCATGGCGCATTGGTCGTCTCCACCATCCCGCGCGAGTACGTGGTAATGGCGCAAACGCCGCAGGGATTTCGATTCGGCATACTCCAACGAGCCTTCGCCGAGGCCACCGCAGACGGCTTTCTGGGCACAGACGAAGCCTCGGTTGTCGAGCGCGCTGGAAATCCGGTAGCCGTGGTACCCGGCTCTCAGGTTAATCTGAAGATTACCAAGCCGGGCGATCTGGAGCTGGCTGAGTTTTACCTGCGCCAGATGGCCCACATCACTGGATGACCCACGGACGCCGATCGAGCATCAGACTTCGTTGATGGACTCGAACGAAGATGCTGGCAATCGGCGTCGGCTGGTTTCTCTTGTGTAGGCGCGATAAAGATAGGCACGGGTAACGATGGACACACGGATCGGTTTTGGCTATGACTCGCACGCGTTCAAACCCGGTGTCCCGCTGCGGATTGGCGGACTGACGCTCAACCACCCCGAAGGCCTGGCCGGCCACTCGGACGGGGACGTGTTGCTTCACGCCATCACCGACGCTCTACTCGGCGCCATAGCCGCGGGGGACATCGGCAGCTTTTTCCCTCCCAGCGATCCGCGCTGGAAAGACGCCGACTCGGCCATCTTCCTCAACCTCGCTCTTGAAGAGCTCCAACACGCCGGCTATCGCATCGTGAATATCGACACCACACTTGTGCTGGCCGCTCCAAAAATCATCCCCGTGGCCGGCGAAATGCGCGCCCGCGTCGCCGACCTTCTGGGCGTGGAGATTGACCAGGTCAGCATCAAGGCCAAGACCCCGGAGGGCCTGAACCTCGATCACGTAGCTCAATGCCATGCCGTGGCGCTCGTGGAAAAAGTAATGGAGCCGGACGAACTGCGCAGCATGAGCGCCGTGATTGAAACCCAGCGCCAGCTTGAAGACGTTGTGGAAGACCTGCTCAGCTCGGTGCACGGCGTGCCCAAGAAGCGCGTGGTCGCGCCCGTCTACGACACAGAGGACATTACCTAAGGCAGACTCAAAGGTCACCGATCACAACCGCGCCGATTTTGATTGCGCTCTCCGCATGTCGGCATTATCGTTGCTCCCAGTTCCCATCTTCATTCCGGAGTGTTCTCTATGCACGCTTTCGCTCTTCTACTGCAAAATCAGCCGGATCCCGAGACCACGAAGCATATTGTTGCCGCCATGCTCGCCATCATCCCGATCGTCATTCTGGTCGGGATTGCCATTGTGATGGTGCCGTTCTGGTTCATCCTGAAAAAAGCCGGTTTCACTCCCTGGCTTTCGCTCGTATGCCTCATTCCATCCCTCGGCATCCTGGTCCTGCTCTACATTCTGGCGTTCGCCGAGTGGAAAGTGGTGCCTGCACCCCAACAGGGCTGGGCGCCACCGCCACCCTTCCCGCCACCGCCCTATCCCCCACAGCCGCCTATTCCACCACAGGCCTGAGGCTAAGACGAACGCGCGAGCCAGCCGCAGACGGCGCGAAATGCTAGCATCGTGAATGGAAAGCAATCTACACGATGCCCGATTCGAATCCCTCCGCAGTTAAGTCTCCTCGCGTTCGCTTTGCGCCTTCACCCACCGGCTTCCTCCACGTAGGCAGCGCGCGCACCTTCATCTTCAATTGGCTCTTTGCCCGCTGCAATCACGGAACCATGGTGTTGCGCCTCGACGACACCGATGTCGAGCGCAACACCGAAGCCAGCGTCCAGTCCATCTTCGAAGGGCTCCGCTGGCTCGGCCTCAACTGGGACGAAGAGTACAAGCAGTCCGAGCGCCTCGCCCTGCACCGCCAGCAAGCCGAGGCAATCTTCGCCAAGGGCCTTGCCTATCGCGACTTCACCCCCGCCCACGCAAACGATGACACGCAATCGTCAGCACAAGGCGCGTGGCTCTTCAATCCCGGTATGCGCGAAATGTCCCGCGAAGAAAGCGACCGCCGCGCCGCCGCAGGCGAGCCCTTCGCTCTCCGCTATCGCGTCCCC
>JBAWCO010000940.1:0-3526 GCA_049590315.1 Occallatibacter sp. | reverse complement strand
GTACACATGATCCTGGTTCAGATCGCTGCGCGCCCAGTCGATCTTGAGCCCTCGCAACGATTTCAGGTTGTCCGCATACCGAGGAATCATCGACTCCAAAAAGAAGTTGTTGCGCAACCGCTCCATGAGCTTGCTGTCGATCAAAAGCTGCCCGTCGACCCTGTGTGCCGACAGATCGATGAAGAGCGGCGGCTTGTCCACATTGGGCAGATGCGCCTGAAAGATTGAGGTAAATATCTGCGAAAAACCGTCTTTCTTTACTTCGTCCAAGGATTTGGCATTGGCCAAAAGTTCCCAATCGGGCAACGAGTCCATGATCTTAAGACCGGACCCGGTCCCCACCGGATGCAACGCGTACACCGAACCAAACACGTCTGGATATTTCATGCCAAAACGGATTGCACCATAGGCACCCATAAAATCGCCGGCAATGCCGCGTGAGTTCCGGCTGGGCAACGTTCTGAAGTTCGCATCCATGTAAGGCACCAGTTCCTGGATCATGAAGTCTTCCCAGTTTCCGGTGACAGGAGAATTCACATACCAGGAACTCCCAATTGGAGTGGTCATATCGACCGATACGAGAATGAACTTATCGATCACGCCACCGGCGATCGCTCGATCGAAGAGACTTTGCGCGTTCCTCTTGTCGAAGGGGGCTCGATAGCTTTCGAATGGCGTTGGAAGAAAATAAATCACCGGATACCGCGTCGCTGATGCCTCGTAGCCCGCGGGAAGATAAATCACCATCTTGCGCACCGGACTGATGCCGACTTTGTTGCCCGAAAAGTTCTTCGAGGTCAGTTCCCTGTCTAAGACCTTGCTCTTCGCCGTTTCACCAAAGGACGAAAATTCACTGAAAGCCGTGAGGGCAAAGGCTATCAGCAAGCCTGACGCTCTGCGTGCCCATATTGAATCCATTTGTGCTCTCTCCCTTCGCCCGCTATTTCAGCATCGCCCGGCTTCTCCGCCAGCGGGCCGTGCCGTCGAAACGATGTACCATAGCGGCCAAATCAGTGACCAGTTCACAAACCACAGACGGCCGCCGATCCACATTACGGCCATCAATGCCGTTACGGAGAAAGCCAGAACGAACGCTGTTTTCAAGCGGATTTGTGTTCTTCGCAGACCCTGAACAACTCCCAGCACCGCAGGAAGAAGAAAGAGAAGCAGGCTCGCTCTTGGGAGTGACGGAATGCGGAATCTGGCGAAACAGAACAGGCACGGTGCGAAACATAGCAGGACACTTGCCCAAAGAGTCTGTCTTGACAGCTTCCCCATAACGAAGCCACCGCTCCAGGACCATGCGACCAGAAGGAGAACCTGCAACACGAAGAGCGACGGCGGATTGAGACTCTTTAGAGCGTAGAGGTCTTGATATGCCAGGCTCACCCCGACAGAAGTTCCCATCAGAAGGAAACTGCTCGGCAGGGCCAAGCCAAAACCCGACACCCAAGGGCGCCAGCTCTTCCAAAGCAGCAGCTGCCGGCGAGCGACCAGGCCCAGGACATCCAGGAACCCGCGCCACGCGCCTTCGTCTGCTTCTGACAGATCGCCCAGCACTGCTTCACGTTCCTCATGGTTGAGCAGATGCGCGGCAATCTCAGTCAACGTCAAGACGCTGCTCATTCTGTGGCCCCTCCCGATTGGTTCACGACCCACGATGCTCCACGGCTGACGAGCGTGACCGCGTCGTAGAAGTCTTTCGCAGCTTGAATCCCCTTCGCTGTCACTCGGATCATGCGTTTGGCTCGGCCACCTCGCTGCGGCGTTGCATCGCCCATCCAGGTTTTCAGGAGACCTTTCGTTTCCAGGCGGTCGATTGTTGTATAGAGCGCACCCAGGGAGCATTTGCGCCCCGTCGTCCGCGCAATTTGTTCCCGAATCGCCGCACCATAGGCCTGATCCCCAAGTCCGGCGGCGGTGGTAATCAACACGTATTCGAATTCACCAAGCATAATTAGAATTACATTGTGATACTAATCACGCAATTGAGTCAATAGCGAACTCTTGCTGCGATCAAACAAGAGAGATTCGCAAATCACTCCTTGCTCGCCACCTCGAAGCCGTGCAGACAGCACCCGCAGATGGCTTGCCGAAGGCAAGTTTGAAACGGTGCCAAGTTTGTCTGGAAATGACCGGATCTCCCCTTCGGGATGGGAAACTGGATTGTATGAAGAAAATTGGGTTCCTCTCCTTCGGTCATTGGACACCTTCCCCGCAGTCCCGAACGCAGTCGGCGGCCGATGCACTTTTGCAGTCGCTTGACCTCGCCGTGGAGGCCGAGCGCCTGGGGATGGACGGGGCCTACTTCCGCGTTCATCACTTCGCGCAGCAATTGGCATCACCGTTCCCACTGCTTGCCGCGGTCGGCGCCAGGACGCGAAGGATTGAAATTGGCACCGCCGTGATTGACATGCGGTATGAGAACCCTCACTACATGGCAGAGGACGCCGGCGCTGCAGATCTGATCGCTGGCGGACGCCTGCAGTTGGGAATCAGCCGCGGTTCCCCCGAGCAGGTCATCGATGGCTGGCGCTATTTTGGCTACCGGCCGATTGAAGGCGAGGACGATGCGGCTATGGGGCGCCGGCATGCCGAACAGTTTCTCGAACTGCTCGGCGGCAAGGGCTTCGCGCGGCCTAACCCGCGTCCGATGTTTCCCAATCCGCCAGGGTTGCTGCGTCTTGAGCCACACTCCGAAGGATTACGAGACCGTATCTGGTGGGGGGCAGCTTCCGATGCGACAGCTGCCTGGGCAGGCAAGCTTGGAATGAACCTGCAAACCTCAACCCTCAAATTCGACGAGACCGATGAACCGCTTCATATCCAACAAGCCGTCCAGATTCGCGCGTTTCGCAAAGCCTGGAAGGAAGCCGGCCACGCTCGTACTCCGCGAGTTTCGGTAAGCCGCAGCATCTTCGCATTGATCAACGACCAAGATCGTGCCTCTTTCGGACGACAAGTTCAGGAAGAGGACACGATCGGCTTCCTTGACGAAACCACACGGGCGGTCTTCGGCCGTAGTTATGCCGCTGAACCGGATGTTTTGATAGAACAGCTGAGGAAAGACGAGGCGATCGCTGAAGCGGACACGCTGCTGCTGACCATTCCAAACCAACTGGGTGTTGCCTACAACGCACATATCATGGAGGCAATTCTGACTACTGTCGCTCCTAATCTCGGTTGGCGTTAAAACACCAGGGCACCTTTCCAGTCACGACAATTCTGGAAACGCCGTTTGGCCTGTTAACCGGCCAATCTCTGCCCATTTTCAGGTGTGGTCGTAAGCGGCGTTTCGATTCCGATCGTCATGTTCTTAACGACCAGTGACAATATGCGTCCCGATCAGGACTTCTGCTTCAGCCTGGCGCGGTGCAGAGCGGCCTACCATGCATTCAACGATCCGGTGCCCCATTCGTAGACTCTGTCGCCTTCCTTCCCTGCACAAAGCCCCGCGTTGGCCAGCGGGACCGCAGACGGAAGGCAAAAATGAACACGCTTGCTCAAGCTGAAGTAAGAAGACACC
>JBAWCO010000939.1:0-12471 GCA_049590315.1 Occallatibacter sp. | reverse complement strand
TGCTTTGAGTGTGTTACCAATGCCCTGTCAGTGACTGTTACTAAGAGGGCATTGGGATGGCCCCAATCCGTCATTGCCACTTGGGGTCCGGTCCACGATGGTGAAGAGTATGAGCCGCTCTTCCCCCGGCGTGATCTGCACGCGCTTTGGGCTCAGAGGTTAAAAGCAAGAGGACCGGAGTATAGGGGCAATGTGGGAAAAAGTGAGCTGTAGCTCACAGGGCGAAGCTACGTCTTCCTAATGAAGGATCAGACTAGAAGGCCTGATCTTAAGGAGAGCTTGAGCAAATGTTGACTTCACAGAATATCGATATCGCAACGTGCGAAGACTCGCCTTGGTGGGCGCTCTACACGCGCCACCAGCACGAGAAGACGGTAGCGGATATGCTCTCTGCGAAGGGCTTTGAGGTCTTTCTGCCCCAATATGAATCGATGCGCCGCTGGAAGGACAGGAACAAGTTACTTTCGCTCCCTCTGTTCCCCTGTTATGTCTTTGTTCGGGGCGGGCTTCATCGCCGCTTGCAGGTTGTGACGACCCCAGGGGTCCACATGATTCTTTACTATGGCGAGAATGTCGCAATCATCCCGGAAGACGAGATCCAGGCGATCCGGAGGACAGTGGAAGGCCCCTTTCGTGTAGAGCCCCATCCGTTCCTGAAGTGCGGCGACCGAGTACGGGTTACGCGCGGCACACTGGAAGGGGTTGAGGGAATTCTGCTCCGCAAGAAGAATATGTGTCGGCTCGTTCTCTCCGTAGATATGTTGGCGCAGTCGGTGGCAGTGGAGATCGACGGTGCGGATGTGGAACCTGTAGCGCAGCCAAACCTCACGGGCTCAATGATGAACGGGGAAACCGCGGAGACCGGAGAATTTCGTGCAGCGCTGCTTCGTGGCGGCCGACAAGAAGCAGGTGTTATCAGTGTTGGATGAGGCAAGGGGCTTGACAGAGCGTTCTGTGCATAACGAGACAGATATAAGCATGAGCGAAGGTATTGAATCGGGGTGCATCGGCTGGACTGGGTGTATGCAGACGGCGAGTAATCTGCTCCGGGATTATCGATTGGGGCTATTATGAAAATCACCGTCCATCTGCCCATAGGGATCGGATTCCTTCTAATGGTCGTTGCCGGCTCTCTTTTTGGACAGGTTCCTGTTCCCAACCAAACGGATTCTGAGCCGCAGTCGGGCACCGCTCTCGCCTCTCCTCAAAATCCGCCGACGCCAGCGACCAGCAGGCCCCACGACGACAGCTTTGTCATCGGTAATGACGACCGCCTGGCCATCAATGTATGGAAGGAACCGGACCTAACAAAGACGATTCCGGTGCGATCGGATGGGAAGATCTCGCTGCCTTTGGTTGGGGAAATACAGGCGGCGGGACGGACTCCTTTGCAACTCGAACAGGACATCGCTGCGAGACTCCGGAACTACGTTAGCAATCCGGAGGTCACCGTAATAGTTGAGCAGATTAACAGCGAGAAATTCAACATCCTCGGGCAAGTGGTAAAACCTGGATCTTACCCGCTTCTAGTTTCGACCACTGTCGTAGATGCGATTGCGATGGCAGGCGGATTTAAGGATTTCGCGAAGCAGAAGGCGGTCTATATTCTTCGACAGACCCCGGAAGGAAAGCAATCCCGCATTGGATTCAACTACAAAGAATTCATCAAGGGCAAAAACCCAAGTCAGAATGTCAGGCTTGAGCCGCGCGATACTATCGTCGTGCCTTAAGGGCCGTTCATGCTTAAGCAATTCAGCCTGAGTTTATCGCTGTTATTGGCCATGTCTGCTCCCATGTGGTCCCAGGTGGTCCCGAGTGCAACCGGGACCCCGCCAGACCAGACCGATGACACCCAGATGCAGACGCCGCCGCCGGTGAACGATGAACCGTATCCGACCACGACCGGCTCGGAGACACGATCGAATTATCTACGGGCTGGATTAAGCTTCGAGGCTGGATACAGTGACAATGTGCTTGAAAGCAACGGTACGGCTCCAATCGGCGATAACACCTACTCGATCAAACCCACGATCGCGCTCGACCAGACAATTTCCCGGCTGCACCAGACGTTGATATATAGCCCGGGGTTCACGTTTTATCAGCGCACGAGCGGACGTAACGAAGCGGACGAGAGTGCGTCTGTAAATTTCCAGTACCGCTTGAGCCCTCACGTTTCAGTCAGTTTAAAGGACTCCTTTGAAAAAAGTACCAATGTATTTAACCAGCCTTATGGAGGCGTGTCGGGCTCGTTGCAGCCTCCGATAGAAGCCGTCGTAGCTCCTTTCGCAGACCAAATCACCAATGGCGCAAACATCGAATTAAGTGATCAGTTCAGTAGGAACGGCATGATAGGCGGCACCGGATCAATGACGAAGCTTGAATTTCCCAATCCGGCCCAGAGCCCTGGTCTCTACGATTCGAATTCGCGCGGAGGGTCGGCTTTTTATAATTACCGCCTGTCCAACTCTCGGTATGCTGGCGTGACATACCAGTATTCGAGGATGTTGTCGTCTCTCCAGAATTCACAGAGCGAGACGACTCAGGTGCACTCTTTCAATGTCTATTACACGATTTACCTTCAACAAGCCCTCTCTTTGTCCTTAACGGCCGGGCCACAGTACTTTCAGGTCGCCCAGTCTACATTGCCGGTGTCTGGTTCATGGTCACCAGCTTTGACGGCAAGCATGGGCTGGCAAAAGAGGCATACCAACCTTGCTGCCAGCTACGTAAAGACGGTTTTCGGGGGAGGGGGCCTACTTGGAGTCTTCAATTCAAATGCCGCAAGTGTAAGTGCACGCTGGCAATTTGCACGCGCCTGGACGGTGGGAGCGGCAGCAAACTATGCGATCAACAAGAATGTGACCCCGGTTTCATTCGCATCGAGTCCGGGAGGACACAACTTTACAGGAAATGTCTCGCTCCAGCATTCCATGGGCGAGCACCTCACAGCGACACTCGGATACACCCGCTTGGACCAGAGTTATAGTGGCATCGCAGTGGTTTCCGAAAACTCTGACACCGATCGTGGATATATTTCCATTTCCTATCAATTCACAAGAGCGCTGGGAAGATAATCATGGCAGAAGAACCAGAGGAACAGAATTCAGAGCCGCTCGACCTCCAGCGCTATCTTGGCGTGTTACGGCGCCGCCATGTCTATATCTTATTGGCGGTGCTTGTCGGGTGGCTTGCAGTCTGGGGAACCAGCTGGGTTTTGCCGGCTCGCTATAAGTCGAGTACGCTGATCCTCGTCGAGCAGCCCACGATGCCGAAAAACTATGTCGAGCCCAACGTCAGCGACGATTTGCAAGAGCGGCTGCAAAGCATCACGCAACAGATTCTCAGCCGCACGCGCCTCCTTCTGATCATTAACAAGCTGCACCTTTACGATGGGGGACGGAAACAGATCACGCCCGATGAAAAAGTCAGGCTCATGACCAAGGACATTGACATTGAGCTTGTGCGGGACAGCCACGGCGACCAAATCACGGCATTCAGAATTAACTACTCAGCGCGCGATCCTCATGTTGCTCAGCAGGTGACTAGCGAGCTGACGGACCTGTTCATCAACGAGAACCTGAAAGTACGTCAGCAAGAGTCGGAAGACACTACCCAGTTTCTGGTAAGCCAGCTTGAAAATGCACGCGCGAGTCTCGCCGAGCAAGAGGCGAAGGTTAGAGAGTTCCAGGGACAACACGAAGGAGCGCTGCCTTCGCAGCAGGCGAGTAATCTCCAAATCCTTGGCGGGTTACAAGCACAGCTTCAGAACGAGCAGGACGCTCTCAACGCAGCGAAGCAACAGCGAGTTTATCTCCAGTCGTTGATCGAGCAATATCGAGGCTTTCACGGAATGCCCGGGGCTTCCCAGGCTTCCGACGGGCCGCCGACAGGCCTGACGGCGATTGACCAGGAACTCGACAGACTGAAGGCGAAGCTGGCAGATCTTAGCTCTCATTACACGGATCGGTATCCAGATGTTCAGAGCGTGAAGGATCAGATAGCCAAGACAGAGAAGAGGAGAGAAGATCTCGTCGCCGACTTGAAGAACAAAGGCAATGGCGGTGGCCAGTCCAGCCACGGAACCGCTGCGCGCGACGCTACTGATGCTTTGCAAAGCACGCCAGCGCTGCAATTGCAAGGTCAACTGCAAGCTAACCAGTCAGAAATGATCAATCGCGAGCAGGCGATCGCAGCGTTAAAAGGCAGAATTAGTGACTATCAGGCACGCTTGAACGAGGAGCCGGCTGTTGAGCAGCAACTTGCCGATCTGACCCGTGGTTACGATCAGTCCAAGGCTAATTACGACGACCTGCTGAAGAAGAAGAACGAATCGGAAATGGCGACTAGCATGGAACAGATGCAGCAGGGTGAGCGTTTTAGCATGTTGGATCCTCCTAGTTTGCCGGTGAAGCCGGACTTCCCGAACCGCCTCAAGTTTTGCGGAATTGGGCTCGGCGTCGGCCTTGGGTTAGGCCTCGTTGTAGCAGTAGCTTTTGAATTTGTGGACGATCGCCTGCACAGTGAACAGGCAATCAAATCCATGCTACCAATGCGAGTGATCTCAGAGGTTCCTGAGATATTGACTCCGGCGGACGAGCGAGGCAATAAGTGGAGAATGGCGCTGGGATGGACCATGGCAGCTTTTGTGGCTGCTACGATTCTGGCAGGCTCCGCGTTCAGTTATCTGCGGCAATAGGATTAACTTCGCAATGTACAAGGCCTTCTTCAATCTCAAGCGAAATCCGTTCGACTTGACGCCCGACCCGACCTGCTTTGTCCCCACGAAGCGGCACAACGAGGCACTGGCGGCGCTGTACTACGGTGTCCGGCGACACAAAGGGTTTGTTGTTGTGACAGGGGAAGTGGGAACTGGGAAGACGTTGCTGCTGCGGTGCTTGCTAGGGCTGCTAAAGGAGAGCAAGGAGGTTGCATACGCATATCTCTTCAATAGTCTGCTTTCTCCGATGGAATTCCTGCAGTACATTCTCTCCGACCTGGGACTGCCTGCTTCCGGTAAGAACAAATGCGATCTCATGCTCGACCTGGGGAAGTATCTGGTCGCACGCGAGGCGAAGCAACAAACGACTGTCCTCATTATTGACGAGGCGCACCATCTGTCTGCTGAGGTACTTGAGGAAGTTCGCCTGCTGTCGAACCTGGAGACGACTGACGACAAGTTACTGCAGATTATCCTCGTTGGACAGCCGGAGCTTGACGAGAAATTGGATTCTCCGGGACTTAGACAGCTTAAGCAAAGAGTAGCTGTTCGCGCGCAACTTGGTCCGCTCGATGCCAATGAGACAAAGGGATACATCGAACAGCGGCTGCAGATTGCTGGAGCAAGCTCGCGTCCTACTCCGCTGTTTTCAGAGGAAACAATCGCTGAGGTCTATCGCCATTCGCGAGGCTTTCCGCGTTTGATCAACACAATCTGCGAGAACTCTTTGATCACAGCGTATGCACGACAAATGCAAAGTGTAACGCCGGAAGTGATAGTTGATGTCGCGAAGGAGTTCAGACTCGACGTGGTCTTTTCGCCCGAGACCGAAAGATCCAGTGCACAAACCCAAATGGACTTACAGAGGGCAGTAAAGGCCCTGATTGATCTCTATACAGTTCTCCAAAAGCCTTTCGCGAGTGGTTTAGAGTTAGGCGCACCTGTAACCGTTGAAGCGAGCAAACATGAGTCAAATATTTGATGCGTTACAAAGATCGGAAGCTGAGCGCGCCGGAAGTGGTGTATCGGGACTCTCGGGAGTAACCGAGTTGTTGCGGCTTGCCGAACGTCAAGGGGCGTCGAAATGGGACAAGTCGGTCCTGATCGAATCGCCGAATGCAACGGAAAGCGCAAATATTGACAATTCAATTGGGATGCAAGCAGAGCTCCTAACGTCGAAACTGCCGGAGGCTCTCCTTGGATCCAAGCCTCTGGCAGTCGATGAATCCTCGGGCGCCTTCGATAGAATTCGGTCTCTGTCGATCTCGCTTCCTGCACGAAGCCGCCTCGTATGTCTTGCGGATGGAGCGAGCCCCGCGGCAGAAGCTTTTCGATATCTAGGGGTGCGGCTGCGGCATCTCCGCAGGGACAGGCCACTCAAGAAAGTGCTGATTACGAGCACAATTCCTCAAGAGGGCAAAAGTATGGTTGCCGGCAACCTGGCCTGCGCTCTCGCTCAAGAGAATCAGCAAAGGACATTGCTCCTGGAAGGGGATGTGCGCCGACCGACCTTGTCGCAATTGTTCGGTCTCAGCAAGACTCCAGGCGTCTGTGAATGGATGCAAAGTGATCGCGATCTAGCCACTTGTATCTATCAACTCGAGAATCCGGGTTTATGGATCATGCCAGCAGGCGTAGCTCCGAGCCATCCGCTGGAACTCCTGCAATCAGGGAAACTGCCCGCCCTCATGGATCAGTTGACTGCATGGTTCGACTGGATAGTCATTGATTCTCCTCCAGTATTGCCTTTTGCCGACACGAGCGTCTGGGCGCGGCAGGCGGACGGAATCCTTTTGGTCACGCGGCAAGGAATTACCAAGAAGCGGCAGTTAAAAAGAGGGCTGGAGGCGCTGGAGCCCAGCAAGATGATTGGCGCGATATTGAATGGTTCCAAGAATACGGATGACAGCGGCTACTACTACTATGGGCCCGTAGAGTCAAAGAGCGATAACAGTTTGACCGAATAAATCGCTGTTGCAGGACCAATGATCCTTTAGCACACGACCGGAATCCGGGTCAGAGTGTGGCGCCAAACACCGGTGCAATCGCAATCAGTGGTTTGTCCTGAGCTCGAACAAGGGCGATGGACAAGAACAACTTAGTGGTCGACAACCAATAGAGACGAAGTAACTGTCGAGAGAGGAGAACATTGTGGCTCTCGTGCGCGTGGATAAGGCTTCAAAACTCGCTGACCCACCTCTGGAGCCGGTTTCGGTAGGGGTAAGCGAGGTTCTGGGTGAACTGACCTTCAAGCGGTCGATCGCGGTTGAGCGCAAGAGGACGGAGCGTTCCAGAGAACCATTCTTGCTCATGCTACTGGAGGCGGGGAAGCATCAGGACAAAGAAACGAAGGGACGGGCTCTCGACAGCATGGTGTCTGCACTTCAGTTATGCACGAGAGAAACCGATGTAATTGGGTGGTACAAGAGCGGAACGATCGTCGGCGTGATATTCACCGGACTCGTGGGCACCGATAAGAACTCAATTCTGAGCGCAATCCTGAGCAGGGTGAGCACGACGCTCCGGGAACGTCTAACGTCCGACCAATTCAGCCAGGTCAGCATCTCGTTCCACTTTTTTCCGGACGACTGGAATCATGACAGCAATGGGCGTCCCAGTAATCCGACCTTGTATCCGGACCTATCGAGTAGAAACGACCGCACGCAATCTTTGCTAGGAATCAAGCGAGTGATGGACATTGCTGGAAGCGGGTTGATGTTAGTCCTATGTGGACCTCTTCTAATAGTGATTGCGCTGGCGATCAAGGCGACATCCAAGGGCCCGGTTCTTTTCAGGCAACAGAGGGTGGGACAGTACGGGCAGCACTTCACATTTCTTAAGTTCCGCTCGATGCACGTTGACAACAACCATAGCGTGCACCAGGAGTTTGTAACGAAACTCATCGCAGGCGAAGCAAAGAAGGATCTGTCGAAGGGCAATGGCGGGGCGGTATACAAGCTTACGAACGATAAGCGGATCACTCGGGTTGGGAAGTTCCTGCGGAGGACAAGCCTGGATGAACTGCCTCAGTTCCTGAACGTTCTTAAAGGGGAAATGTCGCTCGTCGGCCCTCGTCCTCCCATCCCGTATGAGGTAGCAGCGTACCAGACCTGGCACCGTCGCCGCGTTCTTGAAGTTAAACCTGGTATCACGGGGTTGTGGCAGGTTACCGGGCGAAGCAGAGTCAGCTTTGATGAAATGGTTCGGCTCGATTTGAGATACGCCACGTCATGGTCCCCCTGGCTCGACTTCAAGATTCTGATGCGCACACCCATCGCGGTGATCAAAGGTGCTGGCGCATGTTAAATGCCTCGTTGTAGGTTGCTCCGTGATTTGTGTCGAGATCGGCGCGCAGGCACCACTCTTTCCTGCACGTGCCTTCTCCCCAAACGAACATTTTCAAAAGCAGCAGACTTGAGAACGGTGAAACCATGGTGACATTCGGTGTAATTGGCTACGGCTATTGGGGACCAAACGTCGTAAGGAATCTTGCCGGTCTGGAGGGTTCTCGCGTGCTCGCAATTGCAGAGATAAACCCAGCGGCGCGGCAACGGGCGCAGAAGGCTTACCCCGGAATTAAGGTAGCTTCAGACGCGTCGGATGTTATCAAGTCGAGCGAAATCGATGCGATCGCAATTGTGTCTCCCGTCTGGACACACTACGAACTGGCAAAGGCCGCATTGGAAAACGGCAAGCACGTGTTCGTTGAGAAGCCCTTCACCAGCAATACGGCGCAGGGAGAAGAGCTAATCAACATTGCGCAGCAAAAGAATTTGAGAATCATGGTGGACCACACATTCCTGTTCACCGGTGCGGTCAAGAAGATCGGCCAACTTCTGGACGAAGGGAGCCTGGGAAAGCTCTACTATTACGATTCAACGCGGGTCAATCTTGGCCTTTTCCAGCACGATATCAACGTTCTCTGGGATCTTGCGCCGCATGATCTTTCCATCATGGATTACTTAATGAAGCGGAGCCCCGAGGCAATTGTTGCGACCGGTCAGAGTCACCTGAATGGACACGAAGACGTGGCCTTTATGACGCTTTATTTTCCGGAACAGGTCATTGCGCATATCAACGTCAATTGGCTTTCGCCGGTAAAGGTCAGAACCACCCTCATCGGCGGGGAAAAACGGATGCTGGTCTGGAACGATCTTGAGGCCGATGAAAAGATAAAGGTGTATGACAAGGGGGTGGACATCGCCAGCCGAGAGGGTGTCTACGAATTGCTGGTGAATTATCGATCCGGCGATATGTGGTCTCCCCAACTGGAACAAGTGGAAGCCTTACACAAGGAATTGACGTACTTCGTGGATTGCATTTCAAGCGGCCGGGAGCCGTTCAACGATGGGAGTGCCGGGTTGCGGGTAGTCACGATGCTCGAGGCAGCCACGGAGTCAATGAGCAAAAGGGGTTCCTTAGTCTATCTATGAACGACTTCAACTGTATCGCGGATGACGTCAAGCTTGGGAAGAATGTCCGGCTTTCGAGATTCATTAATCTCTATGGGTGTGAGATCGGGGACGAAACAAAGATCGGCGCATTCGTAGAAATCCAGAAGAATGCCAGCGTCGGCAAACGGTGCAAGATTTCCAGTCACACATTTATCTGTGAAGGGGTCGTCATCGAGGACAACGTCTTTATTGGGCACGGAGTCATGTTTATCAACGACAGCTACCCTCGCGCCACGGCTACTGACGGAAGTCTGCAGACGGAAGCCGACTGGAAAGTTGAACGAACAGTCATAAGACAGGGTGCGTCGATTGGTACGGGAGCGACGATCCTTTCCAACACCAATATCGGCGAGAGGGCAATCGTGGGTGCCGGCAGCGTCATCACGAAAGACGTTCCGGCAAGAGCAATCGTTGCCGGAAATCCGGCCAGAATTCTGCGTTACATCGATGGAAATGAGGAAAGTCAACATGAACGTTTCTAGTTCGACTTCAAAGAGCATTCCTTTCCTGGATCTTGTTACTCCGCATGCGGAGCTCGAAGAAGAGCTCACCGACGTGTTTCGCCGGGTTCTGCTCACTGCCGGCTTCATCGGGGGGCCGATGGTGGCTGATTTTGAGAGGGACTTCGCGGCCTTCTGCGACACGAGCTATTCAGCCGCTGTCAACAGTGGCACGGATGCCTTGCGTTTTGCCATCATTGCTTGTGGTGTGCAGCCCGGCGACGTAGTAGTAACCGTTCCGCACACATTCATCGCTACTACAGAGGCAATCTCGCAGGCTGGCGCCATTCCGGAGTTTGTTGATATCGACGAGGACACTTACAACATGTCGGTCGATAGGCTCCGGCAGTTTCTCGGACAGCAGTGCACTCGGGACAAATCGGGAAAGCTAATTAGTTCGCGGAACGGGAAGCCGGTAACCGCTGTGGTGCCCGTGCATCTTTACGGGCAGATGGCGGACATGGATTCTATTTTGGAGTTGGCCGACGAGTACGGCCTTACTGTAATTGAGGACGCTTGCCAGGCGCACGGGGCGGAGTACTACTCAAAGAGACTCGATCGCTGGATGAAGGCCGGGTCGATGGGACGCGCAGCAGCGTTCAGCTTCTACCCTGGGAAGAATCTCGGAGCATGTGGTGAAGCCGGTGCGGTGACTACGAACGACGCCAGTATTGCGGGCCAAGTGAAGACACTGCGCGATCATGGTCAGGTGCAGAAGTACTATCACGACGTGGAAGGTTACAACGGGCGGCTGGACGCGATGCAAGCCGGGTTTCTGCACGTGAAACTCGCTTACCTTGCGAAATGGAACTCGCAGCGGCGGGAACGGGCCGTCGATTACAACCAACTGCTGGCGAGCAATGATGTGGTGATTCTCCCGTATGAACCTTCGTGGTCTCGCGGGGTCTATCACCTCTATGTGATTCGCACCAGCCACCGTGAGGAGATGATGGATCACCTGAAGAGGGCCGAAATCGGCACAGGAATCCACTATCCGATTCCGCTGCATCTGCAGAAAGCCTACGAATCGCTGAATTATAGCCGGGGAGATTTTCCAGCGACGGAACGCGCGGCTTGTGAAATTGTCTCTTTGCCAATGTTTCCGCAACTCACGCAATCACAGCAAGCCAGGGTGTCGGAGGAGATTTTCGCCTTTACCTGCAAGTTCTCTCCTGAGCGCAAAGAAGGCGAAGTAGCCGCACTGGCTCCATCCGAAACGATTGCTTAATTCTGCAGGCCTAACGTCGCCGACACGGAATTCTAGATGCTTCTGGATCAATTACAGCTTCCAAACAATCCGCCCAGTCAATCCATGCCAAGTGACCTGAACTATGCGATCATCACGCCGGCGCGGAATGAAGCGCAATACATCGAACTGACGATCAAGTCGATGATTGCGCAGACCCGCCCTCCAGTGAAGTGGGTTATTGTGAGCGATGGATCGACCGATGAGACGGACGAATTGGTCCGCAAGTATTTAGATAAGTACCCATGGATTGAGTTGCTGCGCATGCCAGAGCGCACGGAACGGCATTTCGCCGGAAAAGCGCATGCCGTCAATTCTGGCTACGAAGTAGTCAAGGGTCTCAATTTCGAGATCGTAGGGAACCTCGACGCCGATGTCTCATTTGAACCTGACCATTTCGAGTTTCTGGTAGGCAAGATGGCGGAGAGTCCGCGACTTGGTGTCGCAGGCGCACCATTCCGTGAGGGGACATTTCAATACGACTACCGGTTCACGAACATCGATAACGTGTGGGGGGGGTGCCAGCTTTTTCGCCGTGAATGCTTTGAGGCGATGGGAGGTTACGTACCTCTGAAGGGCGGAGGAGTCGATCTAGTGGCTGTTGTGACTGCCCGCATGCATGGCTGGCAAACGAGGACATATCCCGAGCGAGTTTGCATTCACCACCGAATCATGAATTCGGCTATGAACAAAGGCCTCAAGTTGAAGTTCAAATGGGGTCAAAGCGATTATCGGCTCGGCAGCCATCCGGCCTGGGAATTCTTTCGCTGCATCTATCAACTCAGTCAGCCGCCATATGTTATCGGAGGGATGACGATCCTCGCAGGCTACTATTACTCTCTGGTTACGCGGCGGCCACGATCCGTATCTTCAGCATTTGCTGCGTTCCGAGGCAAAGAGCAGATGCAGAAACTTCGAGGCTTCGTGAGCCGATTCCTAGCTAAGCTCAGCCTGTCGAACCGGTAGTCCGAACCCCAGCCGATTTCTGCGGCCATCGCTTTGGCGCGG
Organism: Occallatibacter sp.; assembly: GCA_049590315.1. Classification (GTDB taxonomy): domain Bacteria; phylum Acidobacteriota; class Terriglobia; order Terriglobales; family Acidobacteriaceae; genus Telmatobacter. The sequence continues at coordinate 546 of JBAWCO010000939.1, read as the reverse complement.
AGTCGAAAGGATATCAGCATGATCGTCAAATCGAATCTTCCCTACTACATTTATCGAACGGCGAACACTCTTTATCGTTGGAAGGTCCCTTTATTTCCCTTCCTTATACAACAATTTTTAAGATTTGGGTTCTGTTGTTTCATCCCTTACAAAACCCGAATTGGCAGAAAGAATATTCACTTCGGCCATAACGGGCTCGGTACTGTTCTCGACTACCGATGCGTGATTGGCGAAAACGTCAGGATCGATCAGGAAGTCACGATTGGAATCCGGTGGGATGAGGAGACGGCTCCAATCATAGGGAATAATGTTCGGATCGGGGCGGGAGCGAAGGTTCTTGGAAGCATCAGAATCGGGAACGACGTAAGAATAGGCGCCAACGCAGTCGTACTTACAGATATTCCGGACGGTGCCACCGCGGTCGGAGTACCAGCCCGGATACTTCTGAAGCGCGATACTTTGCAAGTCAATGAAGACGAGCACCGGATTGCTACGACTGCATAGCCGCGCCACTCGCCTTGCGCCAGGTGCATCAGACGTTTGCGG
>JBAWCO010000938.1:0-8363 GCA_049590315.1 Occallatibacter sp. | reverse complement strand
GCCTCCTTCTCTTCTTCCTTCAAATCCTCGGCCCATTTTTCCTTATGGTCGGCATAGCCCTTGGCGATCTTCTTTGCGCCATCCTTATCGTCGATCGTGACTACGCTGAGGATGTCTGTGACCAGGGTCGTGTCATAGGCGCGGTTCTTCTTGGCCTGATATTCGTTCCACGTGTCGCTGGCCTTGGCCTGCCTGAGCACCGCCTCCGTGTGGGTGCGATGGCCGAGGACGGTGGTCAGCGCCACCAGCACGGCTACTACGCTCATGGTGAAGGCTACCGGGCGCATCTTGGATTCTGCGCCGTGCTCGGCCTGTTCCTGCAGTTCCTGGGCTTCGTTGGCTTCCATGGTATTAAATGTCCTCCGGCTTCAGACCTGTTTGTTTCGCAATTCTAGCGAGCATCTTCGGACCGATCTCATCGCCATCGTGAAATGCCCACGTGAACTCATAGGGATAATCTGGATGTTCAAGCTGCTTGTGCGAGCCACCTTTGCTGATTCGAGGCTTTTCCTGCCAGCCGATGCGCTGTAATGCACGGTAGACCTTTTTCGAACTTGTCGCGGGCCACTGACTCATAAACCAACGATCATTGTTTCAGGTCGGAAATTGAGGTGGGGTTGCCGCGACACTAACCTCAGGCATGCGTTGAAGGAGGCGTGCAGCAGATGTTTATGCGACCGCGAAGCGAACCTGGCCTGGGGTGGACTGCTCACTCTCTATCCGGTCAGCAATGACCCGCAAGGCAAGAGCCTCAACCTTCGACTGGGCCTCATTGCGAGTGGCTCCGTAGGCGAGCACGCCGGGGAGGTTCTCAATCTCCGCAATCCACCGACCGTCTTCCTCACGGTCGAATACGATCTCAAATTCCATCGAAGGCCTCCCGGGGGATTCAATCTTCCGATTCAGTTTAGTTTACGCGAACCCCGTTACTTGCGCTTCCAGCGGACACCGTCTTTTGAGTCTTCTATGACGATGCCATCCGCCGCCAATTCGTTGCGAATCTGGTCCGCGCGGGCGAAGTTGCGCTGCTTCTTGGCCTGCGTGCGTTCGGCCACCAGAGCGTCGATTTCTTCATCGGTGCGGGAATTGCGGGCGAGCAACTCAGGAGCGACCTCATTCATGCGGCCGGATTGCTCGGCCCAGGCAAGGGCCTGACGGGTGGGCTCGGCATCGCGGTCTTCAATCACGTCGAAGACTGCGTCGAAGCTGGCCAGCACAGCCACGATCGCGTCGCGGTCGCCGGCAAATAGCTGCCCCTGGTCCATCGCGGTATTCGCGAGTCGGAGCAGGTCGAAGATCGGCGCGCGAGCTGTCGCAGTATTCAGATCGTTCGAAAGCGCCGCTACGTAGTCGAGCTGGGCTTTACTCGCAGCCCTCTGCAGATCTGGGTTCGCCCCGTCTGGAAACTTTCCCTGGGTGAGCCGCTGCGAAAAGGTGCGGAGACGGTCGATGGCGTTGGTGGCTTCTACCAGGCTGTCGAAGGTGAAGTTGAGCTGGTGGCCGTAGGGAACGGAGACCAGCGCCAGCCGAATCGCGCTGGCTTTGTATCCCTTCAGCAGCAGGTCGCGGAGCGTATAGAAATTCCCCTCGCTCTTCGACATCTTGCGGCCATCCACAAGCAGGAAGCGCACATGCATCCAATGGCGGGCGAAGGGCTTGTGGGTTGCCGTCTCGCTTTGCGCAATTTCATTTTCATGATGAGGAAAGGTCAGGTCTTCGCCGCCTGCGTGCAGATCAAAGCTTTCGCCCAGGTACTCCATCGCCATGGCGGAGCACTCAATGTGCCAGCCGGGCCGGCCGCGGCCAATCGGCGTGTCCCATGAAGTTTCGCCGGGCTTGACGGCCTTCCACAGGGCAAAGTCGCGGGCCGAATCCTTCTCGTACTCATCCACGTCCACCCGCGCGCCGTCTTCAATCCCGGTCAGGTCCTTCTTGCTGAGCTTGCCGTACTCCGGAAAAGCCGAGAGGCGGAAGTACCAGGAACCGTCTTCGGTTTGATACGCGGCCCCGGCGGCGGCGAGCTTCTGCACCAGCTCAACCATGCGGTCGATGTGCTCCGTCGCGCGGGCAAGCTGCTCAGGGCGCTGGACCCGCAGGGCCTCCAGATCCTCAAGAAATGCCTTTTCAAAAGGGGCGGTGTAGTCCTTGATCGGGATGCCGGCCTCGGCGGCGTTGCGGATGATCTTGTCGTCCACGTCGGTGATGTTCATGACGTGGCGAACCCGGATACCGAGCAGCGCGAGCGTGCGGCGGAGGATGTCGATCTGCAGAAACGTGCGGAAGTTGCCGATGTGGCCGTAGTCGTAGACCGTCGGCCCGCACGCATACATGCGGAGAACCTGTCCGTCCATGGGCGCAAGTTCGTCGATGGTTCCCGACAAGGTGTTGTATAGGCGGAGGGGCATCGGTCTGGATTCTTGCTTCAAAAGCAGTTGAAATTGGCGGGGTTGCGGCCTTTTCGATTGTAGCAAGGCGGGTTGCGCAGGACAGATGACAGCCGGGCCGCGATCCTCTGTTTCGCCTCACAGGGAAATTGTGCCTGCTGGCATCATGTCAGGGGGGCACTGCGGGCTCGTCTCAGCCGCGCAGGCAGGGTTCAGATGCGCTTGGTTGAACTCGCGGCGGCCAACCCCTAATCACGATTCCGGCAAGCAGAGCCGCAAAACCGCGATGGGGGAAGGAAACCTCGTCATAGAGAAAGCTACCCGGGATGAGGTTGTATTCCTGCAGAAGCCACAACGCCCCCAGCAGGATTAACGCGATTCCGAGTGCATTGCCTATTGAGCGCATCGGCACAGTCCCTTCCAGGCCAGCATCTGGCCCCGGTTTCAGGTTTGGTGTCTCGATAGTATGCCATTGTCGCGACGGGTAGCGCGGAGAATCAGGAGCGCCTGCGGTTGACCCTTCTATTGACCAGAAACAGCAGCACGATACCGACGACCACCGCGACCACGCCGTTCCAGGCCCAGCGGATATCTCCCGTCATGAAGCTGCCGGGCAGGATATTGACGCCCTGCAGTATCCAGACGGTCCCCATAAGGATGGACACGACGGCCAGAACATTGACGAAGATGTGCATCCGGCGGTTCACTGGTTTCACTCTCCGAGATCAGAGACTATGCTATCGCCTACGAGCGGAATGGGCTAAGTCAGGCTGGCGATGTGCGCGCGAATGCGGTCTTCCAGCGTTTGCAGCTCCGGACAGCGTTGTTTAATCCCAGTGAAGTTTCGCAGGGCTTCGAGCATAAGTTGTTTCCGGCCGCCATCGGGATAGCGGGACTGGTCCTGTCCGTGGGTCTGAAGAAAAGGATTGAAGTAATTCTCTTTAATGGAACGATCCGCTTGCATCGTTCCCCATCGCCAATCCGGCTCCCATTTGTCCTGATGGCCGGCGAGCAACCAGGCTTCCGCCTCAGGGACGGCGGCGCAGCAAATCAGTCGAATAGGTCTTGCGATCGCTACTGCCTGTTGTTCAAAACTTGCTTCCATTTGGGTAAATTCAGCGCTCCGATCTTGTCCGTCGGAATCGGGAAGGAAGAGAACGAGATGCTTAAGCCAGTACAGGTCGAGGATTGTCTGCGGAAAGAGTTTCTTAGCGTGCTCGTATCCATTTGTTCGAGGGTTTGCCATCACCTCAACATTGGCTTGGGCCTTGTCGCATTCCCGAAATAACCTTTCGCAGAGCGGCTTGAGGATTGCGCCATTATAGGTCGGGTTTTCCGGAACGACCAGGATATTAAGACTCATGGAGGACGGATTCGAGCCAGCCTTCCTCGAAGAGTTGATCGAGGTTGTAGTGCTTCTTGATCAGGCCCTCAAGGTTTGGGACCTCAGCCAGCGAGCGCATTTTGGTGGCTCCGGACTCGGCGTCGCGGGTGCAAACGAAAGTGGTTTTTCTGTCTTCCTCGGTGAGCCAATTCAGCAATGTGGGCGAATGTGTTGTCGCGAAGACCTGGGTTCCGGTGCGTTTCGATTGCGAGCGCATGAGTTCGAGTAAGAGACGCAGACGACTGGGGTGCAGGCCTTTTTCGATCTCCTCGATGACGAGAACCTTGGGCATTGAGGGCTGGAAGAAAGCCGCTGCAAGGGCTATGAAGCGGAGGGTGCCTTCGGAGAGAATTGGTGCACGAAATTCTTCGTTTCCCTCCTTGATTGCCAGCATAAAATCAGAGTTCAGGCCTTCGAGGGCGTAGATGTCATCCACTTCGTCAGGGCGGAGTTCTTTCAGCCATTCTAGTAGTGCAGGCTTGTTTCCGTTGGTCTCGATCTCATGAATGATGGATGCAATACCCTCGCCACTCTCGCTCATTCTTTTCACCCTTGCTGAATAATCCCGGGCTGCTGAAGCGAGGGGGTCAAAAAACTCAATACCAGAAAGATAGGTCGATCCAAAGTTTGCGAGTCTCGAAATAAGCTCGACTCCTTCTTTAACGAGACTAGGGTCTTTCAACTCTTCCACTTCTCTTGCAACCTCTGGTTGACGAGCCGCTTCAACGATAGTGCGGGCAAGCTTAAACAAACTCATCCTTAGAAGGGTAGGTCGGAAGGTCTCTGGTATCCCCCCAAAAAAATCATTCCTAAGGTTTTCCGGAAAGACGAATGATCGTCCATGGGATATGGAGTCGCTCAAGATGCAGGTCTTCTCGCCGGCCGTCATACAGGCGAGATGGTACGTCAAATCGTCCCCGGCCTGAGTGACAATCTCTTGTGCCTTTAGCGTGATGTGCAACTCGAACTGGTCCAGTTGAGGACCATTGCGATTGCGGAACGTTGCGAACTTCGAACCACCCCGAATCCCCGGCCATCTCGCACTACTGTCTGATGGCGGTTTGCCATCCAGCACCTCGTCAATCGCTAACCCGTTTCCGATGCCTTGGAGCACGCGCAGAGCGTCGAGGAAGTTAGATTTGCCGCTGGCGTTGGCGCCCACGAGTAAGTTGAAATGGCCGAGCTTGAGATCGACGCTCTCCAGGCTTTTGAAGTTGCGGATCTTGAGTTCAGAGATCATAGCCACGGCCTCGGGTGGTGCGCATCTTCAGCCAGTGTAGCCTTTTGTGGGGCTTGCGGAAAGAGATCGATTTGGTACCTACCGGAAAGCAGATCCCGGGTCCCCGCCACAGCGAGCAGGCTTTCGACTGCCCAGCCCAGCTAGGAAATCGTCCGACGCACGAATCCTCGTCCCATCGTCGCTCAAATGTGCCAATGTGATTGGGATCACTGCAACGTGAGTGGTAGGCCGATAGATTCGGGCAATCCGGTCGGATTACGGCTATAGAAAGCGGGCGGCATGTCGAACGAAGACAATCACTTAGGCTCCGCTTTACCAGAGCAACCCAAGAACGATCCGGAACAGAGCTCGGCATTCGACGACGCCATCCTGCGCAGCAAGTTCCTGGACAGCCTCTACGACGGGGTTTATTTCGCCGACCTGGATCGGCAGATTACCTACTGGAACAAAGGGGCCGAGCGGCTGACCGGGTATACCGCGCAGGAAGCGGTGGGCAAGTTTTGCTACGACAATCTCCTGATGCACATGAATGACAGCGGTTCTCTGCTGTGCCAGGGAGGCTGTCCGCTGCACAAGACGATCGTCGACGGCAAGGAGCGGGAAGCCCATGTCTACATGCGCCACAAGCAGGGCCACCGCGTTCCTGTCTCGGTTCGCGTCTCGGCAGTACGGGATGAACTGGGATCGATTACCGGCGCGGTCGAGGTATTCAGCGACATCAGCGCCACCAGGAACGCATTGAGCGAGTTGGAACTGAGGGCCTGCGAGCTTGAAGTTCTGGCCTATTCCGATGCCCTGACCGGAGTGGCGAACCGTCGCTATATCGACCTGAAAGTTCAACAAGCCATTCAGGAGGTCGAGATGTTTGACCGGCCGTATGGCTTGATCCTGATCGACATTGACGATTTCAAGGCGGTCAACGACGCGCACGGCCATGCCGGTGGCGATGCGGTGCTGAAGGCAGCTTGCGAGACACTCTCGAACTGTCTGCGCTCCGGCGACCTGCTGGGTCGATGGGGCGGAGACGAGTTTGTTGTGCTGGCGAGGGACGTAACGCCCGACTCACTGGAGCAACTCGCCCAAAGATGCCATCAGGTTTTGGCCGACACATCCATACCCGTGGAAGGTGGTCTTGTAAACATTTCGGTTTCCGTGGGGCCCGTGCTGCTCGAAAAAGGAGAGAGCAGCAAAGACGCATTCCTTCGTGCGGATCGACTTCTTTACGTCAACAAATGCGTTGAGAAGAGCTGGATGCGGTAGCGATCCGGCTTGTGGGCGAATCGCCGAGCATCATCCGATTGAAGTTATCAGCACATTGTGCCGATAAACTCTGCTGACGAAGATTGTTTATGCACGCCCCTTCCAGCCCGATCCCTGTCCCCACCACGACCGAATGGGCCGAGGGACTGCGCTATGTGGCACGCCAGCCAATTCTGGACCTGCGTGGCCGCGTTCATGCCTACGAACTGCTCTTCAGGATGGGGCCGGAAGCTGCTTTTCGCGGAGATGGCGAAACGGCTACACGCACCATGCTGGACAATGCCGTGATGTTCGGGATGGAGAGACTGACTGGCGGCCTGCCGGCGTTTGTGAATTGCACAGGAACGGCGCTCACCGAGAATCTTGTCAACGTGCTGGGCACCACGACAGTGCTTGAGATTCTGGAGACAGTGGAACCGACGCCGGAGTTGATTGCGACCTGTCGCGGCCTCAAGGACAAAAGCTACCGCTTCGCGTTGGACGACTTTGTGTGGGAGCCGAGGTTCCAGCCTCTGATGGACTTGGCCGACTACATTAAAGTGGACTTCGCTACGACCGGGCCTGACAAACGGCGCGAGCTCTTCCGGCGCGTGGACCGCGGATCGATCTTCATGCTGGCGGAGAAAGTGGAAACCCAGGCGGAGTATCAGCAGGCGAAAGCGGAAGGCTTCACACTCTTTCAGGGCTACTACTTCTGCCGACCGGTGCTGGTGAAGAACCGGAAGATTCCCGCCAACCGGGCCGTTCACTTTGAAATTCTGCAACTGTTGCAGAACGATGACGTGGACCTGCACAAAGCCACACGGCTGCTGAAACGCAATCCCTCACTGACTTACCGGCTGCTGAGACTGGTGAATTCGTCGTCTTATGCGCGACGCACGGAGATCTATTCAATTCAGGAAGCGCTGGTGGTGGTAGGAGAAAACACCTTCCGGCGCATTGTGACGCTGGCCATCGCGAGCGATCTGAACGGCGAGCAGCCCTTGGAGATATTGCGCATGGCCTTTGTGCGTGCGCGGTTTTGCGAACTGGCCTCGGAGCGAAGTGGGCTGGACCCCGCTGAGCAGTATCTGCTGGGTATGTTCAGCATGCTTCCGGCCATGATGTTGCTTTCTATGGAGGACCTGGCGCCGGAGCTGCCTCTGCGGGGTGTGATTCGCGAGGCGCTGAACGGCGTGGCCAACCGCGAACGCGCCCTGCTGCGGTGGGTGGAGAGTCACGAACACGGCGACTGGGCCACTTGCGACGCATTGGTTGAGGGGAATGGAATGACCGAAGAGGAGATGGTGGGCTTCTATCGGTCGGCGCTGTTGTGGGCATCTTCGGCGCTGGGATCGACCCGCTGAGAGCCGGCGGCAATTTCCTGAAGGCAGGTTTTTAGGCAGATTGACACGTTCGGCGAGCGGCTTAATTCGGTGAATTGAGCGAGCGCGATTTGCCTAGCGGAGGATGTGGGTGAAGAGCTGCCAGACGCCGTAGAAGCACAATGCGGCTCCGGCTTCAACGCCGATGGCGATCATGGCGCCTTTCGACGGCTTGAGGCCCTCGGAGGTGGGGACCGGGAGCGAGTCGGGGTTACCGGCGGAAACAAATGCTCGGAAGACGGTGGCAGCGGGAACGGGTGTGTCCTGCGCGTCGGCGGCGAGGATGTTGGCTTTCAGTTCTTCGACTTCGAAATGGTTGAGAGCGCGCGAAGCCATAATGTCACCTGCCTGCTAAAAACCTTCACCGATACGGCACCAAAATCGACTGACCCAACTGAACCGGATGGATGCACCCATCCAACCCAAAGGATGCATTTGGGTGACCAAACTCCGTTTCTGGTTCAACCTCTTGAAAATCATCGGCTTGCCAGAAAACTGGGCAGATTCAGTGCCTTTGGTAATAAGTAACTATTACCAATTCGTGTAATAAATGATGGTTAAAAGAGCACATAGGGTGCAAATTTTTCCTCTCAGTACTGGTAATGGATCACAGGTTGAGATGAAATTGAAGAAGTCAGGCGCACGTTCCAGGCCTCTCAGAAGAGGCTGACGAGGGCGGTTGGTGGCAGTCGGCGGCTGGAATTATCCCAGGGCCAGGGACGGGTCGGCGG
>JBAWCO010000937.1:0-11949 GCA_049590315.1 Occallatibacter sp. | reverse complement strand
GGTCCATTCCCGGACGGTATTGTTTTGGATCTGAATCTCGGCTATGAAAGCGGATACGAGTTATTAAGATTCTGGCATCGCACTCCGGAATTATCGAAGATCCCCGTTATTGTTTGGTCCGTCCTTGGAGACGAACAGCGCGAGATGTGCAAGCTATTCAATGTAAAACACTTCGTCGCCAAATGGGAAGGCGAAGAAGCATTCCGCGAAGCTCTGGCAAGCATTCGATAGCCCTCCCTGCGCAAGTCATTTTTGAGGTCTGTGTTTTCCCCACGTTCACACTCCGCATCCCATTAAGCTGTGAAGAAATGCGGATCCCCATAACTTGATTCAACTGCTGAGACCTGCAAAACGCGCCAATCAAATCCACCGAATCAGAACCATGCTCATAGGAGATAGCAATGAATGAGTTAGCTGAAATTGTCTCCCAGAACGAAGAACGGGTCCGTAAAGAGTGGATTCGGGATATGGGGAGAGCCGCTCAGCGCACTGACCTGATTGGTAAAGCTGAATTCGAAGATCAGTGCCGCACGCTTTTGGAAGCCGTCGTAGCGGGCATAAAAACCAGCGGTGCCACCGATATCTCAGCAGCCGGCTGGGGTGCAACGCGCGATCTTCTACAGGAGATTTCGACGTCTCGCGCCCGCCAGGGATTCTCACCCTCGGAGGTCGCTACTTTTGTCCTGTCTCTGAAGCAGCCGCTCTTTTCGGCCATCCGGCGCTCTCTTTCCAACAGTCAGGATCAGATGTTTGAAATGGTTTGGTCTGCAACGGAACTGTTGGACCGTCTTGCGCTCATCACAACAGAAGCGTTCATGGCCGCGCGAGAGGAGCTCATCTCGCGCCAGCAGCAGGAACTCCTCGAACTCTCAACGCCTGTAGTCAAGCTTTGGGATGACATATTGGCGCTTCCCATCATTGGGACTCTCGACAGCGCTCGAACCCAGGTGGTGATGGAGAGCCTGCTGCAAACGGTTGTGTCGACAAACTCCAAATTCGCCATCATCGACATCACAGGCGTGCCAACCGTCGATACCCTGGTTGCTCAGCACTTGCTGAAGACGATCACCGCAGCCAGACTCATGGGCGCGGAATGCATCATAAGTGGAGTGCGGCCACAGATTGCCCAAACCATTGTCCACCTGGGTATCAATCTTGAAGATGTCATTACTAAGGCCAACCTCGCGGATGCATTCGCTCTCGCATTGAAGAAAAGCGGCAGGAAGATCGTCCGCGATGCATCCACTCAGATCAACCCGATGAGCAAACTGTTCGCGAAGCGGGAGGAGTAAATGGAACGCATTCCGGTTCTTCGCATGGGTTCGCTCTTGTTGATCACTATCCAGGTCGACATGCACGACAAACTCGCCATGCAACTCCAGGACGACGTGACACAGCGGATCTCCGAGTGGGGATCGACCGGCGTTCTCATCGATATCTCGTCACTCGAAATCGTCGACTCGTTTATCGGGCGAATGCTCGCCAATATCGCTGCCATGTCGCGGGTCCTCGGAGCAGACACCGTGGTTGTAGGGATGCAACCGGCAGTAGCCATCACGCTCGTTGAACTGGGTATGTCGCTACCCGGCGTACGTACCGCACTAAGCGTAGAGGCCGGAATGGAACTTCTATTTGGAGCAAACGACCTCGCGCAGTCTGGAATGGCCGATGAACGTTACGAAGCGTGAACTTCTTCCATTGCGGAATTCGAACGACATTGTATTGGCGCGGCAGAAGGTGAGGCAATCGTCCATTGCGCTTCGCTTTAGCCTCGTCGACCAAACCAAACTTGTAACCGCAGCAAGCGAGTTGGCGCGCAACGCTCTCGATCACGGCAAGGGTGGCGAAATGACAATTGAAGAACTTGCCAATGGTCCAAGGTTGGGACTCAGGCTGATCTTCGAAGATCAAGGCCCCGGGATCGCAAACATTGAGCAAGCCCTCACCGACGGATTCACAAGCGGTAATGGCATGGGGCTCGGCCTCGGCGGCAGCAAACGGCTAGTCAACGAATTCAACATCGAATCACACGTAGGTAAAGGAACAAGAATCACGGTTGCGCGATGGAGATAGCATTCACTCAATGTGTAGCGGTCACCGATCAAAGCTCGGTCGGTGAGGTTCGGCGTACCGCGCAGTTCGCGGCTCAGCGACTGGGACTCGACGAGACAAAATCGGGAGAACTCACGCTGCTTGCCACTGAGGCTTCTCGCAATACGCTCATTCATGGCGGCGGGGGACAAGTGATTTTCGAATGCACCGGGGCCGGTGAAGGTTCACTGGTTCGCATCCTCGCAATCGACAAGGGCGCGGGAATTGCAAACATTGCCGAGGCCATGAGCGACGGCTACTCCACGGCTGGCACCATGGGCGGTGGTATGGGCGCCATGAAACGGATGGCGAACAAGCTAGAAGTGTTTACCAGCCCAACCGGCACCATCGTCATGATCGAGCTGGGCGCGGCCAAGCCATCCGGCGGAATGCTGATCGCCGGAATGGCGGTGCCATATCCTGGTGAAAAAGTTTGCGGCGATGGGTGGTGTGCTCATCAAACGCCCGACCGCACCATGATCTTGATTACCGACGGCCTGGGCCACGGCTTTGGCGCCGCTGAGGCTGCGCAGGAAGCCGTTGAAACATTTAACAAACGATTGAATCTCAGCCCTGGCGAAATACTGGGCTACATGCATGATGCGCTTCGCAAAACGCGCGGCGCTGTTGCAGCCATTGCTGAAATTCGCCCCAACGACAATCGCCTTCTGTATGCCGGTGTGGGAAATACCTGTGGTGTTGTGCTGGCGGGCACCGAATCGCGGAGCCTCGTTTCGCACAACGGGACGTTGGGTCTATCGGTGCCCAAGATCCAGGAGTTCGTTTCCACTTGGGATCGCGATAAAGTGCTCGTCTTGCATTCTGACGGGATCCATTCGAAGTGGGACCTTGCTCCCTATCGTGGACTGCTTGCGCGACATCCCGCTGTCATTGGCGGCGCACTGCTTCGCGACTTCAGACGCCAGCGCGACGATGCCAGCGTGATCGTTGTCAAGGCAGCGTGACCCATGGCCGTGTCCATCCTCCATCTCGCCCTGTCGACTGAACGCGATGTGGTTCACACGCGCCAGAGGGCCCGTGAAATTGCCGCCGAACTAGGCCTGGATAATCAGGACCAGATCAGGATGGCGACCGCGACCTCCGAGATAGCTCGCAATGCTTTTCGTTATGCGCGGAATGGCAAAGTCACATTTTCTCTCCAATTGGAGCCCCCGCAACGGCTCGTGGTGACAGTCGCCGATTCCGGAGCCGGCATCTCGAATCTGGATCAGATTCTTGAGGCGCGCTACAAGTCCGCCACCGGCCTCGGAATGGGCATTATTGGCACCAAGCGCTTGATGGATGAGTTTCGGATTGAAACCTCCGCCAGTGGCACTGTGGTCCGTATGGCGAAATTCATCCCGCATCACCGCGACACCTGGACTCAGCGAACGGCCGACGAGCTTTGCCGCAAAATGCAGGGGCGTTCTCCCCAAAACCCTTACGAGGAGATTGAGCAACAGAACCAGGAGCTGCTCAAGACGCTGCAGGAACTACGCGCCCGCCAGGACGAACTCGAATGGCTGAATCGCGAACTCGAAGATACAAATCGCGGTGTCGTTGCCCTTTACGCCGAGCTTGATGAGCGCGCCGACTATCTTCGACGCGCCTCCGAATTGAAGACCAAGTTTTTGTCCAACGTCTCCCACGAGTTCAGAACGCCCTTGAACTCCATCATCTCCCTCTCCCGCCTCCTCATGGACAGGATGGATGGGGACCTCTCTCGCGAGCAGATGAAGCAAGTCAGATACATCGAGTCTTCTGCTCGCGATCTTCAGGAAATGGTCAACGACCTGCTCGATCTCGCGAAAGTTGAAGCAGGCAAGATTCGAATCCGTTCCAAGCGCTTCGAGCTTCATGAGCTTTTCAGCGCCCTCAAAGGAATGTTGAAGCCGCTGCTGGCCGACAACAATTCCGTGGATCTCGTCTTCCAGGACACCTCCGACCTGCCGCCTCTCCGAACCGACGAAGGAAAAGTATCTCAAATACTTCGCAATTTGATCTCCAACGCTCTCAAGTTCACTCCCCACGGCAAAGTCACCATATCTGCGCAAATGCTGGACGATCGGGACGTCCAGTTCACGGTTGAAGATACGGGAATCGGTATCGCCGCCGAGCATTACGAAACAATCTTCAAAGAATTCAGCCAGGTGGAAAACCCTCTTCAGGAGCGATATCGCGGCACCGGCCTAGGCCTTCCGCTGTGCAGAAATCTCGCTCTGCTTTTAGGAGGCAGAATCTGGCTGGAGAGTGAACTCGGCAAAGGATCGAAATTCTTCGTCAGGCTACCGGCTATCTACGTTGGAGAGTTAAATCGCCCGGACGATCAAACCATGCCGCCCGCGCCGGAGTTCCATCGCCTGCCCGTCCTGATTTTGGAAGACAGCGAAGAGACTGCTCATCTCTTGGAGTCGTATCTCCGCAATACTGAGTTTCAGGCGATTCTCACCTCCACCGTTGCGCAATCCGAAGTGTGGACCGCCAGGCACACTCCGGCCGCAGTCGTGGCCGACATCTATATAGGTGACGATCAGTCCTGGGGATTCATCGCGCGTCTTCGCGAGCGGCTGCCGGAGTTGCCGATCATCGTCACCAGTGTCCATCACGAAGAACAAAGCGCCATCGAACAGGGCGGAAACGTTTTTCTTCCCAAGCCGATCGCCCCCGAGGTGCTTGTCGACGAACTCCGCCGCCTCACTTCGAACATGGGAACTCGGCAGGTTCTCCTGGTCGACGATAACGAGGTCGCGCGTTACATCCTCCGCGACCTCCTCAGCCAGCCCTGGCTTGATATTCGCGAGGCCTCAAGCGGAACTGAGGCGGTCGCATTGCTGAACGAGAAACTTCCCGACGCGCTGATCCTCGATCTCCTAATGCCCGACATCAGCGGATTCGAAATCCTGCGGCAGCTTCGGACACAGCCCGCAACCCAGGATCTGCCGGTATTGATCTACACCTCTAAAGTACTCACCGACTCCGAGAAAGCACTGTTGGATTCCTTTGGAGTCAGGATTGTCCGCAAGGAGGATGTTTCCTCCCGGCTTTCGGCGCAGCCCTTCTTGGAATGGATTCGATCCGTCGGGCTTTCTCCAAACACCGTTGAAAAGCAGCTTGATGCCTGACGCTCGTTACGTTCATATGTTTTGTAACTTGCCGCATCCGTGCGTTGCCTGAGGATTTATCCTCGATAGACAGCAGATCGAAAAAATCACTTCAGGCAAACCAGTGACCCCATCAATTAACGACCAGTTCGAACGCTGTTCCTGGGCTAAGAACGATCCTCTCTATCGCGCCTACCACGACGAGGAATGGGGCATTCCCAATTTCGATAGCCGCGCCCTCTGGGAAACTCTCATGCTCGAAGGTTTCCAGGCCGGTCTTTCCTGGATCGTCATCCTGCGCAAGCGTGACGCCTTCCGCAAAGCCTTCAAAAACTTCGATCCCGCCAAAGTCGCCCGCTTCAAAGAAGCCGACATCGCCCGTCTCCTTCAAGATCCTGGCATCGTTCGCTCCCGCGCCAAAATCGAAGCCACCATCCAGGGCGCGCGCATCTATCGCGACATGCAGGCAGCGGGCGAGGATTTCTCAAAGTGGGTTTGGGGCATGGCCGGCGGCAAGCAGATTCAAACTACCGGCCCAATCCCCTCTCAGACGTCGCTGTCAGAAGATATCTCGAAGGCACTCAAAAAGCGCGGCTTCAAATTCGTCGGCCCAGTCATCGTCTATGCCTGGATGCAGGCCGTCGGCATCGTCAATGACCACGCCCCAAACTGCTTCCGACGAACGGTCGTTCTCCCCAAGCCTCCCGCAAAGCGATAGAGCACTTTCGGAATTGCTTTAGACCGAAAGCACACATTCAAGTGGCTTTTTCTTCAAGGAAAAGCCACCATTCGATGCACTTAACAAGACCACACTGATTCCGAAAGTGCTCTACAGACTATGATGGAGAGTCACATCCATCCACTGAAGTATCGTCTTGAAGCTGCACATTTGCGATCGGAACGGACATCAATGAACCAGACAACGCCTAGAAAAGTCGAGTTGTTCGATACAAGCCTTCGCGATGGAATGCAACAGCCGAATATCGATATCTCTTTGCCGGGCGCCGTTCGTCTTGTTGAACGCATGGCCGCATTTGGCGTCCACTACGCAGAAATCGGCTTCGCCGGCGCAAATCAGTTCGTCGGCGATCTCTCCATGGCTCTCGACTCCCTCGACACCGGCGCCATGCAACTGGCCTTGTTCGGCAGAACCAGGGGCCGCGGCGTCAAAGTCCAAGACTGGCCAGACATACAGTTCATCGTCAACCACAAACGACGCGTTCCCGTCGCCGTCATCGTCGTCAAGTCCAGGCTGCTCGATGTTCTGATGTCTCTCGAAACCACGCCTGAAGAAAACCTGCTCATGGCCTCCGAAACCATAGCGTGCCTTCAGGACAACGGCCTCGAGGTCTTCGTGGATTTTGAACACGCTATGGACGCCAATTGCGGACGCCGCGAAAATGGCACCCCCTGCGATGCCGACTTCAACAAGCGCAGCTTGGACTACTTCCACCAGCTTACGGCGCAATGCGTTCGTCAGAATGTCGGCCGCATCGTCATCTGCGACACCACTGGCGGAGCCAGTCCCGAGGAAGTTTCCGAGGTCTTCTCGAGCCTGGCGCAGACCTACCCCGGCGCGAGATTCGGATTTCACGGTCACATGGATCGCGGTCTAGGAATCGCCAATACACGCGCTGCCATCTTTGCCGGGGCCGCTCAGATTCAAGGCACGCTTCTCGGGACCGGCGAGCGTTGTGGCAATGTGAACCTCACCACTGTCGTCGGTGCGATGCAACTGCGAGGCGAAGCAGAATTCGTCCCTCCCGAATCGCTTGCCGGCCTGTCCAACCTCGCGTATACCGCTTACGGAGCCTTCTCGCTCGACGTGCCGCACGGCGCGCCCATTGTCGGCACTGGCGCATTTGGCACCTGGGCCGGAATGCACGGCAGCAGCGAGCGCAAGAATCCCGGCGCATATCTCTGGTGCGACCCCACGCAGGTCGGCGCAACCTCGGTGATCGGTGTCAATCGTCAATCGGGAAAAGCCAACATCGTTCTTCTCTCGGAATCGATCGGTGTCCCTCTCAATTCCGTGCAGGCACAGGTCCTGATGGACTCCAATCCCGCGATGATTGAAGGCGGCGGCTTCACGGCCAGCGAGGTCTCCTTCCGCCTTGCCTGCATGAAGGTCCTCAATACACTCCAGGATTATTTCAGCGTTAAGAGTTGGCGCGTCATCGACGAGTCCGACGTCATCCGCAACCGCTACGTCCAGGCCTCGATGTTGTTATCCATCGGCGAAACCACGATCGCGGCTACACGCGCCGAGGGTGCCGGCCCGGTCGATGCGCTGACCAAAGCGATGAGGCAGGAGTTGGAAAAGTGGTACCCGGCGATCGCACAAGTGCGCCTGGGCAGGTTCAGCGTTACCGCTATCGATGTATCCGCGCACGACACAGCCGCCCATGTCCGCGTCACCGTAAGCTTTCACGCTGACGGCCACGAGCCTTGGACAACCGCCGGCGTAAGTAGCGATTTGAATCAGGCAGCTTTGATGGCCATCGTGGATGGCTTCCACTTCTGGCTATTGGAATCCACAGACTTGAAAGCCCCAGCCCAGACCGCCGACCTCATGCAGTCTTCTCCACCGCTGTCGCTTCCGGTGCAGTAACCGGCCGCGTCGCCGCCCACCAGATCAGCAAAATCCCTGCCAGAACCGACCCCAGGCTGGCCAGTTGCGCATTCGATAACCCCCAAATAATCTTAGGATTGCGCCTGATAAATTCAACCAGAAAGCGAGCTGTTCCGCTCAGCACCAGGTACTCGCCAACAATCACGCCCGTCCCGTGCCGTTTGCCACTCCGCCACCAGAGCCACAGGCCGATCAGCAGTCCCGCCGCCAACTCATACAGCGGTGTCGGATGCACCTTCACGAACGTCGGTTCAATCCCGTTTGGAAACGCCATTCCCCACGGCAGCGTCGTCGGCAGTCCATAGCATCCGTCCCCGGAAAGAAAGCATCCGATCCGCCCGATCCCATAGCCGATCGCCGCCGCTGGAGCCGCCAGATCCAGCGTCTTCAGCCCGCCAATCTTCGCCCACCACCCCTGAAACACCAGTGCCGAGATGCCGAACAGCAGTCCGCCAAACCACGCAAACCCCGCCGTATCCCACAGCACCCGCCAACCCAGCTCCTGAAACTCCATCGGCGTGTCGATCACGTGCCACAGTTTGGCGCCCACAATGCCCAGCACCGCGGCAATCGCCACCATTCCCACCGCGTCAGCGTCAACACCGGCGCGCTTGAACCCCCGGTCCATCACAAATGCGGCCGCCACGCAAGCCAGCCACAGCATCAGTCCAAAGGTCGGCACGTTCAAGTGCCAAATGTGCAAATAAGGCAACATATCTTCTCAAGTATAGACGGGCTCATTGCCCGGTATTTGAATCGACCTTGAAGTTACCGAACTTCTGCCCTACCCGAGTCGCAGTCAATAAGCGGCTCGTCGAACAGCGCCAACTCTTCAGTTGTAGGCGCTTCAAATGTCTCTGACCATCGGGATAGAGCATCTCGTTCGATTGGCGGACTTTCCAGACCTCGGCTTTCAATTCTCTCAAACAGCACATGCACTGGCGCTGTCAGGGTATGCAACTCAACGGCTGCGCCGAGCGCACGGGCTGCAAGCCGCAGAACATCCCGCTCAGCTCGGGCCCAGGTGCCCCATTCAACAATCACTGTGAGGCCAAGCCTGAGAAGTTCCTGGCACAACTTCCATTGCAGCGCCTCGATTTGTCCCCGTTTTTCTGCATCCCAGAGATTGATGGAAAGCGCTTCCATCCACTCGTCCGCGCAAAGTCGAACAGCGCCCAGCCCGCTGGCAATCCGCTTCGCATGCGTGGTCTTCCCTGAACCCGGTAGCCCGCATACAACGATGAGTCTCGGGCCGGTTGGAGCTGGATTCATAGGTAGATTATCCCCGATCATCGGCTTCCTATAGCCAGGAAATTCTCATGCTGCGCAATTCCGCCCACTTCAATTGGAGGTGGTCCCCGCTTACTCCACCAATTTTGCACAGCCGCCCACGCCCAGCCCTCAGGGTTTCGCGAGATACTGTCTTCATGGCCACAACCATCTACCGCGACCTTGAGGTTCTCTATACCCATCAACAGATTGCCGACCGCGTCGCCGAGATGGGCGCCCGCATCTCCGAAGACCTCAAAGGCGAAAAGCTTGTCATGGTCGGCGTCCTCAAAGGCGCTGCCATCTTTCTCTCTGACCTCGCCCGCACCATTGATGTAGATGCCACATTCGATTTCGTCGCCGTCTCCAGTTACGGCAAGGGCCAGCGCTCCTCCGGAGCCGTCAAGCTCATCAAGGATCTCGACGAGCCCATCGAAGGCAAAAACGTTCTAATTGTGGAAGACATTCTTGACACCGGCCTCACCCTCGCCTATCTGCGCAAAATTTTCCTTCAGCACCATCCCAAAACCCTGCGCATCGCCGCCCTGCTCGACAAGCCCTCTCGCCGCCTCGAAAAGATCGAAGCCGACTACGTGGGTTTCTCCATTCCCAACCTCTTCGTCATCGGCTACGGCATGGACTACGCCGAACGTTACCGCAACCTCCCTGACATCTGTCTCATGAGCCCCGATCATCCCGAGTAGCATCAGATCGTAGGGTGACTCAGGGCAACCTCCCACCGCAATCTGTCGTCCATCAAGTGTGCGCGTTCGCGATGGTTTCATCCAGCTTGGGCTGAGCCGCTGAGCGACCTCGGCATCAGCCCCGACGCCCCTTCCTGCGCCGGTTCGAAGTTTGTTGAGACCCGCGTCAAAGCACTATACTCATCGTCTGTAGTTCTCTGGAAATCCGCCTTTAAGAGCGGAATTCCACTTGCAAGGAGCTTTACCCATGGCTGCGACTATTCCTATCCGCGAAACGGACCTAGAATTCGACAACGGAACCTTCGATTCTGCTGGCTTTGCCGCACACGCCCTCTCCGGTTGGAAGCCGCTCGCCGCCGTCATTGACCATACCCTGCTCAAGCCCGACGCCACCCGCACCCAGGTCGAAAACCTATGCAATGAGGCCGTCCGTTACCGTTTTGCCTGCGCCATGATCAATCCCATCTGGGTGCCCACCGCGGTCAGCATCCTTGCCGGAACCGGCATCCCCGTTGGTGTCGTCATCGGTTTTCCGCTCGGCGCCTCGCTGACCTCTACCCTCCGCCATGAGGCCGCCGCTGTCACTCGTCTCGGCGCGCGCGAGGTGGATATGGTCCTCCCCGTCGGCCAGCTCAAAAGCGGCAATCACCAGGCCGTCCATCATGCCGTCCACGCCGCGGCCACAGTCGCCCATCACAACGGCGCGCTGCTCAAGGTCATCCTTGAGACCTGCCTGCTCACAGTCGAAGAAAAACTCCGCGCTGCTGAAATTGCCATCCAGGCCGGCACCGACTTCCTCAAAACCTCCACCGGCTTCTCCACCGGCGGTGCAACCCCAGCCGACGTAGCCCTGCTCCGCGGCGTAGCCGGCGCACGTTCTGGCGTCAAAGCCTCCGGAGGCATCCGCACCCTAGGCGACGTCCGTACCCTCCTTGAAGCCGGCGCCAACCGCATCGGCGCATCGGCTTCGGTCGCCATCGTCCGCGAACTAGGCGCCGAATAGCATCGGACACGTCTTCTATATCAGAAGACGTACTGTGCCTATCGATCCATCGCAGCTTTATCGGAAGAGTGGCGGGACTTTAAGGTCTCACATCGCTGTTTAGCCTGGGAAGCGGGTGCCATTCTTTGCTTCTTTCTAGCGGCGGGGGGGAAGCAATCAAGCAAGCCTACTTCGCGCCGTCTCCCGCAGGCGGCGCAGCCACCGCAGCCTTGGCATTGGCAATCTCCGGCTCTTTCAGCGCCTTGCGCGCCTCTTTCCCATGCTTGCTATCCGGGTCGTAATCCATCACTGTCTGGTAGTACTTCTTCGCATCCGCAAAATTGCCCAGATGTTTCGCCGCCTCCGCCAACCCCCAGAAGACATCCGGATTATCCGGATCAAGCACCATCGCCGACTCAAACCGCGACTCAGCCGCCTTCCAGTTCTTGGTCTCCAGGTAATACCCGCCCACTTCGATATCGTTTGAAGCGGCCTCCTTGTGCGTAGGCTCCTTCACCGTGAGCTTTTTCCTCTTATCGGTTTGTTCCTCGTCCGGCCCCGGCAAAACTCGGTCCATCCCCGTCAAGCTGGAGCTTGATCCACTGCTCAGCCCATTGTCGGGTTCAGGAGTGGGATCGTCGGGACTGCGCACCGGGTCCAGGTCATCACCCGGCAATGCCATACGCGCCGTCCCTGATCCGCTATCCCCTCCGCTGTCGCTCCCGTCCGGCTTCGCCGGCAACACTGGAACTGTGTTCGTATCCTCGGGAAATGGATTAGCCCCCGTGGGCTGCCCAGGCTGCTGACCGCCCTGCTTGTTCTGCCCGGATCCAGCCCCGCCGCTGCCCGTCTGGGTCTGCGCAATCACCTGCGGCATCCCCACCGTCAGGCATCCCGTCAAAATCAGCGCAAACCAAAAAACCCGTTTCATTTCCTGTTTCCTCACATCCACAAGGCCCCGTGCATTGTCCTCTTTAATAATGGTACGATGCGTTGCATACGCAATAATCTCTGCACCCAAGGAAAGCATCGCACATCCGCATGGCTCTTATCATCCGCTCTTCCGCCATTCACGCCGCCGGCTGCTACACCACAACCCCCATCCGCAAGGGCGCGCGCGTCGCCGAGTACACCGGCCCCCGAATCACCAAGGACGAAGCAGACGAGCTC
>JBAWCO010000936.1:0-1668 GCA_049590315.1 Occallatibacter sp. | reverse complement strand
CGCTATGGCAGCGTTCCCCGATGCCAAACGACTCTATCTCAGCCAGAGCTTCAGGTTCGGTCCTGTTGTTGCCGAAGTAGCTAACGCGGTATTGTCACACCTCGAACAGCCTACCGCCCTCAAGCTCCGTGGTTTCGGCAAGATACCGTCGCGGCTATCCGTCATCGACAAGCCGGACGCGGTTCTTTGCCGCACCAATTCAGCAGCGGTGGGAATCGTGCTACAAGCGATAGCGGACGGAAAGAAGCCGCACTTGATTGGTGGTGGATCAGACGTGCTGGCGTTCGTCCGGGCGGCGCAGGACTTGCAGCGTGGCAAACATACGGAACATCCCGAACTATCTTGCTTCGAATCATGGGGCGAGGTCCAGGCATACGTTAAACTTGAGGAAGGGGCCGATTTAAAACTGATGACTAACCTAATTGACAAGTTCGGCGCGGACAAGATCGCGGCGGCGTTGCGATCCATGCCTGCCGAAAAGGATGCTGACCTGGTGGTGTGCACCGCACATAAGAGCAAGGGTCGAGAATGGCACAAGGTCAAGCTGGCATCGGACTTCATGCCGCTTGATAAGATGGGCGACGAGGAGTTGCGGCTGCTGTACGTGGCGGCCACTAGAGCACAGCACGTGCTAGACGTAGAATCCTGCCCGCCGTTCTGCGGGTCCAACCGCGAGCGCCGGTGTGAGGACGACGACCAGATGACCGACGACGACCGCGAAGCCAAACGGGAGGGGTGGGTTGCCA
Source organism: Occallatibacter sp. (assembly GCA_049590315.1). GTDB lineage: Bacteria > Acidobacteriota > Terriglobia > Terriglobales > Acidobacteriaceae > Telmatobacter. The sequence goes on along the minus strand of JBAWCO010000936.1, from coordinate 922 downwards.
AGATCGACCTTACCGAAGCGCGGCGGTTAAGCAAGGAAATCAGCTCCGAATTCTACGTGCCGACCGCCGATGGTCCAACGAGGGTTCAGCAAGGTAGGATGGAATCGGAGCAACCATCGCCTCAGAACATCGCCAAGCATCGAGACGACGGCAACAGCTGGACCAAATCCAAGGAAGGCAAATGGCGGGTACGTGGCAAGCCGGGCCAAAGCGGGGTGGTAACGGTACGGCGTAGAGACGGCAAGGAAAGCCAAGAAAAGCTTGGTGCGGTAGTGTGGCAGGATTCCGAGTTCGCTTTATATGAGGTGCTAAAATGATGACTCAAGAAATCGAAAAACAACTGCCTACATCAAAGGACGCGTTCGATTAAAGCAAAGAACCTCGTGATTGCAGACCCGGTTCGTTACACGGCAGATTTGGAGTAGTGTGCCATGATGGAAAAAGAAAAAAACCTCGGAGATTTCATCCGTAGGAAGCTGGCGGCTAACCCTCAGCTCGCCAAAGCGGTAGACGAAGAAAGGCTTTACGCCGACATTGCCGAGCAGATTGTACAACTGCGAATGGAAGCGAAATTAACTCAAAAGGAATTAGCAGAGCGGGCTGACACCAGACAGTCAGTTATCTCGCGGATTGAAGACGCCGATTACTACGGCCATTCTCTCAAAATGCTGAATCGCATCGCACACGCTTTTGACAAACGTATCGTGGTCATATTCTGTCCCGCAGAAGCAGTCCATACCATTTTTGATGCCAGCATGTTGAGCCAAGAAAAGCCAACGACCAAACTGGCAACCGTGAATTCGAGAGGGGGCGACGGCATGACGCCTAAAAACGCCATTAAATGGTTGCGATCTTGGATCGTCCCGCCATCATCGCACCACCCGAATTGTAGCAGTCGAACTAAACGGCCAAAGGGTTCTGG
>JBAWCO010000935.1:0-5178 GCA_049590315.1 Occallatibacter sp. | reverse complement strand
TGAAGACGAGACCACTTCTTTCATATCGTCTCCCTGAAAGCACTGTAGGCCACAACTCTAACAACCCAAAAAAGACGCCTGCTCTCGGGGAGCAGGCGTAAAGGAGGCTTTGAGAAACGGCCCTGGAACGTCTGTCGCGCCCCAGTCGCTATCTGCCGCCGAAAACCTGGGGCGGATTTGATCTTGCCATAGCAGGCGGCTAACGGGCGCCGCCCGCCACGGACGAGGTTGACCGTCGTCAGAAAAGGAAGCGACCGCCAACCTGAATGACGCGGTTGCTACCGCCGCTGCCGGTAACTTTGCCAAAATTAACGTTGTTCATAGCGGCGGTCGGTGCGCCAAGGTTGGTTAAGTTGAAGACATTGAGGGCTTCCCCGCGGAATTCGAAATTGATACGCTCGTACACTGAGAACTTGCGAATCAGCGATGCGTCGATATCTCTGTAACCCGGATCGGAGAGTGACATGGGACGCTCGAGTCCGAGAAGGTTGAGAGGACCGACGCCGGGGCACGTTACTGACCCAGTCGTTGTTCCGGCGATGCAATACGCTGTCGTATCGAACCACTCTCCCTCGTTCTTAATACGCGAGCTCGACTTAAGAGTCCGCGGAGTGATGCCAGGGACAATGCTGGGACGATTGTTTCCCTGACCGTTGAAGTAATCATCCACGCCTGTTGTAACAGTGAAGGGCTGTCCGCTGTTCGTGACGATGGTCGCGGTTGTCGTCCAGCCATTCAACGCAGTCCGGACGAGCCGGTTGTAAGCACTGAAGTAGTCGGGCTTCCACACCACCGAGGCGGACATCATATTACGTCTGTCCTGGTCCGAACGTTGCTTCTTTTCAAGATACTGGTAGTTGTAGTCCAGCATGATGTTGTTGAGCGAGGTTCCATCCAGATTGCTGCTGGATAGGGTATGGCTCCAGGTATAGCTGCCCTTGGCGCTGACGCGATGCGTAACACGCTGCTCAACCGTGATTTGCAAGCCGTTATAGTTGGACCCCTGATTGGATTGGATGTTATACACGTTCGAGTATGTCGGAGTGGCGGCCGACAGACCATACAACGAGTTCAATTTGCGGCGATTGTTGACCGTGGCGCTGGTGTTCGCGTAGCCGCAAGCCTGGGTCAGGTCGGTACAGCTTGCACCTGATACGCCAGCGTTGGTGATGTTGAACTGCGCTGGGTTGAGATCCTCGTAGATCGGCTGTCTGCGATTAAGCGAACCTACATAATTTGCGCTCAAGGCGAGACCGCTGGTGATCTGCTGTTGGATGCCGAAGTTGATCTGATAAGTAAAGGGCCACTTGAAGTGTGAGTCCATGGAGGAAACCTGGTTGAGCGCGAGGAAGCTGGCGGTGCCGGTTCCTGGCGTGAAAGTCAGAGTCGGAAACGGATTGGTTCCAGTCGGGAATTCCGTCGGATCGTTCGCGTAGGGATGGGTCACCGAGGTGACCTTGCTGAAAGTGGGCCGCACCGCGTAAGGAGCAAAGTTCGAAGGCAGTTCCCACAGATTTCCAGAGATGCCGCCGAAGAAGATGCCGCCAGCGCCGTGGATCACCGTTTTTCCGTTGCCGAATGGATCGTACGAGAAGCCGACGCGGGGTGAAATATGATTGTTCGGGGTGAACGCTCCGCCTTTAGGCACACCCGGATCTCCAGGGAAGAGCATTCCGATAGGAGCCAGTTGATTACCGGCTTTTCCAGAGACGTTGACGGTGGAGAATGCGTGGGACTGCACACCGGGAATGAAGTTCGTCTCGCGGTTTTGCGTGTCAGTGGGCGCTTGCTGCCAATCGTAGCGAACACCCAGATTGAGGGTCAAGTTGTGCAGAATGTGCCAGTCATCTTGGGCAAATACACTGTAGTTGAAGTAGTTGGCATTGGCATATTCGCCTGTGTCTTGCTCAAAGGAGTTGGGGTAACCCTCGATAAAATCCGAGAGAGAATAGTTAGTGCGTGCCTTGGCGGCTGTGGTGAAGGCAAAAACGCCATAGTTGTTCAATGAGGTCTGCTGGAAGTCCTTCTCCAGACCGCCTTCTCCGCCCAGATAGAGAGTGTGCTTGCCGCGAGTGGTGTTGAGAACATCGCGCACCCCATACTGATTGGTACCCGCCTTGGGACCGGTGATTGATTGGGTCAGGCCAAACCAGCTACCGATACTGATCTGTCCGCGAGACGGAGTACCCGAGATGCCGAAGTCAGAGCCGAAAGCAGCCCAAGTGTCGGAGCTCGGAACCGGGACGCGCCCGCCATATTGCCGGGTGTAGCTTAGCCATGCCTGGTTCAAGGTGCGCGGGCTAATGGTCCATGTATCGCTCACATTCACATTTTGCTGCGCGGACGTGTAGTTGGAGTGGGTCCAACTTGAGCTGAGGCCACCGGGCAGGATGGTGGTGGTCGAGTTATATCGGAAGTAGCTCAGGGTGAGGCGATGAGCATTTAGCTGATGGTCGGTTTTGGCCAGGAACTCGTCGTTGTTTTGTGGATCCGCATCTTGCTCCCTGTGTGTGTAAATGGTGTCGCCAACGATGACGCCCGGCTGGCCATTATGAGCTAGGTGACCAGTATTCGCGATAGAACCAGTGAGATTGCCATTGGCCAGATACTTCAGAACGTTTTGAATAGTCGGGTCGAGGGCATTGCTGGGGAGCGCATTGTTCGCATAGGGAAGACCAGTTGTCCTGTTGCACACATAGAATTGGATGAGCGCGTTCTCTGCGGCGGTGGGAGCGACCGTACAACCTTTGCTGGCTGGGTTGGCGGCTGTGTCGGTTGGTGTATTCTCCGAAAAATCCCCCAGCATTTCATTAACACTGGGGACAGCGGATGCGTAAACCATCGCTGTCCTAAATCGGTAGCCGCCATAACTTCCGAAAAAGAAATCCTTGTCATGACGAATCGGACCGCCGAAAGTGCCACCGAAACGGTGTTGTACATAGTTGGTCTTGGCGGTTAGGTTATGCGTCATCGCGTTGAAATTCTTACTGCGATAGAACTCGAACGCTGAACCATGCCATTGGTTGGTACCGGACTTTGTCACCACGCTGACGACGGCTGCGGCGTAGCGCCCAAGCTGCGCGCTAAAGTTATTGGTTTGCACATCGTACTGGCTGGTGGCATCGGGGTTCGGGGTGGCGTTGCCGCTATTGCGTAAGCCGGTCATGTTGAGGCCGCCATCAAGGTAATACGAAACCTGCCCGGTGAAGTCGTCCGTCGAACCGTTAATGTAGACGTGCGCTTCATTAAAGCCAAGGCTGTTTGTGTTTGAATAAGTTTGCACTCCCGGTGTGAGTTGGAGCAATGCGTAGACGTCGCGGTTGATCAGGGTAAGATTGTCGATCTGCTCGTTGGAAATGCTGGCTCCGAGAGTAGCGCTTGACAGATTCACCAGCGGCACGTCCGCTGTAACACTGATCGTTTGACTTTGGCCGCCAATCTCCAGCGTCAGATTCAACGTCGCATTCTGCATGACGGAGAGGACGATCCCGCTCTGCTCCAGCGTCTTGAAGCCCGGGGCGGCAACGGAAACTCTGTAAGGACCTACTGGAAGGAACTCTTCATGATAAGAGCCGTCATCCTTCGATGTGGCAATCCGGACAAAGTTCGTGTCGGTCTGGGTCAGCGTGATCTTGGCGTGGGGTATAACAGCACCACTAGGATCAATGACGTTTCCAGAGAGGCTTGCGGTGGTGAGTTGCGCTTGTGCTCCGATCGTCACAAATGCGGCAATCAGCCAAGCGAATAGCGCGAGTCGTTTGATGGATGCAACTTTCATAAGGCGGCTCTCCTTGATTCCCCTTGGTACGACACTCTGTTGTTCCGAGTGATTTGTGTCAAATAATGCGTGCAGCGTCATGGCCATTCTCCTCAGGTTGAGGCAGCGCTTCAGCACTCGTTTGGAGAGCTGAGGCGCGCCTGCGATTAAAAATTCAAGGACGCAACTGGCATCCCTTCCGGCGTAGCCTCGATAGTGCATGCGCCCTCGCGGACGAATGAGATTTCAGCGCGTCCGTTCGAGAGCTGCAACTCGCGCGAGCCCCGTGTTGTTCCAAGGTTGTCCAGTAGACGGCCCGCGCCAGAGAGCGAAAAGCGTAGAGAACGAGATGAGTCAAGACAAAGAACGCCCTTTGCGTCAAATAGCCTTGCTTCTACGGTGATGATGTTGTCCTTGCGATCTTTCTCTGACAGTTTCAGTTCAACTGCTTTGTCCCATGGTTCGGTCTGGTAAATCAGGCCGATCTCATCGATAACGGTTGCGTCCCCCTTGGCTGCAACTACGCGCAGGCGATTATGTCCGCTTGCGAATGCAACCTCCCAGCGCAGACCTGCCGCGGGAAAATTCTGGCTGTCTCGGTGCATGGCGCCCAGAGATTTGCCATTAAGAAAAAGCTCAGCATGGTCGCAGTTTGAATAAACGTGTACGACCCGTTTCTCACCTTCCTGGCCCCATCGAACGGGCCAGCTATGCCCATAGATATGAGCCATCGGCTTTGCTGACCAGTAGGACTGAAAGACGTAATACGACTCTTTCTTTGTAAGATCGCGCTCTACCACGCCCTTTTGATTCACGCGTGGAATACCGTTGTCTTCGCGCAATGGCGACGCAAAATCCTTGAAGACCCACTGAGCCGAGCCGGTCAGCCAATCAAGCTTTTCCTGAGTCTTTAAATGCCAGTCGAAGAGGTTGCAGGCATACGATTCAGACCAATCACCATCCTTTGAAACCCTTACCTCTCCACCGGTCTTCATGTAATCCAGTCCGCGTTCGTCGGTCCCGTCCCCCGTGGCAACTTTGCGAAGAATGGCCTCCGGGTCTTCTGAGTGGCGGCCGGTCTGGCTGTCCGCTCCCCACTCGATGTGGACGAACCGGCTGACTCGGTCGCGTTCGGCGATGAGGCTCTGCTCATATTCGCGATAGTTCCCGCGATACCAGCCTGCCCAGATTGAGGGCGAGTAGACGTCTGGTATGTCGCGCGCGAAATCGCAGCGGCGAAACGAAGTCAGACGCGAGTTATCAAGCTGGTGTGCCCGGTCGCGCATCTCCGTCATGAAGTCGCGGATTGCATTCTTGTCGATGCTTGGATACTCATCTGGCCAGTCATCCTCGTTGCCAAGACCCCAGAGAATGATGGAAGGATGGTTGTAGTGCTGGTCAATCATGGCTGAGAGCATGTC
>JBAWCO010000934.1:0-19167 GCA_049590315.1 Occallatibacter sp. | reverse complement strand
TTATCGGGCTGCTTGGAGTTGACGCCGGCCAGCGGGTTTGCGCCCAAGTCGTAGGCCTTCTTGTTCTTGGGTTTCTTTTCGGCGTTGGCCGCGGTTGCAGCCAGAAGCAGAATTCCCAACGCAGAGGCGGAAATTTTAAGTGAAAACCGGTTCATAATCCCTCATTACGGCGGCGCCTCAAGGCCCAGGCACCTACCTTTTCCCGATATCTCAGAATCTTACTATGCCAGTGGCTTGCGGCCTGCGTTGTCACTGGCCTGCGCCCGGCTTTGTCACTCGCCCGCAGCCTGGCGGGCCGCAGCCAGCAAGGAGCGCGCATCCTGTTCCGGATGGCCTGCGCCGAAGACGGCACTACCGGCCACGAGCAGTTCCGCTCCTGCTTGGACGACCTGGGCCACCGTATCGTGAGCCACGCCGCCATCTACTTCGATTCTAAATGCCAGCCCCAGCTCGCTGCGCAGCTCGACCAGCCGCCGGATCTTGTCGAGCGAAAACGGGATGAACTGCTGCCCGCCGAAGCCGGGATTGACGCTCATGATCAGGACGTGATGCAGCATAGGTAGGATGTCGATGATGAGGTCGACACGGGTGGCCGGATTAAGGACGACTCCCGGCTTCATTCCATGGTCGGTAATGTGCTGTAGCGAGCGATGCAGATGGCGGCAGGATTCGTAGTGCACGCTGATCCAATTGGCTCCGGCATCGGCGAAGGCGGGAATGAATTCGTCAGGATTCTCGATCATCAGGTGGCAATCGAGCGGCAAACTGGTGGCCTTGCGGAGGCTCTTGACCACGGGAGGGCCCAGGGTGATGTTAGGGACAAAATGGCCGTCCATGACGTCGACATGGATGACGGTGCCGCCACCGCGTTCGGCCGCGGCGACCTCATCGGCGAGATGGGCGAAGTCAGCAGAGAGGATGGATGGAAGCAATTCGACCATAAGATTTTTTAGCGGAAGCGTGTTTCTCTCGACGGAAATGTCTTGACCGGACAAGTGTAACAGCGAGGCGCGGATGGGCGCGAAGGCCAGAACGCCACGCTCTATCTCTGATGGAAAACGGGCCGTGCGGGTTTCACATTACTGCAGCGGAAGAGAGACCTCACAAGCTGGATACTTGCGGATACCGTGGACGGTTTAGTCAGCTAATTTTTGATCATTCATAATGAACAGTAGGGGGCTGGTGCCATCTGCGTCGGTGCTCGTCACACGCACCTCATCGCCCTTCTCGGGCTTGAAGGCGTTCCCCTCCACGACACCAAGGGTGGTTTCCGCTATGGTGTCCGGACCTATCTTGAACGACAGCAGGCCTGATTTACATTGAACGAGTATTGAGTGCTTGCTCTCGATTTTGACGATTGTTCCGGAGTTCTCGAAGTACGGCCCTGGTCCCAGATCCCGCAAGGCGATTGGGGTACGGACTTTGCCGTTGCTGCTGAAGTAGTAGACGATGACGTAGGTCCCGATTTTCAATGGAGTGTCAGGGGACACCGTGCCAGCCCCCATTTTCTTGTCGAGCGAGGCGGTGGAAGTGGAATTGGCCAGGTACTTGAAGATGCCCTGAGAGTTGTCGCTTGCCGCGACCGTCATCGTAATCTTCCCCGGCCTTGTATCGACTGCGCTCAGGGTGCCGGCAAAGGCATGAATAACCTCTTGTGCCGTTGCTCCTGCTATGGCAAAAGAAAAGCATCCTGCAATTGCACAGGTCTTAACTACCCCTCTTAACATGAGATCCCTCGCAACACAGGTTTGACAAGAAAGCAATAGAACACCAACAGAAAATGGCCCCGCAATTGGGGCAAGTATACGCGGCTCAGTGTGCGCGCGGAAAGGAAATCTTTCCAACGAGATAGAGAGATGCACCGCCTTTAGTAACGTCGATTTATCGTTCGTCGAGAGTCATGGTCGCTGATGGAACTTCCACTGCGCCTGTTTAGTAAAGTTCGCTCTTGTTTAGTAAAAGTTCACTCTTGTGCGTATACTCCAACCGTTTGAGCAGGATGCGGCTGCGAGCACGCATGGCGGGTGTGCCGCTGCGGCCCTGGATGCGGAGCAGGTCCACGGCACCGGGCAACATCGCCGGGTCGCACATTGTGAGATCCGCTATCCCTTGCAGGGCGGCGGTCTTGACGATGGAGGATTTGTCGTTGAGCCACGACTCGAGCACCGCGGTGGCTCGGCGCGCTTCGGAAGGCGTAAGCGGCAGCCGCCCAAGCATCAGCGCGAGGTTCCAGCGCAGCTTTTTGGGTTTCGCTTCCGGCAGTAGGCCGAGGAATGCCTTCTTGTATTCAGAAAAGATGCGATCGAGAGCTGGGCACGAAGTGCGTGAGATGCGCTCCAGTATGTCGGCTGCGCGACTGGATACGCCTTCATCGTTGTCCCAGAGGAACTGGATGAGTTGGGCTGCCTTCTGCGGCTGGGCGCGAAATCGCTGGGTCAATGCGCAGACTCTGCCGAGGGCAAGCGGGTTGCGGCCTTCAGCCAGTTCGTTGCGTAGTGTGGGTAGTTTGGGCACGATGCTGCCATCCCATGGTATCGCCGCAGTGAAGCGTCCGTCCTCAGCTTCGTTCCGCTGGCGCGAGGGACTTGGCGGCTACGCGGCCGATCCCACGCAGTATCGATTTGAGCGGCCAGCGACCTTCCGTGTCGGAGAAGAAGATTTCGCCGGCGCGGCGGGCTTCAGGGCGGTAATACCAACGTTTGAGCAGAGCGAGATGACCTTGGCGAAGAGTCGCGGACGGTGGATCGCCGAGGGCGGTTAGAGCGGCGAGGGCGGCTTCAAGACGGGATTCGAGAAGGCCACGAGGAATTTTTAAGGGAGCCATGGGCGCGGGGTCTGCCGCGGCTTCAGTTGGTGGGGTTTCCGGGATTGGTTCGATGGCCATGGGCTGGGCGAAGAGCGATGAGGAGCCGGACTGCTCGTTCTGGATGCGCATGCCGAGAGTGGAAAAGGCTTGCGGTCCGCGGAGTGAGCCATCCTGGAAGAGAAAGACGGAGACTTCGTCGGGGTTAGCGGAGGGCTGGAGAATGATGGCGCGCAACTGGCTCAGTGGTCGGACCAGCTCGGGTGCGAGTGCGCGGACGCCTTCTACGCGTTGGACCTGGGCGTGAAGTTGGGCAGCGGATTCGAATTCGAGATTCGCGGAGGCCTGGTCGCGCTGCGTGCGGAGAACGACGAGGCGGCTGTCGCCACGCGTGGAGAGGAAGCTTTCAACAGCCGAGGCTTCCTCTTGGTAGCGCTCGTCGGTGCAACCCTTGTAGCAAGGCGCGAGGCACATTTTCATCTCGGAGTAGACGCAGCCGGGATGGCTCGGATTTGGATCGAGATCGTCGGTGCAGCGGCGAAGCAGGAAGAGCTTGAGAGCCTCGTCTGCGAAGCGCTCGGCTGCGGCGCGGGATTGGAATGGGCCGTAGGACCAGTCGGCCTCGCGCTGGCTGGGACGGTTGGTGACGACGATGCGGGGATACGGGTTGCCGCCGAGATAGCGGATGAAGGACGGAGCGCGGAGGTGCATGCGGTCCAAGCTTTTTGCGCCGTAGACATTTTGGAGTAATTCAAATTGGAGAAGCAGAGATTCGAAGTCGGAGCCGGTGAGACGCCATTCAATGCGGCGGACGCGGCCAGCGAGTTGCAGACGGCGGGGATGCTTTGCGGATGGTTGAAGCAGGCGCTCAAGGCGGGCGCGGAGATTTGGCGTGCGGCCGATGTAGGGCTCCGCGTGCGCGTCTGCGCCGTAGAGGGCGAAGACAGCGGGGGCGTGGGGAAGATCAGCCAGCGCGGCCTTGGCGTTGGCCGGATCGAAAGGCAGCGATTGAGTGAGGGAGTCGCTGGACACGGGACTCAGGCTCCGGCGATGGTCATGCCGTCGATGCGCAGAGTAGGCGATGCGACTGAGCCGCGGAAGATGAGGTCGTTGCCGATGGCGGTGACGTTCATGAGCATTTCACCCAAGTTGCCGGCGATGGTCACTTCTTCCACGGCGTGGGTGAGCTGGCCGTTTTCGATCCACAAGCCGGTTGCGCCGCGGGAGTAATCGCCGGTGACAATGTTGGTGCCGAAGCCCATGAGGCTGGTGACGTAGAGGCCGGCGGGAACGCTGGCGATGATTTCGTCCGGAGTCAAAGTGCCGGGCTCAAGGAAGAGGTTGCCGCAGCCGATGCCCGGCGTGCCTGCCAATCCTCGCGATGCGTTGTGCGTGGATTTGAGGCCCAGCTTGCGGGCCGAATAAGTATTGAGCAAATAGGTTTCAAGTGTGCCGTTCTGGACGATGACAGTGCGGCGCGAGGGCAGGCCTTCGCCATCGAAGGGTGAGCTGCCGAATCCGCCTGCGCCCGTGGGCAACAGCATCGTGTTGTCATCGATGATGGTCAGGGTGGGCGCGGCGATTTGCTGGCCGACCTTGCCTGCAAGAAAAGATGCGTGCCGCCAGATGGAGTCACCGGCTGCGGCCTCGAAGACGGAGCCGATGAGGGAGCGGGAGACCTCGGGAGCGAAGACGATAGGGACGCGCTGGGTGGGGACTTTGCGCGCGCCGAGTCGACGGAGAGTGCGGCGTGCGGCTTCCTTGCCGATTGCTTCGGGAGACTCCAAGTCTGCGAGACGGCGAGCGCCGCTCCACCAGCCATCGCGCTGCATCTTTCCGTCTGTGTCCATGGCCAGAGGTGCGGCAGAGACGCCGGCATAGCTGGTGCGATAACCACCGACAAAGCCGCGGGAGTTGGCCATGACTTTGCGGCCGGTGGCGGCGTCAAAGCTGCCTCCGTCGGAGTTGGTAATGCGCGGATCGGCGGCGAGGGCTGCGGCTTCGCAACGGCGCGCCCACTCGATGCGCTCTGTCGCATTGAGCGAGTAGACGTCGTCGTAGTAGAGGTGCAGATCGCCGGGGATCGAACCGAACTCGGCTGTTTCCGGCAGGCCGGTGAAAGGATCTTCCTCAGTGAATTTGGCCAGTGCCATTGCGCCTTCCACTAGCTGTCGAATGCCGTCGGGCGTCAGATCGCTGGTGGAGGAGGATGCGGATTTTGTACCCAGAAAGACGCGCAAGCCCAACCCGCGCGAGCCGGATTCCTTGAGCGTTTCCACCTGGCCCATGCGGACATTGACGCTGAACTCGTCGCCCTCGCGAACTACCGCTTCGGCATCAGATGCGCCGGCTTTCATGGCGCGCGCGACAACGTCAGCGGTCAGGGATTCAAGATCGAGAGTGGCTTGGTCGGCTTGGGCTGCGGGTTGGGGCATGGTTCAACAGTAACAAAGCCACCACCTGCGGTGGGGCAGCCGCTCGCGGGAGGCTCGCACAGGCGTACTGCTTCACGCCCTTTCGCCAGAAAAAGGCGAAAGAGCGGGTGCACGGAGCTTCATAGCCTCCCACTCATCGCGCGACGGAACTGCGCGTTGAGTATGAGGCACACGTTATCCCACAACTCAAGACGCGACGGATTGCATCCAGTTTCTTGATCCGGTTTCACTTTCCTTCGGGGAAATCAGTGCCGGCGCTTACGGCTTCCCAGGCGGCGATTTCCTTCTGCCACTGGGCGAGCTTGTCGCGGAAGCGCGCCAGCGCGGGCTTGCCGAGGATGATGTGCACGGGCGGAGCGGGCGAATCAGCGACGGTGATGATAGCTTCGACGGCCTTCTGGGGATCGCCGGGCTGCTTGCCCGATTGCGACTTGAGATACTCGCGAGCTTTGCCGGCGGTCTCAACATATTCAGGCAACTCTTTGGCGGCGAGTTTGCCGGAGCGGCCGAGAAAATCTGTCCGAAACGGCCCCGGCTCGACGACGGTGACATGAACGCCGAGAGGCCTCATCTCGCCGGCGAGCGCTTCGCTGAAACCTTCGACCGCAAATTTTGTGACGTTGTAGAAGCCCCATCCCGGCGCTCCGGTGAGACCTCCGATGGAAGAGAGATTGAAGATGTGTCCGGTGTGGCGCTGGCGGAAGTGAGGCAGAAAGGCTCGCGTGGTGCGGATGAGGCCATAGATGTTGGTCTGGAACATGGGCTCGAACTCGTCTTCCGACACTTCTTCGATTGCTCCCGTCACTCCGTAGCCTGCGTTGTTCACCAAGACATCGATATGGCCGAAGGCGGCGATCGCCTGCTGTGCGACGGATTCAATTTCGGCGGGCTTGGTGACGTCGAGGGTGAAGATGCGGGCATGGTCAGGGTACTGGGCGGCGAGGTCTTTGAGTTTGGAAACGTCGCGTGCGGTGGCGATGACGCATTCTCCGCGGCGCAACAGCTCCTTTGCGAGTAAGTAACCGAAACCGGTGGATGTTCCTGTAATGAACCAGACACGGGATGGGGATGAAGCGGACATTAGGTCTCTCCTGGTTGTCTCATCGAGCGGATTTCTGCGACTAGACAATAGATGCGGGAACGGTGCATGCCGACGCAAAGCCGCATGGATGGCGCAGTTTTCAATTGACACTTATCCCGAATATTGCTACCTTCCTCAAGGAAAGGAGACATCATGCTTGAGTTCCAATTGAATTCGCAGCGACCGCACAGCCATAGATTTGGCGCGGCCCAGGATGGCTCTCTTTCTCGCCTCCTCGGCCCCGCCTAGCAGTAAATCGAAACAAACAACTGAAGGAGTTGTATGAAGACCGAGGAGTCTTTGCGTCGGTACTTCGACCGCATGGGTGCGCGTGTATTTGTGCGCGGGCCCGGCCCCAGGCAGCGGGAGAGGATCCGAATTGATGTAGGCAGGGACCGTAGTGGCGAGTTCTTTGACATTCGATCCGAGGTGGGAGTTGTGCCCGAGATTCTCGACGTGCAGCCGTCCACTCGTCATCTGGTGTTGATGGTTCGCGACGGCGGTCTCAAGAATAAATTCCTGCTTGGACACGATGAGCGTCACTGGTTTGCCGCTGCCGTGCCGGGCGACAGCGTTCGCGACGTGCGGACGGCAATTGCAAGCCTCAGGCCCGAGGAGATCGAAGGCCGTGAGGCTATCCGGCAGGGTGAATGGTTCTTTGTTCCGGAAGCCGGCGTCAGCGACAAGGGCGCCGTGATCCATCGCAACGAACCGCTCAGCCGCGGTGTGGGAAGCAAGCCCCACATCTGCAGCGAGATGATGAGGCGCGGTGGCGAAACTGTCATGGTGTGCCGTCAGTACCCGACAGGGATTGACCTGGCGGAGTATCAGCGGCTCATCGCGAGCAATCGCGACGCGGTCGGCTACGGTTGGCGTCGCATGACGCGCGATGCTGAAGTCTATGCACGCGGCGAAGTCAGGCACAAAGATCACAAGACGATCGATCTTTGCGGCTGGCATCGTGTCTACATGAACCGGGAACGCTTTGCGCGGCATGCGCCGCAGATTGCGTTTCTCGACTAACCGGAGCCTTGGGTCCTGAAATCCGGACCTGAGGCAACCCGGCAAATGCCGTCAGATTTTCATAAATCATTCATCGGCTCGGGGTTCCTTTTTAACACGCGGGGGACATGCTGGGATCGCCGGGTCGCAGGAGCCGTTTCGCAGATCCGGAATGAAGGCCGCAAACTTTCCCTGCGCCGGCGAATCTGAAACCGCGCATTTTTCCCTACCTCAACCCCCAACCTGAGGAGCAAATATGAATTTCTTCAAGCGTTCTCTGACCCTGTGCGCCTTGATGGGCGCAGTTGCTGCTATCCAGGCTGAGCCTCACAAGATTGAGCACGTTCTGCTGATCAGCGTGGACGGTCTGCACTCGATCGACGTGACTAACTACATTACGGCGAACCCGAACTCGACTCTGGCCGCGTTGGCCAAGCATGGCGTTCGCTACGACAACGCCTATATTCCCTCGCTCTCCGACTCTTTCCCAGGGTTGGCTGCGCTGATCACAGGCGGGTCGCCGGTCACGACGGGCTTCTGGTACGACGTGACGTACAATCGCAAGCTTTCGCCTCCGGCCTTGACCACTCCGTATGGGATTGTGGGTGGGGCGACGCTCTGCCCGTCTGTTATCGGCACGCAGGTAGGGTTCGACGAAGAGGTCGACACGGACTTGACCAAGCTGAATGGCGGTGGCGGCATCAATCCCGCGTATTTGCCGCGTGACTCAACGAAGGGCTGCGCACCGGTCTATCCTCACAGCTACCTGCGCGTGAACACAATTTTTGAAGTGGCGCACAAAGCGGGATTGCACACGGCCTGGACGGATAAGCATCCCTCCTACGAGTGGGTGAACGGCCCCAGCGGCGTGGGTGTCTCAGATTTCTATGGCCCGGAGATCAACTCCATTCCGGTGGCGCTGCCGGGAATCGCCGGATGCGATCCTCTGCCTGACCCAGCCAATGCGACGCCGACGAACGCGTGGACCGACAGCATTCAAAACATCATGTGCTACGACACACTGAAGGTGAACGCTACCATCAACCAGGTGAACGGCAAGACGCACGACGGCTCTCACAAAGCTCCAGTTCCGGCCATTTTCGGGTTCAATTTTCAGGCTGTGAGCGTGGGAGAAAAACTGGCCGGCAACGGGTACGCGGACCAATGGGGCACACCAAGCGCGGGACTTAAATCCGAACTGGATTATGTCGACAGCTCCATCGGCCGCATCTGGGCGGCGATCAAGGCTGCGAACCTAGACCGATCGACGGTGATCATTGTGACGGCCAAACATGGGCAGTCTCCGATTGAGCTGGCCAAGGTGACCAAGATTCCGGGCAGCGTGCCGGCGACGGTTGTGGGTTCGAGCTATGCCTTTGACATCTCCGACGATGCTTCACTGATCTGGCTGAATCATCCCACCGATATCGATGCGGTTCTGCCGAGTCTGACCGAAGCTACCGGCGAGCCGACGCTGGGTGGGCAGGAGGTTTTTGCGGGACCGACACTTATCAATCGCTGGGACGATCCGGCGGTGGATGAGCGGACCCCGGACATTATTGTGAAGGTGAACACGGGGGTGATCTTTACGGGCGGCTCCAAGATCGCCGAACACGGAGGGCTCAACGAGGACGATATTCACGTGGGGCTGCTGGTATCCGGACCGGGGATCGATTCCCCCGTGGTCTTCAAAGGCAACGTGTCGACGGCGCAGGTGGCTCCCAGCGTACTGACGCTGCTGGGGCTGGACCCCAACCGGTTGCAGGCGGTGCAGAAGGAAGGT
This sequence comes from Occallatibacter sp., assembly GCA_049590315.1. Taxonomy (GTDB): domain Bacteria; phylum Acidobacteriota; class Terriglobia; order Terriglobales; family Acidobacteriaceae; genus Telmatobacter. The sequence continues at coordinate 10,063 of JBAWCO010000934.1, read as the reverse complement.
GTGCATGCGTTGCCGGTGTTGCCGGTGCACTCCGATCGTGATGACGGACGAGACGATCAATAGGATGTAAAAGCTTGCTGGAAGTCTGCGGCGTCCCGATTGGTTTGGGGCGCCGCGGTTTTTTGGGAGCGACGCTGGCGGGGATGGTGATTTGTCTGGCGGTGAGGAATTCAGGGTCTGGGAAGCTGGACCTCGGGCACGCCGTCAGATTATTTGCGAAGTAGTTTCCGGTAGTACTTGCGGTAGTATTCGTCGTCTGATTCGGGCGGCTGGCTGTGGTAGCACTGTGCGCCGTCGCGACCCCATGCGTAGGTGTTGTTCCAGTGACATTCGAGAAAGTGCGGAAGAAGCAAATTCTCGTAGTCGGCGCAGATTTTGATGGCGTGATTCTGTTTGCGGCGGACACCGCGGTGGGCCATCTGTTTGTCCCATTTTGCGCTAGAAAGACCAGTGATCGCCGCGAAGGGGCGGCGGTAGGAACGGCTCATGACGAACTCCAGTACGCAGTTGCGTAACTAGGTCATGGCGGTCCCTCCTCTCTGATTTGATTCTATGGGAAGTTGTGGGTGAGCGGGGATTTCGCGGCGACTAACCCCGGGTTGCCCCTTTGCTGCGCTTCGGGTTCACCCGGGTCTACTTTCGTGTCGTCCCTACGGGACGCCTGCGTGACACGTGCCTCACGGCGGAAGGACATCGGATACTGATTTGAGGCTAAGGAATCCCCTAATGGGAGTACTCAGTGACGGAGATTAGCGAATGGAAGTCCTTGATAGGTTTCCTCAAAGTTGCGGATCAACGCCTTTTCTACATCCCTTGGAATCAACCCCGGAGTGGGCTTCCAACATAGAATCAAATCCTGCGAGTCATGCAATTGCCAGATGTATCGGCCGCCCCGATGGCCGACTCGCTTTCCTTGGCCGAATAGCATGTATTGCTTAATTCTGCTCTTGAGACTCGAATCTCCGTTCCCCCCAGCCTTGCCAACATTCAGAACGACAGCATCGCTGATCCACTTGTGCTTTAGTAGATGGATTGCGACTGTCGGATCTTTTCCCTTGAAATGTCCCCCAATGCTCTTTTCTAGAAATTTTGGCGGTGTCGCGTTGAGCCTCAACACGCAATAAACCCCAGGTACTTCTGGTATTTCGCAACAATTTGATCCTATGAGGTCAGATACGCGGACGAAACCCTCGAACCCTCTTTCTTGAAAATCTGTGATCTCGCGAAGTGCCATCGTTCTTACCTTCCGGTGCCGCCGACGGTCATTTTGTCTAGCTTGATGGTGGGCATGCCTACGCCTACGGGGACACTCTGACCGTCTTTGCCGCAGGTGCCTATGCCTTCGTCCAGTTTCAGGTCGTGGCCGACCATGGAGACGTATTTCAGGGCTTCGGGGCCGTTGCCGATTAGCGTGGCGTCGCGGACGGGGGCGGTGATTTTGCCGTCTTCGATCAGGTACGCTTCCGATGCGGAGAAGACGAATTTGCCGTTGGTGATGTCGACCTGGCCGCCGCCGAAGTTGACGGCGTAGAGGCCGCGCTTGACGGATCGGAGGATGTCTTCAGGGGCGTCGTCGCCGGCCAGCATGTAGGTGTTGGTCATGCGGGGCATGGGGATGCATTGATAGCTCTCGCGGCGGCCGGAACCGGTGTTGGCGGCGCCGGTGAGACGGGCGGAGAGCTTGTCAGTGAGATAGCCCTTCAGGATGCCGCCTTCGATGAGCGTCGTTTCCTGGGTGGTTGAGCCTTCGTCGTCTACGTTGAGCGAGCCGCGCCTTCCAGCCATAGTCCCGTTGTCGACCACGGTGACCTTGGAACTGGCGACCGATTGGCCGATGAGGCCGGTGAAGGCGGAGGTCTTCTTGCGGTTGAAGTCGGCTTCGAGACCGTGGCCTACCGCCTCATGAAGCAGGATGCCCGGCCAGCCGGGGCCGAGAACGACTTGCATTTCGCCTGCGGGTGCGGGCACTGCTCCGAGTTGCAGAATGGCGCCGCGGGCTGCTTCCTGGGCCAGGTGCTCGGGGCTCTTCGAGTTGACAAACTGATCGAGGCCGGCGCGACCGCCTGCACCCGTGGAGCCCTTGGTGGTTAATACGCCTTCCTTGGCGATGACGAAGACGTTGAGGCGGCAGAGGGGTTGGGTGTCGCTGGCAAATGCGCCGTCAGAGGCGGCGATGAGGATGCGGCGGAGTTCTTCTGAGTAGCCGGCGCGGACCTGGACGATGCGGTTGTCATAGGCACGGGCGGCTCGATCGGCGCGGAGAATCAGCTCGAGGCGCGCGGCGAGGTCGAGATCGAAACCACCGAGCGGGACCGGGTAGAGGTCGGCGTTGGGGGCTTCAGTGAATCCCTGGACGGTTTGTTTGGCCGGACCGGAGGCGATGAGCGCGGCGGTGCGGGCGGCGTGGAGCAGGCGCTCGGGGCTGAGATTATCAGTGTAGGCGTAGCCGGTGCGTTCACCGGAGAGAACGCGGATGCCGCAACCGGCGCTGGTGCCCTGGCTGGCGGACTTTACGATCTGTTCATCGACGCCGAGCGAGGTTGCGGTGACGGACTCGAAGTAGAGGTCGGCGTAGTCGCCGCCGGCGGCCAGAGCTTCGCCTAGGCAGCGCTCCAAAAGCCGCTCGGTGATGCCGAATTTCTCAAAAAAATAACGTTTGTGGCCTGGACTGTGACTGGGTCGCGGGGAAGCAGCCGGATTTGTCATTGTTGCTTTAGTTTACGCTGATCCGCGGCACGGGCGCTGATGGCGCTTCCATTTCCTTTCTTGATTCGCTGTGATCCAAGCCCTACACATTGCTGGTTGATCGTGCTACATTCAGGCCATGAAAAAGATTCTCCTCACTGCCCTGCTTCTGACGGTGTTTGCGAGCACGGCGTTCGCTGCCGGACACCATCACCGCCACCACCGTCACCACCCGACTCACTCACACGCCTAAAGCTGGACTCGGCCCTGAGGCAGTGCAACTGCAAGGGCCGAGCCGCTTGGGTTATTTCTTCTTGACGTACCGACGGGCTCCAGACATGGAATCGTGGTAGGCTTCGTGTCATGAATGATCTCCAAGGCCTCCGATTCCCGATTGGCCGCTTCATCCCTCCGGTGAAGAGCAGTGCGGAGGACCGCTCCACACACATTCAATCGCTACGTTTGCTTTCCGGGCATCTGCGCGCGGCTGTGACGGGCTTGAGCGACGCGCAGATTGATACGCCTTATCGGGAGGGCGGCTGGACGGTGCGCCAGGTGGTGCATCACGTGGCTGACAGTCACGCCAATTGCTACGTGCGCTTCAAACTTGCGTTGACTGAGGACTGGCCGACGATCAAGGCCTATGATGAAGCCGCATGGGCGAAGCTGGCTGACAACAAGCTACCCGTGGACGTGTCGCTGTCGTGGATTGAGATGATGCATGAGCGCTGGGTGGCGCTGCTGGAATCCATGGCGGAAGAAGATTTTGAGAAGGGATTCGTCCATCCTGAAATGGGCCGGCAAAAGCTGGCCACCACGCTGGCGCTTTACGACTGGCACTCGCGTCACCATACCGCGCACATCACCGGCCTGCGCGGGCGCATGGTCTGGTAGCTGCTGCTGATGCCCGCTGCCGAACCCACTGCTTCTCCCGCACGACTTGCTCAAACAATTGAAGAATACCTGGCAGACCATCCGGCGGCCGCGCTGCTTGAGGATGGCCGCGTGCTGTTCGACATGCGCACGGCGCACTATGCGGTGAAGGAGCAACATGGCCGCTGCCTGCTGCAACTGTGGAGCGAGGAGCGCAACCTGATTCGCACGGTGGTGGGTGCGCAGGAGCGCGCGCAGTGCCTGCGGCTGTCGACGCGGCGCATGGGCGCGGCCAAGGCGCAGGCGCTGGAACTGGTGCCGACGAGCGACCGCCGCACACCAACAGCGCGCGACGCGGGTCGTAAGAATTATCAGCGGGTGCTGGAGCGGGCGCTGACGCGGAGCTTTATCGGATCGAAGGTGGACGGGCTGCGGTCTGCAATGGACCTGGAGCACAGCTTTGGGCCGGCGTATGTGCGCGGCCGGTTGTTGCGCGGGACGGCTGCGGACGCGGTGATTGGTGTGGGTGAGGCGGAGTCGGCTGCCGTGGCGGATGGCGTTCTGACGCTGGGCATTCTCTGGCTCGACCACTGCCGACAGAAGGGTGACGGGCGCAGGCATTTTGGCGGGCTGAAGGTGGTTGTGCCGGTGGGGGCGTGGCGGACAACGGCGGAGCGGATGGCATGGCTGAATCAGAAGGCGGCGGACTTCCAACTCTTCACTCTGGACGAGCGAAGCGAAGAGCTGGTTGCGGTGGACTTTCGCGACACCGGCAATCTGGATTCGCGGCTGGTTCATGCGTTCTCGGCTGCTGCTGCCAAGGAGCGGTGTCAGGATGGAATCGATCGCCTGCTTGCGCTGGTGCCACCTGCTGCAGAAGAACGCGTCGAGGTAAGGGCGACTTCGGCAACCGAGGTGGGGCTCCACTTGCATGGTCTGGAGTTTGCGCGGGTGCGGCATGGATTTGCCGCCAGTTCGTTTGCGCACGCGGACGAACTCAGCTTTGGCGCCGGAGCAAACGAGACTCCACTGACCGATGAGACGGAGGCACTTTGCAGGGATTTGTGCGCGCGGCTGTTTTTGAGCAGGCATCGCGATGGGACGCACACCGATCCGCTGTACAGGCTGCAACCGGAGCGATGGCTGGAGGCGGAACTGCGGGCAGGCATCGAAGAACTGCTGCCGGGGCTGAGGAAGGATCTGCTGTACACGCAGGTTCCGGCCTTGTCGACAGGCGACCGAGGAATGCTGGACCTGCTGACGTTGGATAGGAATGGGCGTCTGGTGGTAATTGAGTTGAAGGCGGACGAAGACCTTCACCTGCCACTTCAGGCCCTGGATTACTGGATCCGTGTGCGCGCGCTGAATGACGATCGGCAACCGGTGGCGGGTGGACGGCCACTCTCGGCTTTTGAGCGGCAAGGCTATTTTGATGGTGCGGAGGTTTCACCGCTGCCCCCTCGGCTGTTGCTGGCCGGTCCGGCGCTCCGGATTCATCCTGCAAACGAACCGGTGCTGCGGTATTTCTCGCCGCAGGTGGAGTGGGAGTTGATCGCGCTCAGCGAGCACTGGCGGCGGGAGCTGAAGGTGGTGTTCCGGAAGCGGAGCGGGGACGCGCAGAGGTAAAAATATTTTGACTGTGCCGGATGCACCGCACCAAGATCGCATCCAACGGGCTATGGCCGCGTACCGGGGAACAGTGACAGTGGCCTGAAACGTTCGAACGGTATAATCAACATTCAATTGGTATTGTGCGACGGGTCACGATTGGCCCGATGGCCCGAACTGCGGAACAATCGCTTCACGTCAACTCCCCAGGAGGACCTGACTTCCCCCATGAAGCCTGCGTCGAGAAATTTGATTCACGCCTCTTTCTTCGCCCCCACACGCCATTCTGCACGCGTTGCTGACGCTTGCCGGACTGTGGCCGTAAACGCCGTACTGCTTTGCGTGCTCCCACTGCTGGCCGCGGCCCAGACGCCGGCAGGCGCTCCGCCCGCCAAGCCCACTCCTCCTCCCGACGTGATCGTCTTTACCAACGGCGACCAGTTGACGGGCAAGTTTGTGCGGTCAGCAGGAGGCAACGCCATCTTCCACAGCGACATTGCCGGGGATGTTACGGTGAGCTGGGACAAGGTGAAGGAGATCCATTCCGAGTCGAAGTTTGTGGTGCTGCAAAAGGGCTTTCATCCTGGACACAAGGCACTGCCGGCGCACTTGCCGTCGGGCAGCCTGGCTGTCGAAAACAAGCAGATTGAGCTAACCTCCGGCGACGGCGTACGCGCCGAGCCGATTCCGGTGGCAAACGTCGACTATGTCATCGACCAACCGACTTTCGACAGAGCTTTGCGCCGTGAACCGGGGTTCCTTTCGGCATGGACGGGGAATGCGACGGGCGGTGCCACGATTGTGGCGGCAACGCAGAATACCTACACATTCAACGGCGGCTTGGCGTTGGTGCGCGTGGTGCCGACGGTAGACTGGCTCGACCCGCGGAACCGGACGCTGCTCGGCTTCCTGGGTTCCTATGGAAAGATCACCGAGCCCGGCACGCTGACGGTGAAGACGGCGATCTATCACGCTTACGCGGAGCGCGACGAATACTTCTCACCGCGATTTTATGCGTTGGCACAAGCTGCCTTCGACCACAACTTCTCACAAAGCCTGGATCTGCAGCAGATTTACGGAGGCGGCCTGGGCTGGACAATTGTGAAGCAGTCAAAGCAGACCCTGGACCTGAAAGGCACCGTTCAATATGAGCGGCAGAGTTTTCTGTTTGAGGATGCAGGAGTGCCGGGCGCAGTGCCCAGCCCGGACCAGAGCCTGATTGGATCGACCTTTGCGGCGAACTACATGCGCAAGCTACCCAAGGGCATGGTCTTCAACCAACAACTGGCCTATCTGCCGGCATGGAATAACATGCATGATTATTCCGCGGCCGAGACCAATACGATGGTCCTGCCGGTTTATAAGCGGCTTGGTTTGTCCGTAGGAACGGTGGACACATACCTCAACGACCCACCATTGACCGTACCTGCGACCAAGCGGAATTCGTTCCAGTTCACCTTTGGGGCTACGTATACACTGCCGGGACCGAAGTAATTCCCAGGCGCCATAGTGGACGCGCGCTATTGAACCTGGCGGGCTTGGAATCGCCTGGCTTTCATGCGGTTGCCGCATACTTTCATGTCGCACCAACGACGTGTGTGGTTCTTGCTGGTATCGACGAAGAGCCAGCGGCAGGTTTCGCTGGCGCAGCATCGGAGTTGCGAGGGCTGGACCGAGAGCAGGAAATCTGTTGCAGACTGCGCAAGCAGCCACAAGGGAGCTGCGATTTGACTATCAAGTCCTCTCCAGCTCCAGGCGACCTGCAGTTGGTCCGCAGCAAGATGGCGGTGACCGTCGGCCTGCTTGAAGCACTTCTCGATGGTGACAAGAGCGGATGCCGGTAAGTGTTTTCCGTCGACCTGGGCATAGCCGATCACGGCGATGGATTCGCGCAATTCTTTCGTCTGGCGGAGAACCTCAGCGCGCTCGGCTTGCGAGGCCTGGAGACGCTGGAGTTTTTGTGCCTGGCGCTCGGTCAGCAGCCCGGACTGGGAAATGAATCTAAGGAGATCGTCGTAGCAGGCCAGCAACTCATCGGGGCCTGTCTCGAGAAAGCGGTTGTCGAGGGTGTTAACCAGATCGAGGGCGATGTGGCCGGCGATGAGTTCGAAGGGCTTTGGAGTCGACTTGAGGTTCTTCATCTTCTCTAACCTTCAATATTTATTTTACAGGTTATTCGTGTTTGTAGTATTTTTTAACCAGTCATGACAACTTTAGCGGTTAGCAGCCCTGAAACCTCAAAGCCGGACGGAAAGCCAACTGGAGCACGCTTCGACTTCCAGGTGATCATGGCGTTCTTCGCCATTTATGTGATTTGGGGATCTACGTTCCTGGCAATCCGGACAGCGGTCCTGCTGGCGCCTCCGTGGTTTTGTGCCGGAGTGCGGTTCTTTGTTGCAGGCACAGTGTTGTTCGCTTTCGCACGCCTGCGAGGTACGCGCGGGCCGTCATTGCGGGAGTGGCGGAGCCTGGGCATCGTCGGCGTGCTGATGTTTTCGGTGACATATGGGGCGTTGTTCTGGGGAGAGCAGTATGTGCCCTCCGGGATGACTTCGATTTTGGAGGCCACGCTGCCGCTGATGACGGTGTTGCTGGAGGTGTTTGTGTTGCGCCAGCAGAAATTTCGCTGGCGGGTGCTTGTAGCGGTGGCGGTGGGATTTTGCGGCGTGGCCGTGATGATGTTGAAGAGCGGGCATTCGAGTCTAGATGGCGTTGGCGTGTTTCCATGCCTGGTAATTCTTGGCGGATCGGCTAGTTGGTCTTTGGGCGCGGTGCTAACGCGGTCGCTTGTTCTGCCCAAGTCGCGCGTGATGACGGCAGGAGCGGAGATGATGCTGGGCGGGAGTGTACTGCTGATTCTGTCGCTTGCTTCAGGAGAGCTGCATCCGTTTCCGGTGATTTCTCCCAAGGCCGCTTTTGCGCTGGTGTATTTGATTGTTGCGGGATCGCTTGTGGGGTTTACTGCGTTTGTGTGGCTGCTTGGGCGAATGCCGGCAAGCCGTGTGGCGAGCCATGCTTATGTGAATCCGATTGTTGCGATTGCACTGGGGTATTTTGCAGCTTCGGAAAAGATTACGCTTTGGACGTTGCTGGGTGCGGGGCTCGTGCTGGGGAGCGTGGCGTTGTCAATGGGCGGTGCGGTGACTTCTGCCCCGGAAAGACGGGAGGGATTCCGGCGACTCTCAAAGAAATTGGGTGTTGCATTCAGGGACAAACACCCCGGGTCAACACCGGATTTCGTTCAGGGACCTGTGGTCGAGCATCATCAAAACAACACGCAGACGCAGGAGATCAGTCGTTGAATTCCTAAATGCGGTCCATCGACTTTGCCATCGCTGCGTCCTTCAGCGGCTTGGCTGATAGCAGACACGCGCTAGGCGGCGCAGGCTTCCAGGTCGGCGATGAGCGCATCTACGCGGGCCAGATCGGTGTCCCAAGCGAACATGATGCGCGCTGCTCCACCGATGAAGGTGTAGAACTTCCATCCGCGCTCGCGGAGTTGATCGAGGATCTTGTCAGAAGCGCTGAGGAAGACCGTGTTGGCATCGACGGGCGAAGTGATGGTGATATTGGGAATGCGCGCCACTCGCTCCGCAAAGTAGCGGGCGCACCGGTTGGCGTGTTGTGCGTTGGCGAGCCAGGCGCCGCTCTCCAGCATGCCGACCCATGGCGCGGCCAGGAAACGCATCTTCGACGCGAGCTGCCCAGCCTGCTTGCAGCGGTAATCGAAATCGGTTGCCAGCGCGCGATCGAAGAAAAGCACGGCCTCGCCGACAGCCATTCCATTCTTGGTTCCGCCGAAGCAGAGCACGTCCACGCCGCTCTTCCAGCTCAGTTCGGCTGGGCTGAGCCCGAGACTGGCGCAGGCGTTGGCGAAGCGGGCTCCGTCCATGTGAAGAGAGAGTCCATGTGCCTTGCAGGCTCCGGAGATGGCTTGCACCTCCTCCACTTTGTAGACCTGGCCTGTTTCGGTGGACTGAGTGATGGTTACAACACGCGGCTTGGGATAGTGGATGTCGGTGCGGCGGGTGGCGAGGTCATGAATGGAAGCGGGTGTTAGTTTTCCATCCTCGCATCGGGCCACCAGCAACTTCGATCCGTTGGAGAAGAACTCGGGCGCGCCGCATTCGTCTGTTTCAACGTGCGCCTGATCTCCGCAAATGACGCCATGATACGACTGGCAGAGCGATGCCAGCGCAAGAGAGTTGGCAGCCGTGCCGTTGAATACGAAGAACAGCTCCAGATCGGTTTCGAACAGCTCTCGAAAGGCATCCGCAGCGCGCGCGGTCCACGGATCATCACCGTATGCAGAGGCATGGCCACGGTTCGCGCTCGCCATCGCAGCCCATGCCTCGGGGCAGATTCCGGCGTAGTTGTCACTGGCAAACTGTTGGGGAAGGTCCTCGATGTTCATCTTCATCTCTTCATCATCCCCCTTGCGATTGCGCTGTGGTTTCGGTTCGTGGGACCCCAGCGTTCCATGAGGACCGGGCAACCTTACCTGAATCGCTGCAAGGCCATTTTAAGGGCTGTGGGTTGACGGAGTGTCGATGCTGGCGGCGGCCCTCCTTCCCCGCTCCGGATATAAGCAATGACGGCTTGGGAGGTGACCACAGGGGTTCCTGCAAGCAGGAAATTCTTGCCAGAGCGTCGCGAATGTTAGATCGTTCCAACAAACCGAGCTCATCGATGCAAGGGGCTGTGCTAGCCCGGTCATTCCGGGACAGGTCCTCTTCTTAGCGGAGGAATCCACATGGCGGCCCCAGTTCTTAACAGCCCAGTTCTTGGTGATTGCGAAGTAAAATCATTCAGCACAGTTATGCTGAAGGACTTTTTTGTCAGACACGGGCTAGCACCATCGAGTTCTGACGGTTTCGCTCGCCCTGGGGAACACGAC
>JBAWCO010000933.1:0-2338 GCA_049590315.1 Occallatibacter sp. | reverse complement strand
GGTCCCAAGAAGGTAGTCCCTGTCATCATTGAGGGGTTGCGGCGCCTCGAATATCGCGGCTATGACTCAGCAGGCATCGCTGTAGGCAGCCCAACCAGCAAGACTCTGGATGTTCGACGCGCCAAGGGCAAGCTCGCCAATCTCGAAGAGGTACTGCGCGAGCATCCCCTCGAAGGCACCTTCGGAATCGGCCACACACGCTGGGCCACTCACGGACGTCCCACGGAAGAAAACGCCCACCCCCATCGCGATTGCTCGGGCCGCCTGGTCGTAGTCCACAACGGCATCGTTGAAAATTACCTCGATCTGAAGCGCGAGTTAACGGACCAGGGTCACAAATTCGTCACCGAGACGGACACCGAGATCATCGCGCACCTCATCGAGCAGGTGCAGAATGACGGGGAAGCCGCTGGCCAGCCGATCCTTCTCGAAGACGCAGTCCGTCGCGCCGTCAAGCGTCTCACTGGCGCCTTCGCGCTCGGCGTCCTATCCGCCTTCGAGCCAGACAAGATCGTTGCCGCCCGCCTGGGTCCGCCCGTGGTCATAGGCGTCGGCGAAGGCGAGTCCTTTGTCGCCTCCGACGTCCCCGGCATTCTCCACCACACGCGCAATATCTACTTTCTCGGGGACAGCGAAATGGCCATCCTCACGCTCGCTGGCGTCGCCCTCACTGGCTTCGACGGCAACCCCATTCACCGTCCCCTCACGCGCATTCAATGGGATCCGATTCAAGCTGAGAAGGGCGGCTACAAGCACTTCATGCTCAAAGAAATTTGGGAGCAGCCGCGCGCCATCACGGATACCACTCTGGGCCGCGTGTCACTCGACTCCGGCAAAATCTTCCTGGGCGAGATGAAGATCTCCGATGAGGAACTGGCCGCTGCATCCAGTATCAACATCGCCGCTTGCGGCACCAGTTGGCACGCTGCCCAGGCCGGCAAGTACATGATCGAGCGCCTCGCGCGCCTGCCGGTCGATGTCGATTACGCCAGCGAATATCGCTATCGCAACCCCATCCCCGATCGCAATGCGCTCGGCCTGCTCATCACCCAATCCGGCGAGACAGCCGACACTCTCGCCGCGCAGCGCGAGATGATCGCTCTCGGCTCCAAGACCGTCGCGATCTGCAATGTGGTCGACGCCATGGTCGCACGTGAAGCACACGGCGCTATCTACACCCATGCCGGCCCTGAGATCGGCGTAGCCTCCACCAAGGCCTTTACCTCGCAGCTCACCGCGCTCTTTCTGCTGGCGCTCAACCTGGGCCAACTCCGCGGCCGCATTGATACCGAGCGGTCCATTGCCCTCATCGGGGAACTCGGTCGCATTCCCGGAAAGATCGAAGAGACTCTTCGCTCCTGCACAGACCAATGCGAGCAGTTGGCCAAAGAATTCTCAACCGCCCGCGACTTTCTCTATCTCGGCCGCGGCATCCATTTCCCCATCGCACTCGAAGGCGCGTTGAAGCTCAAGGAAATCTCTTATATCCACGCCGAGGGCTATCCCGCGGGCGAAATGAAGCACGGCCCCAATGCGCTCATCGATGAGACCCTGCCTGTAGTGGTCCTGGTTACGCGCGACGATTCCGACCCGGCATCCAAACTGCGCTACGAGAAGACTCTCTCGAACATCCAGGAAGTGACGGCGCGCTCTGGTCGCGTGATCGCAGTAGCTACCGAGGGCGACACCACCATCGGCAACTTGGTGGAGCACGTCATTCACATCCCCCCCGCCTTCGAGCTTCTATCGCCGCTGATTGAGATTGTGCCACTGCAGCTCCTGGCCTATTACATCGCAGTCCGCCGCGGCTGCGACGTCGATCAGCCGCGCAATCTAGCAAAGTCAGTAACGGTTGAATAGCTCCGCGCTTATGCCGGAGCTATATCCCGGAACTGATAATGATCGCGCGCCCCGCGTCCCTTCGCATCCTGGCTGGCCAAAGGCCATTTGCACGCTTTTCGGCACCAATGTTTCCGATATCGTTGGCGAAGAAGTCGGCACATGCTTCCTTATGCCGAAGGCGTGACGGGGTTATTCCAATCAAGAGAAATTAGCAAACTGGTGACAAGAGGATGACAACTTCCGTTCGCATCGCGGCCTAGGATCACGAACTGGAAGGCCAGAGAGGGTTCCCGCGTCCGGTAGCTTCGGCCGCCGGTTTCGATCTCCCTCTGCTCCTGAATTCCCCTTGGAGAGTGAAATATGCAGGTTCGCAGAATCGCAGTCGTCCCTTGCCTCGGCCTCGTTCTTCTCATGGCGCCGGCCCTGGCCCAAGCACAGTATCAGCTCACCAACCTGGTTTCGAATCAATTCAATGAACACGCCACCACCACTGACC